>JAYWEV010000203.1:0-10284 GCA_043779145.1 Aestuariivirga sp. | reverse complement strand
GCGGCGCGATTATATCCCCTCACCCCGGCCCTGCGGGACGACCCTCTCCCCCCGTGCGAGGGTTTCGTACACGATCAAGAATTGTAATTTCCCATAGGGTATTTCCGTGAACCCGACCGCAACTCGCATCACCCTTCTGGCCATTGCCACGCTCCTCACCACACCCGCGCTCGCCGGTGGTGACATCAAGGCCGGGCGGCAAAAAGCGCTGCAATGCCAGACCTGCCATGGTCTCGTTGATGGCCTCGCCAAATTGCCGGAAGCGCCCAATCTTGCCGGCCAGACCGAGCTTTATCTGATCAATTCGCTGAAGGCCTATAAATCCGGCGACCGCAAGAACGACATGATGTCCCAGATAGCGCCGACCCTGTCGGACAAGGACATTCAGGACGTCGCGGCCTATTTCGCCAGCATCAAGTTTACCGCCGGACCGGAATAAGTGCGCATTACTGGCGCGCGGCAATCTCCGCCAGCGCCAGCGCAAGCCGCTCGCGTGCTGTCACGAGACCCTTGTAGGCGAGCTGCTCCGCATTGAGGCACAGCAACTGCGCGCGCAGCCCCGCCGCCAAGGCCTGCCCGCGTGGATGCTGCGCAAACATGGTGATCGGCTCAGGATAAATCCGTATCGTGAATAGAATATCGCCACTGACCGGCATGCGTCGCAACGTCTGGCGTTCGACGCGAATGTGGGCCCTGGGCAGCACAGGCTCGCCCGGCGGAAAATGCTCGTGCGGCGCGGCGCGGCTCAACGCATGGTTCAGTTTATTATCGCCATAGATTGACCAGTTGAAGCGCTCGACAATCTGGCCCGGTTGCAAGTTGTCAAAGATGCGGGCGATCACCGCGCCCATGCGCCCGGCAAAGCCGGGCACCGGCGCGTGAATTTCGTGCATCGGCAGGCCGATTTTTTCGGCCAGCGACCAGGTTGAGGGTGCACAAAGCGACGCCGCGACCAAGCGCCAGCCCTGCGGGCTGTTTCGCATCAGGCAAAGGTCATCCTGCACCAGCCGCGAGGCTGCCAGCAGGGGCGGCGTGTCATCGCCAAGCGCAATGCTGCGGTCGGCGGGCAAAATGCGCAAGGCATCGCCTTCCCGGCGATACAACAGGGGATGGTGTTGCAGAAGAAAGGCGACGAGCGCGTCGCGCACTTCCGCTTGCGCCGTGCCCGTCCCCGCTTCCTCGCGCCAGACCGCATCGCGCTGGCCCGCAATCAACGCCTCTTTCTGCGCCAGCTCATCGGCCAGCAGCCTGTCGGGCCTGATCCAGCCGCCAGGATCAAGCGGCGCTACGCCGATGGAGAAAGGCAGCTTTGCGCTGTCATAGGGCGTGTAGGCAAACATGCGTCGTTCCATCACATTGCACTTTGGACCGCCGACCTCCGGCCGGCCTGGAGCGTTGCATGTGGCACAAGCCAGCCGGAGGCCGGCGGTCCAGATCTCACGCCGCCTCCAGCCCCTCCAGCTCGATAATCATCCCTTCGATCATGCGCAGGCCGATCTGCCAGAAGGCCGGGTCGCTGGCGTCAAGGCCAAACGGTTTCAGCAGTTCGGAATGATGCTTGGTGCCCCCCGCCGACAGCATGGCAAGGTAGCGCTCGGCAAAGCCGGAGGATGCATTCTGATAAACGCCGTACAGCGAATTCACCAGGCAGTCACCAAAGGCATAGGCGTAAACATAAAACGGCGAATGGATGAAATGCGGAACGTAAGTCCAAAACGTTTCATAGCCCGGGCCAAACTCAATGGCTGGGCCAAGACTCTCAGCTTGAACTGACATCCAGAAGGCGTTCAGCTGATCAGGTGTCAGCTCGCCCTCTTTGCGTGCTTCATGCACTTTGCGTTCGAAGGTATAAAACGCAATCTGGCGCACCACCGTGTTGATCATGTCTTCAGCTTTTGACGCGAGCAAGATTTTGCGTTTGCCTTTATCCGTTGTTTCCTTCAGCAAAGTTTGAAATGTCAGCATCTCCCCAAACACCGATGCCGTTTCAGCCAGCGTGAGCGGCGTATTGGACATCAAAGGCCCCTGCTCTGCGGCAAGCACTTGATGAACACCGTGCCCAAGCTCATGGGCCAATGTCATGACATCCCGCGTCTTGCCGAGATAATTGAGCAGCACGTAAGGATGGGCGGATGGCACTGTTGGATGTGCAAATGCACCCGGTGCTTTGCCGGGGCGGCAAGGAGCATCAATCCAATTCTTATCAAAGAAGTTTTTTGCAATGCTGGCCATTTCAGGTGAGAAAGCACCGTAAGCCTTCAAAACCAAAGCTTCGGCCTCATTCCAAGGCACTTCGCGCGTATCTTCAGCAGGCAGCGGGGCATTACGATCCCAGTGCATCAGTTTTTCTTTGCCCAGCCATTTTGCTTTCATTTTATAATAGCGATGCGAAAGTTGCGGATATGATGCGCGCACCGCAGCAACCAAAGCATCGACCACCGCAGGCTCAACCCGGTTGGCCAAATGGCGACTTTCGGCAATATCCTTAAAGCCACGCCACTTGTCTGAAATATCTTTGTCCTTGGCCAATGTATTAGTGATCAGTGTGAACAGCTTTATGTTATCGCCAAATGTTTTGGCCAAAGCGTCTGAACCCTTTTTGCGTTCAGCCTCATTTGCACTTTGCATCAAATTTAAAGTGGGCTCGATCGTCAGCTCTTCGCCATCGACCTTGAACCGCAAACCGACCATGGTTTCATCAAACAAACGATTAAATGCAGCAAACCCTGTTTGTGATTTTTCGAGGAACAGTTGTTCCGTCTTATCATCAAGCTGATAAGGTTTTTCTTTGCGCAGGTTTTCAATCCATGGCCGATAATGGCCAAGCGCTGGTGTTTGCATCGCCTTTTCCAGCGCAGCATCACCAATCTGATTAAGCTCAAGTTCAAAAAACAAAAGCTGAGAACCAAGATCAGTTAGCTTGCTGCTCACATCGCCGTAGAACTTGCCGCGGTTGCTATCGGTGGTATCGCCCACATAAAAAAGCTGCGCATACGAACCAACGCGACCAATCAAATCCGACATTGCATCATATGCCGCAACCGCCTTTGCCAAATGCCCGCCATCCAAACTTGCAAGCTTGCCTTTGTACGAATCAGAAAATGCACTGGCTTGAGCAGAACACTTCTCCAAATCAGACTGAAACTCTTTCGAATCTGGTGCTGGATACAAATCAGTGAGGTTCCATTCGGGTAAATTTCCAAGTTTTGGGCTGGCTTGCATAAAATATTCCTTTTGGTTTGGATTCTGCATATTGCCCACGTTTATCGGGAAAACGATGCTTGTCCAGCAAGCAAACGCAGGTGGAAAATACTCGCATGTATCCAAATATTATATGTTGTTAATCTGGCCTTTACCACTCCCTGCCACAGTTTGCTCAACAAGCGGTCAGCTGCGGTGAGGCAGACGCAAAACTGGCCCGATAATTGGTGAGCGAACAAAGCGAATGACGTCCAGAGTCCTTATTGTTGAAGATGAACCAGCCCAGCGTCGTATTCTGGAAGAAATGGTCAAGCGTTTTGGTTTTGAAGCCATTGCCGTAGAAAGTGGCACTAAGGGCCTTGAAGCACTCAGTTCGCAATCGGGCTCTACGATTGGCTTAGCGATTCTCGATTTAATGATGCCTGGCATGAACGGTCTCGAGTTTCTAGAAAAATTGCAAGCCATCCGTGGCGACTTGCCGGTGATAGTGCAAACTTCACAAGGTTCAATCGAAACCGTTATTAAAGCAATGCGCGCAGGCGCCGATGATTTTGTTGTAAAGCCTGTCTCGCCCGAACGCCTCCGCGTTTCAATGCAGAATTTGCTGAAAGTAAATGCCCTGACCGAGGAAGTAAAACGCCTCAATAAAAAAGTAACTGGCGCATTAAATTTTGATGATCTCGTGGCTTCATCCCCTGCGATGGCCAATGTAATCCGCCTTGGCCGACGTGGCGCACAATCAAATATTCCAATCTTGATCGAAGGTGAATCAGGCGTCGGCAAAGAAATGATTGCCCGCGCGATTCAAGGCGAATCTGAGCGTGTTGGCAAACCTTTCGTCGCCGTAAACTGCGGTGCCATTCCTGAAAATCTTGTTGAGTCCACTTTGTTTGGCCATGAAAAGGGTTCTTTCACCGGCGCCAACAATAAGCATCTTGGAAAATTCCAAGAAGCCGATGGCGGCACACTCTTTCTCGACGAAGTGGCCGATCTTCCGCTCGAAATGCAGGTCAAATTACTGCGTGCAATTCAAGAAGGCGAGATTGATCCTGTCGGCAGCCGCAAGTCGGTCAAAGTCAACATTCGCCTACTTTCGGCCACCAATCGCAATATGATTGAGATGGTGAAAGCCGGAAAATTCCGCGAAGACCTTTATTACCGCCTGAATGTGTATCCCATCATGGTGCCGCCTTTGCGTGACCGGAAAGAAGATATTCCAGCCTTGGTCAATCACTTCATCACCAAGCTTGCCGCTGAAGAAGGCCGCAAAGTTCATGGCATCACCCCGCATGCACTTCAGATGCTGCAAGTCTATGCATGGCCGGGCAATGTTCGTCAGATTGAAAATACAGTATTCCGGGCCATCGTGCTTTGCGAAACAGACATTCTCGATATTCAAGATTTCCCCCAAATCGCGGCTTTGGTGGATGGTTTCGAAGTCAAAATTCCTGCCGCCCCAATTCCAGCACCGCACACACTGCGTAGGCCAGATGGCAATAACCAAGTGCGCACGAATACCAACCAAGTGAGCGATGGCAATGCAATTGGCGTTTCAATCGTAACTGATGGTGGCCACATACGAACTTTGGAAGAAGTAGAGGCCGATATGATTAAATTGGCGATGCACCGTTACCGCGGGCAAATGTCCGAAGTGGCGCGCAAATTAGGAATTGGGCGTTCAACGCTTTACCGCAAGATGCGCGATTTGGGGCTCGAAGAGGCCGCCGGGTAACAGTTCAATAAAATTGTCATATTTCGGCCTTACACCCATTGAATAGCCATAAACTCAAGTTTAACTGTTTCCGTTCCGGGGGACTGTTCGAAAGATGTGCAATAAGATGTCGAAATTGGCGCCAAAATTATTTCTTGGGCTAACTGTTATTGCACTTGGTGCAAGCGCGGCCGATGCAGGGCAAGTTGCTCATAAACGGCGAGTAGGCTTTTTTGAGAGCTTATTTGGCGGCACAACCACCAGAACGCCTTCTCGTCCCATTTTTGATACAGGGTCTGACCAAAAACTCACGTGGTGGGAACAACGACAACTTGAAAAACGTCGTCGGGCCAACAGCGGCATCATTGATAATCCAGATGGCATAAACGTTTTCTACGGCGACCCCGTGGTCACAAAAAAACAAAAACAAAAAGAAATCCAAGCCGATTTGTCCGAGCCTGATCCTCTGCCAGGTCTGGGCCTCGGCATTGTAAATTATATGCCACCATTAGTGGTACCAGTTTATGATTCAAGCATTTTAAAATTTGAAACCAAAGATCAAGAAGCTGAGTCCATTCGCATCGAACTCATCAACAAGGCCACAAAAATCCGCGCCGTTGATGTTGAACGCAAAGCAATACTCGTTTTTTATACCGCCAATCAATTCAAGCCAATATGGACGGCTGGTGGCCACGTTTCGCCCCGCGCACTGACAATGTTAAAAACCATGTCCAAAGCTGGTGACGATGGGCTGGTAGCTAAGAACTATTTACCAACAGGCCTGACCAGTTTTGACAACGTTGAAGAAATGATTGTCAATGATCCGGTTGCAATAGCACAGTTCGACATCGCTATGACAGCGGCAACTTTAAAATACGCGCGCCACATGTCAGGTGGTCAGTTCGACCCTAATCGTCTTTCACTCTACAATGATATTAAGCCACAAACTGTATCAGCTGATGCAGTGATGAAGGTTCTTGGCTTTTCGCCATTCCCAGAATCTTACATCGCCAGCTTAGCTCCGCAAAACCCACAATATGCGGCCTTCAAATCTGCAATAAGCAAGCTCTCTGACAGTGGAAAGAAACTAGACGAAATTGCCGGTGGCCCTGATTTGAAAGTTGGAAACACCGACGGACGCATTCCAGAAATCAGGTCAAGACTTCAGACACTCGGTGTCTCTGTCTCAGAGCTCGATAGCAAAGCCGATCCAACAATTTTTGATAAAAAATTGGGCGTAAGCGTCAAAAAATTTCAGGCCGCAAGCAAAATCAAAGCAACGGGCATCATTAACGCTGCAACGCTGAAAGCGCTGAATGCCGATCACAGCGGTGATGAACGAAAGCGCCTCGTCATCAATATGGAGCGCTTGCGTTGGTTACCTAAAAACCTTGGTTCGCGCTTTGTGTTTGTGAACCAGCCCGCTTATGAAGTGAATGTGATGGATCAAGGCCAAGTTGCGTGGCACAGCCGCGTGATCATTGGTAAGCCGATGAACCAGACATATTCATTCTATGATCAGATTGAAACCGTGGTTTTCAACCCATCATGGGGTGTTCCCGCTTCAATTATCATCAATGAATATGGCCCGAAATCGCGCAAAGACCCGGGCTATCTTGATCGTAACGGATTTAAAATTAAAGACGCCAACGGCGTTGAAGTTTCCTCGCGAGACATTGATTGGTGGAGTATTGGCCAAGCGCCAAAGTTCGGCGTTCAGCAACCGCCAGGTTCAGACAATGCATTGGGCGAATTAAAATTCTTGTTCCCCAATGGCCACGACATTTACATGCATGATACGCCAACCAAAAACCTGTTCGCTGATTCGACACGCGCTTACAGCCATGGGTGTGTCCGGGTACAAAATCCGCGCGAATTTGCATCAGTCCTGCTCGGCATGACCGAAGAAGACGTAGCCAAAAACCTTGGCCAAAAAGCCAAAAAAGGCAAGAATATTGATCCGACGGAAGCTTTCGTTGACAGCCATTCCGTAAATCTGGCTCAAAAAGTGCCGGTCTACCTCACCTATTTCACCGCTTGGACTGATCAATCAGGTAAAATTCAATATTATAACGATATTTATGGTCGTGACGCCGCGATGGAAAAAGCCTTTGCCTATGATCCGTTGGCTAAAATTCCAAGTGATTCCGGCGATATAGCCGCTGTCGGAGCAATTTCCGGCGACCTCACACAAAATTGACCCTTTTAAACTCCCGTTAAGCACATTCGGGCAAAATGGATAAACCAAGGGGATGCCTTAAGGTCGCCCCAATCTTGTCCGATGTGCCGTAGATGGTTAAAGTGGGGATTCTCACGAACGCCTGAGACGGAGACGAATATAGGAGTCGGGTTCCGCCCGGTGTGTGTGTAGAGTATGGTATCAAAAATCTGGAACGCCGGACATCGTCAAGACTTGCAATCACGTTTGAAAAAGACACTGGTATCGACAGCTATCGTGGGATCCCTCGCGCTGGGTGCCTTTGGTGTTGCCTCAGCACCGACGGTCGCAGGCGGTGAAACACGCACAATCCAGCTTTACCACATGCACACAGGTGAAAGCCTAACCATCACCTATAAAAAAGACGGCAAATATATTCCATCTGCGATGAAGCAGATCAACTATCTGCTGCGCGATTGGCGCAAAAAGCAAACAATCACGATTAATCCACGCACCATCGATCTGGTGTGGGAACTGCACGAAGATTTAGGCTCGCACCAGCCCATTCACATTGTGTGCGGCTACCGCTCGCCGTCCACAAATGCGTTTCTGCGTCGTATTGGCCGAAATGTCGCAAAGCAGAGCCAACACATGGTTGGCAGCGCTATCGACTTCTATTTCCCTGATGTGCCAACCCAGAAAATCCGCAACGTTGCCTTGGCTCACCAAATGGGTGGTGTGGGTTATTACCGGTCAGCTGGTGGCCCAACCGGCTTCTTGCACGCGGACGCAGGCCATGTGCGCTATTGGGGCCCACATATCAATCCCATGCAGATGGCATCCATTCTGCGCGATGGCCGCAAATTTATGGGCCGCCGTGTACGCGGTGGTAATAGCGACAGCATTCCTGAAGTCCAAGATGAGGATCAACCCACAAAAGGCGGCGGTTTGATCGCCCTCATCGGCAAATGGACCGGCAAAAAACAAGTTGCTCAGCCTGAAGTCACTGTAGCGGCGGCAGCCATTCCTGCTGCCAGACCAGTTGAAGCCGCATATGCAGGTTCTGAAGAAGACTTGGCCGATCTTTCAAGCGATGCTGCAACACCGCCAAAACCGAAGCTAATTCCAGTTTCTGGCACCAAAGTAAATTCTGATCAAATGGCAACGCTGGGCGATCTGGCCCAAGATGCGGCAGTAGCTCCCCCTAAGCCAAAATTGGCAGCTGCTGCAAAGCCAGAACCGGTTCCACCAGAACCTGTTGTTGAAGCCGCCGATAATGGCGCTGCCGAACCACAAGTAAAGCAAGGCTACCCCATTCCAAAGCCGCGGCTGAAGCCAGTTGAAGTCATGTTGATGGCTGCGGCGAATATGAAGGCTGCCCCACATCTAATCCGCATTGAAGCAGCTTCAGCACCCCCAGACAGCCAATCAGGCCGCACCGTTTCACCGTTGAGCACATCAGCGCTCAGCACCTTGATGGAACAGGCTTCTGCAGATCCCGAAATCATCACCAAGACCCAAATTCCGAATAAAAAAGGCAAGGGCAATTTTGCCGCTGAAATCCGCAACGGCACAGCAACTGAAGCGCCAGTCATCAAGCCACTTCTGGCATCGGCAGGCGGCAGCGACATCAATTGGTGGCCGCAACTTTCGCTGAACGCCGAAGCTGCAATCCGCAGAGATGGCGCACCGTCCATCATTGGAAGCAAAAACGACTCAGCCCTGCCCCTAGAAGCATCATTGGCTGACGAACCAACCGACAACACAACGGGTCAGCAAACAGCTTCGGGCAAAGGCGATCTATTGGTTGTTAACCGCGAAGGCAAAGGCAATCTGGATGAGGCAGTGCCGAAGACAGTGAAGTTGTTGAAAGTTGGACAGTTGGTGACTGAGTAGCACAGAAGGCCGTGTTGTTTAAAACTTAAATAATTACCTAGGACGACCTGATTTAATTTGTATAATTAGCATTATGTCCGAAATTAAAAAAAAATTAAACCAATTTCTCTCAAAATTTAAGAGTGGAAAACGCTCTGGTTCCAATCCAATTGTAGATTGTGTTTGTATTTCGATGGTGAAAAACGAACAAGATATGATTGAATTATTTTTGAGGCATAATCATCGTTTTTTTGACGCGATGATTATATTAGATAATAATTCCAGTGACCGAACGCGAGAAATAATCAAACTATGCGCAAGGGAGTTAGGTAACATCATTGTTACAGACCTTCCCGATTTTGCTTACAAGCAGTCGGAGTTTATGACTGAAACTTTGAAGCACGTTCAAGGTGCGTTTTTCGCAGATTTCGTCTTTTTTCTTGATGCAGACGAGTTCATCAATGCGCCGGACAAAACAGTTTTTCTACAAGAAATCAGAAAACTACCGATTGGCACTTGTGGTAAAATGAACTGGGCGACGTTCATGCCTTCCCCTGCAACTGCATCAGCTCATAGTTCCGAACCGTTAGAGAATATGAACTGGAAACGGAAATCCGAGAACCCACAATGGTCGAAGGCCTTCATTAGACTTGGCGGTGCGCTAGATACAGAATTATTTTGCACGCAGGGCAATCACGAAATTCAATCAAGCTCAAAAAAATCGCCTCCGAGCATAGACATGGAAAATATTCTTCTTTGTCATTTGCCAATAAGGTCCAAAGATCAGCTTCTCGCTAAAGGCACACTTGGTTGGCAGGCTAATATTGCGCGAGGAGGAAACTCCGTGGAGGAAGGGTTGCAATGGAAAAGAATTCACGATCTAAATCTTAGTAGATCAATTCAATTTACGGAGCAACAACTTAGCGAAGAAGCTATGCGTTATGCGCAAAATGAGCCCTGTAAGACTTGGAATGAAAATGCGGAAGCGTTCAATCATAATATTTTTACTAAGAGGCGATATTCAGACGGTAGCTTTAGTGATTTGAACTCATTAATCGACATATCATTGACGAAAAAAGAAATGCATAGTCAATCACTACATCTACCAAAGCCAACAAAGGTCGGAGAAAATTCAAACAACATAGCGCATTCATTTTCTTCAACATGGCATTGGGATAATTTTTTCTTAGACGCGCCTCCACTCAACTACATCATAGAAAAATTTAACCCAACTTCAATTGTCGATATTGGTTGTGGCAACGGCATTTATTTACATTTGGCAAAACACAATGGAGTTACAAAAGTTAAAGGTATAGATGGTGTCCCACTCGCATCAACA
>JAYWEV010000202.1:0-26202 GCA_043779145.1 Aestuariivirga sp. | reverse complement strand
TGGCCTATTTGTCGTTGAGAAAAATCTATGGCAAGTTGCCGTTGCCTTTTCCGTACGCCGCTTGATTAAACCGACTTGGCTAAACGACCGCGATCAATTTTTGCAAGCTAGCGAACCACTTACAGAAGAATTTAAAAATGATTGCCTAATGTGGATGTTGTTCAACGGCAGCAATCTTTCTGCTGGGGCCGACGGGTTGGAGTGGAGCAATAAGAAATGGTCACTCGTAAATCACTTCATCCCTTTCACGGAAACAGAAGTGGGTGCCAACGGGCGTTTTGAATCGCGTTTCATGGTGGATTATCTGCGGGGCAAAACATTTTCTATCGAGGCGCAAGCCGTGTTAGATTCAGGCCGCGAACTGTGGCGCGCCTATCATGCCACTCAAATGCCATGGAAAATCCGTGAAGAATTTAAACTGAATAGGTCAGATGTAGGCTGGTATCAAATCCGCAAATCACTTGAAGCCAATGCTGAAAACCAAATGACTGATTTCAGTAGTTTCAAGGATGCTTATTCTGTGCTCAGCGACAAGCTGCGCCCTATGGTTTACAGCCTCGGCTTCCTGAAAGAGTGATCCATCACAAAAGAATCTGACGCAAACAATAATGCACCTTGATCTATTTGAACGCGGTGTGCAAAATCACACCGCACTCTTTTTTTGGGAAAATGATAAATGGCACAAGCAGAAATCGGTTTGATCGGTCTGGGCGTAATGGGTTCAAACTTGGCTCTGAACATTGCCGAGAAGGGCTTCAAAGTCGCTGTCTATAACCGCACCCGCGATGTTACCCATAAATTTTTTAACAATGCTGGCAAGCTGGCCGAAAATATTATTCCCTGTGATAGTCTTGACGCGCTTGTTGCGGCCATCCGCCCGCCACGCCCGATCATTATTTTGATCAAGGCTGGTGAGCCGGTTGACAATGAAATTCGTCTGCTGCGCGATAAACTTTCAAAGCACGACATCATAATCGATTCAGGCAACGCCAATTTCCGCGACACCATGCGCCGCTTCAAGGAGCTTGAACACTCTGGGCTTACCTTTATCGGCATGGGCATTTCAGGCGGCGAAGCAGGTGCGCGCCACGGGCCAGCCATTATGGTTGGTGGCAAGCAAGAATCTTACAAGCGCATTGAGAAAATTCTTGATGCAGTTGCTGCTAAACATAAAAAGGAGCCCTGCTCTGCCTGGCTTGGCGAAAATGGGGCTGGTCATTTTGTAAAGACAATTCACAACGGCATTGAATATGCAGATATGCAAATGATCTCTGAAATTTATGGCTTGATGCGCGACGGGCTGGGCATGAAGGCCGCTGAAATTGCCGCTGTATTTAAGAAATGGAATACGGGCCGCCTCAATTCTTATCTGATCGAAATCACTGCGGGAGTCTTATCAGTGATTGATGCCAAAGCCAAAAAGCCAATTGTGGATGTCATTCTGGATCGTGCTGGCCAAAAGGGCACTGGCAAGTGGGCGGTGATTGAAGCGCAGACCATGGGTGTTTCAGCTTCAACAATAGAAGCGGCAGTGGATGCGCGGGTGTTGTCTTCGATGAAGGTTGAGCGCGGCATTGCTGAAAAAGCTTATAAGTTGCCGCGCAAAAAAATCTCGCCGAAATCCAAGGCGGCATTTCTGCGCCAGTTGGAGTCTGCGCTTTATGCCGGAAAGATTGCTGCTTATGCGCAAGGCTTTGCGGTGATGGAGCAGGCTTCTGCCGAATTCAAATGGAACTTGCCGCTGGGCACCATCGCCAAAATCTGGCGCGAGGGATGCATCATCCGTTCGCAATTTTTGGGGTTGATTACGCAGGCTTTCGTGAAATCTGGCGGGAAGGGAAATCTATTGATGGCACCAGCTTTCATGAAAATGATGAAGGACTCTCACGGCTCGCTTCGCGCGGTTGTTGCTCAGGCAGCACTGGTTGGTGCTCCTGCCCCCGCACTCTCGAATGCGCTCAGTTATTTCGACACTTACCGCCAAGCGCGCGGCAGCGCCAATCTCATCCAAGCCCAGCGCGATTTCTTTGGTGCGCATGGGTTTGAGCGCATCGGTGAGGAAGGCGCGTTTCATGGGCCATGGGCTGGGACGGAGTAATTCACATTTAAAAGGAGGTCTCAATGCCTGGAACTGTTAATTTTCATCGCGTTATCAAGACCCCGCCAGAGCGCGTTTATCGTGCATTCCTCAACGCAGATGCAATGCGCAAATGGTTGCCGCCTGACGGCTTTACGGGCCATGTTTCACACATGGATGCAAAAGTGGGTGGCACATTTAAAATGTCATTCACGAGCTTTGCATCAGGCAACAGCCATTCATTCGGTGGCGAATACAAAGAGCTCATCCCCAATGAAAAACTGCGTTACACTGATGTCTTTGATGACCAAAATTTGCCGGGCGAAATGATGGTGACAGTGTTATTGAAAGCTGTTTCCTGCGGAACTGAAATCAACATTACTCAAGAAGGCATACCAGACGTGATCCCGCTTGAGATGTGTTATCTGGGTTGGCAGGATTCGTTGCGCATGTTGGCAGCGTTGGTCGAAACCGCTGTGTCTTAAAAAATCTTTCGGCTCAGCTTTTCCGCAACGCCTTAGACATCAACAACCCTAAAACCACGAATGGCAGGGCGATGCCGAAGGAATAGCGGATGCCCCAATGGTCTGCGACAAAGCCTAGAAGAGGTGGGCCGAGCAAAAACATTGTGAATGACAGCTGCACAAGCGAAGCGACGTTAACAGCCGCTGGCCGGTCTTGGCGTTGGGCGGCAGCTGAGATTGCCAGTGGAAATATTGCGCTGTTACCAATACCAATGGCTGCAAATCCAATGAGCGACACGATTGGATTCATCGATAAAAATACAGTCAGACATCCCAGAAATAAAACCACCAGCAATGTTCTGGCCACACCAATTGGCGAAAATCGATCAATGAACGTATCAGCAAAAAACCTCGCTGTAGCTTGGCTGATGGCCGCCACTGCCACAGCGAAACCTGCTAGGAACGAGCCAACGTTAAAAACATCGCGCATGTAGATGGCAGACCAATCCATGCTTGCGCCCTCCAAAAGCATGGCGCTGGCAGTGACGGCAAACAAAGCAAGAATCGGCATGCTGGGAATGGCAAAGCTTGGTTTTGTGTTTGCTTCTTCGGCAAAGCGGCTTTCGGCCGGAGTGAATTGACCCAAAGTCAAAAGCACAGAAACAAGAACCAGCGGAACAACAATTGCCAAATGCATTTGGGTGGAAATTTTGACTGATGCCATCCATGCTCCGAAGAAACTCGATGCGAAAAATCCAAAGCTCCAAAACGCGTGGCAGCGATTCATGATGCGGTAGCCTAATGCGTGTTCGGTTCGATCAGCTTCCACATTGACGATGATTTCAACACACCCGATCACAAATCCCACAGGAATGACAAGCAAAAACAGGATCAACGGGGATGGGGCATGAACTGCGATCGAGAAAAATAGCGCGATCAGCGGAATGCCTGCCAACAAAACCAAGCGGTGGCCGATACGCTCTAAGAGAGGTGCAGCAAATGTTATTGAAATTAACGTGCCAAATGGTGTTCCAATCAATCCCAGAGCCAAGGCGCTTTTGCTTATGCCCATGCCAGTTTGCAAATCGCCCATGCGCGGAAAAATACTGCCGAGCGCGAAGGCATAAAGGGCGAAGGCAGCATAAATTTGAAGCGAGGGAGAGAGACGGAAAAAATTGCGCATAAATTTATTCATAGTTGATTTTTCCAATTACAACTAGGCTTGTTTTAAAAGTTAAGTCTGACGAACCTCTTAAAGATTTTAAAGGGTGATCAGCTTGTAGTGAATACATCCCCTATTTATACGTCCTTCCCGCGAAGGCGAGAATTTTTGTTTTCTTAGCCACAAAACGCAGATGCCCGCCTTAGCCTGCCCTCGCGGAGGAGGGGCGGGCATGACGATTTAAAGTAATGGTTGAATCAAAAATGATCGGAGTCTAGCTTTGCCGAATTAAGCTCTCCAATGACAATCCACAGCTGAGAATTTTAGCGTCGTGTCCGTGTGGCGCAGAAAGCAAAACGCTGGTTGGCATTCCGTCTTGGTTAGTGCCGGACGGAATAGCAAGCCCGCACCAATCAAAAAAATTACCGACCATCGTGTTGCGCAGTGTTTTGGCATTCGCAACAAAAAATAAATCCATGTCGTCTTCAAGTGGTTTAATATCCATTGCGACATGGGGCGTGGTGGGGCAGATGACAATCGCGGTTCCGATCTCGTCATTGCATTCCGATATCAGCGCTTTGCGCTGCAACAACACTTCGACTAAATCAACTGCCGACATATTTTCTGCCGCCTTAATACGCTTGACCACGCGCGGATCCATTCGTTCTGCATCTTGTCCATGCACACGGTTCCAATGCAATTGAAGCGCCTCGGGCCCCAATACATTTCCGCGTGTTTTTAGAAGTTCGACGAATTTTTCAAAAACGAGAAAAGGTTTGCGTTTGATTTTACCGCCCGCTTTGGCGATGCGTTTTAATGCGGCCTCAAAATTATTCTGCACAGCATCTTCAATGCCATCAAACATAATGTTCGTTGGCACGATAAATTCCATGTCGTTAACATCGCGTTTGGTGATTGACTTGTTTGAGCCACGCAACACGCGGTCTACCAGCACGCAATCTTCGACTGTTTGCGCTAAGGGCCCCAGCGAATCCAGGGTGCGCGACAGCGGGAACACGCCACTCATATCGTAGTGGCCTGTCGAACTTTTATACCCAACGATGCCGTTGAAAGCGGCGGGTACGCGGATGGAGCCGCCGGTGTCTGTACCAATGGCCACTGGTAATAAGCCACCGGCCACCGCAACGCCCGAGCCCGATGACGAGCCGCCCGGCGAGCGATGCAGCTTTTTATCATGCGGGTTACGTGGCGTTCCATAATGCGGATTGATGCCGATGCCAGAATAAGCAAACTCGGTCATGTTCAACGCGCCTATTGCCACCATGCCGGCGCGTTTGCCTGCGTCTACCAAAGCGGCGTCCGTTTTGGCCTGCGGATTTGATTTCAAAACCACAGAGCCCGCCGTGGTTATGCGGCCTTCGACATCGAACAAATCCTTCCAGCCAATCGGCACGCCGTCTAATATGCTGAGTGATTTCTCCGCTTTTAACCGGCGGCGCGATGCTTTGGCTTCAGCGCGGGCACGCTCTGCAAACACATCGATAAATATGGCTTGGTCAGCGTTGTTTTTGATGTCTTCTAAAACTTGCTCGGTCAAATCAACAGCATCGATCTTTCCGCTGCGAAGCTTTTTTGAAATCTGCGAAACTGTTTCCATGATGATCCTGCAATTTGGTTCACTTCAAGTTTGCAGGAAATTTTAGGTTTGTAAAATACAAATTGTCATCGAAGCTAAACCTGCTTCGCTGCCAATGGCGCAAGCACCATTATTGTGCCGACCACAGCGGCCACTCCATCCAAACCATCCCATGCCGATGAACTAAGTATTTGTGTTCCACTCATATTGTGTGGGCGCAACCCATTCGGCAAATGCACACTGTTGCTATCTTGGGTTAAAATGGGTTGTGTTGTCGCAAAGCGGGTATGATGTTCAGTCCTAGTTTCTAACGATTCCATTGAACTTCTCCTTAATTGATGAATATTACGTTGGTTTGAAAACCAAATCTTGTATGGTAAACTCGCTAAAACAAATTGTTCCCAAATTTTCTTTACAAAATTGAGCCCGTTATTTTTGGCGGCGAAGGCCAAATTTTTGAATCGCGTCATCTGCGGCAATAGCCTCATCACTATCTCGACCATGCGATTGCTTTCTTGAGGTCACGAGGTCGATTTGGCCTGCGCCGTTACAGTTCCAACAGTTGAGGTTTGCCCGTTGCAAAAATCTCGAGTGGATCGTCTCGGATGAGCAGCTTTAACCTGGCGTCTACCAGCTTCCGCAGTTTCGGATGTTTGATCGTCACGTCGATTTCGTCGGGACTAGACAGGGGTGGGAAGACAACCAGATCGAGAGGTGCCATTGCTCTTTCGATTCTGCCAAGCAGCTTTCCCGACCGCTCACATTACGATTGGTCACAAGGCTCAACCTGCCTGCCACATCATAATCATAGTCGAGGGGAACATTGACGGCTGGCAGCACAACCCCATTCAAAGTCTGTGTGGCCACTCTCCGCCGCAATTAAAGGGAAGCGGCTCTTTTTTTTAACTTGCACACGAATTCCCATCGGCACTGTAGGGTTTAATTTAAAGTCCTATTAAGTGGGGTGGCACCGTAATTTGGAAGGTTAGCCTAAACATGCACGACTTGGTATGCAGCATACTCCTAGAGGTGCGGTTGAACGGGATATGGCCTAATAGGTCAGGAACGAGCCGAGCGAGAGATTGCGTCCCAAAAGAAAGTAAGAATTGTGGATTCTGACGGCATCACTTTGCTTCGTAATCTCGAATGAAGAGTACGGCAGTCACACCACCTCAATTGACGCATTCCCGAGTTGTGATAGCGTGTGCTGCTCAGGAAGTTATCGAATGAACCGTTCAAGGCTCTTTGTTTTCATAATCACACTATTTACTGCTTTTGTTCTTGCTTCGCCACTCAATGCTGCGACCTTCAAGACAATACCGCCGCTGCCCGGGTTCGACGTGTTCTCTGTGTTTATGACGGGAGAGATCGTATCCGGAGACGCAGACGCTTTTGAAAAGCTTATCCAAGGGCGCAAAAAAGTCAGCGTGTTACTGAGCGGACCAGGAGGTAGCCTAAGTGAAGGTCTTTCAATAGGTGCTTCAATTAGGCAACATAATTTTGCGACACAAGTTTTGCCTGATGATGAATGCGACTCTGCCTGTGCGTTGATCTGGGTTTCTGGTGCGCGGAGGTATATGTCTCCCTCTTCGCGCATCGGCTTTCATGCGGCATCCAAAAGTGTGGACGGTAAAAGGGTAGAAATAGGCCAAGGTAATGCTGAGCTTGGGGCCTATTTGAACACTCTAGGGCTGAGGATCGAGGCCATCAGGTTCTTCACAGAGAAAGGCCCAAATGAGGTCAGCTACCTCACGCCTGACATCGCCCGACAGCTTGGCATCGAAACTCTCCAATTGAATGTGAATGAAGCCGACCCCACCCAAATTCCTGCTGCACACAAGCCAGCAACTGTGGACGATCTAGTAATGCGCCACGTGATGTATGCACTACTCGGCTTTTGCCCGTCAGATTTGGACATTGATCGAGCCCTGGTGGACCAAGGTGATAAAAATGCGTTTGACGAAGGAGTGTCCTTGGTAGGGTATGATCAATTTGCCAGGCTGTTTGCCCATCGTGTTAGAGAACTCAAAGCATCGATTGGCAATAAGTCCAATTTGTGGAAATGCGTTCATGCCATAACCTTTTTGAGCCAATCCCAACAAGCCGCTGCGTTTGCACATCCAAGCTTCGACTGCAGTGCAAACCTGACCAATACTGAACAAACGATTTGCAACGATCCCCCTTTGCGCGGCTACGATGTAGCAGCAACCTATCTCTACAAAACCGCCATACAATCGGCAAACAAGGCGCTTAGGCAAAAAGTCAAGCAAGTCCAAGTTATGTTCCTGAAGGACAGAAACAGTTGCGGCTCCAACAGAGACTGCATAGAGGCCATGTATCTAGCAAAGCTGAAACCACTTCTGTCTCAATAACCGCACCGCGACGAGACTCTTGGGGCTGCCCAGTACCTATGCTATTGGCATGCCAATGAACAAACTCAGGTCTGAATTCGATCAACACAGCGTGACAGGGAGCTTTATCGATGCAATCGAAGAAAGTCATTTCTTATCTTTCATCTTAGCGTCTGCCCTTATGGCGGAACCGGCAGCGTCCTATTCGGACATTGCAGCAATTCCGAATATCCATTGGCGCTGCCAAAGTAGGCTGGCATTGTTGACCTCACAACCCCCACTAGATTTTATTCCAGTAAGATCGAAAGACAGCGCGTCCGACTGGATTGAACTCAAGTCTTTCGACGGTCGAGTGTTGAAGCTCGTATACGGCCCAGACAATCCGGCTGAAAGAATGGAGTGGAAAATCAATCTAGATCAAATGATCCCTGCCACCATTTCTGATAAGAAAACCCTGCTGGCTTGGACCTCCAACGATGGCGGACAACACCACCGCTACGCAGCTGATCTAGTCTATAGAACTCTGGTGGAAATCAGTTCGAAGTACGGTGATGATAGTCCCATGATGGTGGCAACTTACCAATGCCGAGAAGCGAAGTGACCAATTAATGCAACGTGCCAATCTTTATATCGTGACCATTTCACTATATTCTGAGAATAGGACAAAATCTGCCAAAATCAAGTCGGTGGGCAGCTTTCATGACCGGCCTGTGGGGCAAACTGTGGGGCCGCACTATAGTTAGTTATAAATTATTAAATTATTTCAAAAACTTAGTATTATATGTTGGCGGAGAGGGGGGGATTCGAACCCCCGATACGCTCGCGCGTATGCCGCATTTCGAGTGCGGTGCGATCGACCACTCTGCCACCTCTCCGGTTTATTCGACTTTTGTGGATCGCTGACTGGCTAGATAGCGAAGCCTAAGCCCGCTGCCAACCCCTTTTTAGGGTAGATCAAACTGAACTTAAGGTGATTTTGACTTTTCGATGAAAAGTCAAAACGCATTGGTTGACTTGAATTCCCAAACTGTTAGAAGCCCGTCCATGATTAAGTCTTCGCCAAAACGCACTCAAACCGTTTAAAGCCCCTTCCCCGGTCCACTCCCCTGCGGGGGAGGATGGCCCCAAAATGCTCGCAGACAGAATGAAAATTCTCAGGGGAGCGGACACAAAGGACAAAATTTCATGGGTTATAATGTTGCAGTTGTGGGCGCCACCGGAAATGTGGGCCGCGAGATGATGAACATCTTGGCTGAGCGCGAGTTTCCAGTGGATCATTGCTATGCCATCGCCTCGCGCCGCTCGATGGGCACTGAGATCAGCTTTGGTGACAAGATTCTGAAATGCCAAGATTTGGAAAATTTTGATTTTACCAAAGTCGATTTCGTTTTGATGTCGGCGGGCTCAGAAATTTCAAAAATATGGTCGCCCAAGATTGGTGCTATGGGGCCGATCGTGATCGATAACTCATCGTGCTGGCGCTATGACCAAGAAGTTCCGTTGATTGTTCCTGAAGTAAATGCGCATGCTTTGGAAGAGTATATGAAGCGTAAGACGCGCCGCAACATTATTGCCAATCCAAATTGCTCTACTGCACAGCTGGTTGTGGCGTTGAAGCCTTTGCATGATGTGGCAAAGATCAAGCGCGTGGTCGTGTCCACCTATCAATCCGTTTCCGGCGCTGGCAAGGAAGGCATGGATGAACTTTGGGTTCAGACCAAGGGCATTTTCGTGACTGACAGCCCAACGCCAAAGAAATTTCCAAAGCAAATTGCTTTTAACGTGATCCCACACATCGATGTGTTTTTGGATTCAGGCGATACCAAAGAAGAATGGAAGATGGTTGTTGAGACCAAGAAAATTCTCGATCCAAAAATCAAGCTGACCGCCACGTGTGTGCGTGTGCCGGTGTTTGTTGGCCATTCAGAGTCCGTCAATATAGAATTTGAATCACCGATGACGGCCGATGAAGCGCGCGATATTTTGCGCGAGGCACCAGGCTGCATGGTGATCGATAAGCGTGAAGATGGCGGATACATGACGCCAGTAGAATGCGCTGGTGACTATGCAACTTTCATCAGCCGCATCCGCGAAGATTCAACGATCGAAAACGGATTAAACCTTTGGGTGGTGTCAGACAATCTACGCAAAGGTGCGGCGTTAAATACCGTGCAGATCGCCGAATGCATTATTAATCGCGGGCTTTTGAAGAAGGTTGCTTAAACATTGAAAAAGGCATGATAAAGTATTGTCTTTTTATCATTGGATTTCTCTTGGCGGGCATGATCCAAGCGCAAGCGTTGGAGCTTGAGCAGCCACTCGATTGTGCGTTTGGGAAAGATTGCTGGATCCAGCAATATGCTGATCATGATCAGGGGCCAGGTGTTGCCGACTACATGTGTGGCAGCGAGACTTATAATGCACATGACGGCACGGATTTTCGGGTTCGTGATACAGCGCGGAATGTGAATGTGATTGCAGCGGCGGCTGGCAAAGTGTTGGGCGTGCGCGACGGCATGGATGATCACATCATAAATTCTCCAGATGAAATTGCCGCATTGGGAAACCGTGAATGCGGCAATGGCGTGGTCATCGACAATGGCAATGGCTGGCAAACGCAATATTGCCATCTCAGAAAAGGCAGTGTTGTCATTCAGAAAGGCGACGTTGTTGAAGTTGGAAATCAATTGGGTGTGGTTGGGTCTTCAGGGGCTGCAGCTTTCCCGCATTTGCATCTTTCGGTTCGGCTCAACGGCACTAAGATTGATCCGTTTAGTGGGCCTGATGCTGTTGATTGCCATGGCCCGCGCAACTCGATGTGGTCTGCGAAAGCCAACGCCGCACTTTCCTATCATTCAAGCGACGTTATTTCTTTCAGTTTCGATTCTCAAAAATTTGAACTGAGTGAATTATTGGCTGGCCAGCAAGGTCGAGAGAAGCCGCAGCCCACTTGGAATAGTTTTGTGGCGAATGCCGTTATAATCAACTTGCAAAAGGGTGATGAAATTAGTTTGGTGGTAAGTGGCCCATCAGGTGAGATTGCGCGCAATACCCAAATGCCAGACCGAAACAAGGCGCAGTTTTATATATACGCGGGCAAAAAATTTGAGAAACTCGAGCTTGGCGATTACAGAGCTGGGCTGGTTGTGAAACGCGGCGGCAACGTGATTGTTGAAAAGACAATTTCCAATTTTGTGAAATAAAAAACGTCATGCTCCACAGCTGTGAAGTATGACGTTTCAAAAATCTAATATTACTTTGGCAACAGCACTTTGTTGATCACGTGGATTACGCCGTTTGATTGACGAACGTTGGCTGTGGTCACTTGGGCTTTGCCGCCTTTCTCATCGGTGACATAAACTTTGCCGCCTGCAGTCGTGAAAGTGACTTTGCAGCCTCCGACTGTTGTCACAGTGTGAGCGCCGCCATCGGCCTTCACCATCGACATCACGTCCTTGGCCATCACATTGCCGGCAATCACATGGCAGGTGAGGATCTTCACCAAAGTAGCTTTGTTTTCAGGCTTCAACAAAGTTTCGACAGTGCCAGCTGGCAATGCAGCAAAAGCGGCATCGGTCGGTGCCAGAACTGTGAAGGGGCCAGCACCTGACAGTGTATCAACCAAACCTGCAGCCTTGACGGCTGCAACAAGGGTTTTGTTAATTGGCGAGTTCACTGCATTTTGAATGATGTTCTTATTCGGAAACATGGCCGCACCACCCACCGTTGGGTTCTTGGCGAATGCTGGAGCAGCACTGAGGCCTACTGTGAGCGCGAGGGCAATAAGTGAAGTTTTTAACATTTTAATCTCCTTTGTTTGTTAATAATATTTAAAGTTTTTTAAAATTGAGACGGATGTTAAAAACATCCGTCTCTTCGCCGCCAAATTACATTTTTGGCAAGAGAACCTTGTCGATCACGTGGATTACACCGTTGGACTGAGCCACATCGGCGATCGTTACATTGGCCACACCGCCTGCTTCATCCGTTACAGTCACTTTGTCGCCATCAACTTTGAGGGTGAGTTCGCAACCACCAACAGTCTTCACCTTGTGCATGCCGCCATCAGCCTTCACCATGGCTGCTACATCGGCGGCCATCGCCTTTGCGCCAACAACGTGGCAGGTGAGGATTTTTACCAGCTTGTCTTTGTTTTCTGGCTTCAAAAGTGTATCCACTGTGCCTGCTGGCAAAGCGGCAAATGCTTCATTTGTTGGTGCAAAGACTGTGAAAGGGCCAGCGCTTTTCAAAGTGTCAACCAATCCAGCAGCGGCTACTGCAGCAACCAGAGTAGTGTGATCTTTTGAGTTCATCGCGTTTTCAACAATGTTCTTTTCCGGAAACATTTCTGATCCGCCGACCATTGGATTTGCTGCAAAAGCAGCTGTTGAAATGAGGCCAACTAAAGCCGTAGCAATAATCATCTTGCGCATAAGTAACTCCCGTTATGAATTTCTGAACACGCTGCATTGCGTCTTCTGCGGCTCTTTACGGGACGTAAATTCAGGCGGTTTAATAACGAAAGCTCAACTAAATGTGAGCCTGGATAACCAAAAATGTGATTGAACCAAATGCCGGGTTGGTGCGTAAGCGTCTTTTACGCTTTTTCTGCAGACCATTTGGCAATGCCTAAAACTTGGCCAACTTTGCCCATCTGCAAAACTGCAAGGCACATTTTTACATCATCCGTAATAATTCCCTTACGCGGAAAGGTTAATTTTGCGGACGTGCCATTCCACATGCCCGCGGGCACAAGTTTTCGGACCACATTATGATAAACAATTTCATGGCCAGCATTTTCGCCGCGTTCAACTTTAACTGAAACGGAAGGTGCAATCGCCATGAGCCACAGCGTTGCTTCACCAACAGCTTCGCCCGCGCCCAAAGCCACTATAAGTTCCATATCATTCGCCGTTAACGTCATTGGCACCTTAGCTTGCGTTTTGTAAGCGTCGGAGATGGCGTTTGTAACAGCAGCCTGACTGCTGCCTACTGCATGAGCCGCGCCATTAATGATCATCTGCGGCGTGTAAACATCGTTATCACCGCGGTCTCTGGCATAGTCCATTTGTCTTTGGGTATATTCAGGTTTGGCTAACGTATCGCGCCAGCCAAGATAATCCCAATAGTCGACATTAAATGACACGACGATTGCGCCCGTTAACGATGCCGCCAGCTTATCAGCAGGTGGGCAAGACGAGCAGCCTTGGCTTGTAAAAAGCTCAACGAGCACGGGCATATCCGAGGCGGCCTGAGCTTTTGTTGTAAGGAAAGGAGCAGCAATCGCTGCTGCGCCTATTGACAACGCATCACGGCGCGAGATTTGAGAAATTTGTTTCATAAAAATAATATGGCGGATGAACCCCACACCCGCCAATCACCTTTGGGTGAAGCAGCTTAGCCTCGATCAGTAACTCACAAGCGGCTTGAAACCTCCAAAGAACATGCGCTTGCCATCAAAGGGCATAGTCTTGGGATCGAAATTGGCTATGAATGGATCTTTCATGATTTTCTTCCAACACGCGTTGCGATGTGCCTTGGATTTAAACATCAAATAAGCACAACCCACCGTCTCGCCAGCTTTGGCTTTCACCGATTGCGGGAAGGATGTGACCTTACCCGGCTTCACATCATCGGCAATCGCCTCAAGATAAGCCAAAGCCCCTGCCCGCTTCCACGCGGCGGCCGATTTTTTCACCATCGCTTTATAAGCTTTGAGGTTTGCGGTGGGAACGGGGATGACCATGAAATCGATGTACATGTGAGTTCGTCCTTTGAAAGTTTTAATCTACCACTTCTAATGACCAATGTGATTGCTGGGTATTAAACTGGTTGCACTCCGTCATAACCCTCTACGATGACAATATCTATTTCGCTCCTGTCTTCGCGTTTTTCAATGGCGGCGGCGTATTCAGGTGAACTGTAGCAGGCAAGTGCGGTGGCGTTTGCTGCCTGATACTCTTTGTATCCCTCTGGGTCGCTCACGTCGACATGCGCAATCCAATACCCTTTAGCCATGACTTTCATCCTTTATAGGAGAGGCAACCTGCTGGAGGTTAAAATGTTAGCCTAAAGATGGTTATGCATCAATCGTGTATCATCGCAGCATTGAGTTATTGAGTTATAAGCATTCTACTTTCCAAATAGTTCTCTATTGCCAATTTGTTTAAATATCCAAACACACCGCCTGCTACCAAAGCAGGTGGTGCGGAAAAGCGAAAGGTAATGGGCGCTAAAAACAGTGTGAAACATGAGCAAATTAGAGCGAGAATAGTTGCGCTCGCTAGATAGAATCCATAGTTCTTCTTGGAATCTTCTTCGGCGCCTTTGCTGTAAATCCTGATAGCAGGAACAACCGAAATCAAAATAAAAATTGCCGCGGGTATTCCGATAAATAAGGCGAGCTGTACGATCTCTAAAAAATTAGCCTTTGTTAAATTAGTGTGAGCGCCGTTGCTAAGCAAAATAACTTCGCACATGCCAATAATTGTTGCGGCTGCCCAAGCGGCCAACAAAGCAAACTTCTTGGGATAGCAGCGATTTAATTGCGGTAATGCGCGCAAACCTTCACGCTCACCCACTTGCGCAGGCAGTTTTATATTCCAAGCGAGGCCGAGCCATTGCAATATGAGGATCAGCCACCAGCCCAAGTCTAACTCACCTTTTGCTTGTGCAAGCCGCGCCGAGCTAGGATAAGCATGGTGGTTTCCATGAAAACTTTCGCCAAAAGTCAGGATACTAATTTTGGGAATGTTAAACCCCTGAACAGCCACACCGTCCACCGCCCAATTCTGTTGGCCACTGCGATGGGCGAAATGCCCCACTAGCCAGTGACCATGAAGCGAAAGTGTAATCCGAACGGCGATGCCCCACACCACAAAGCCCCAACCGCCAAGCAGATATAATGCGATGGCCCAAGGCAGTTGCTGCAGCATCCAAGTTTTCTCTAAAAGTTTGTAGAACCAATCATTTTGCACTTCGTCTTCAATAATAAATTCTGGCGGATGATCGAGGGCCACCATGCAATGCATTTGCCACCAACAGTCGCGGAAGAATGTTTTGCGGTGCGCATAAAGGTCATGACATTCCGTTTGCCGTTGCGCCCAATCGCGAATGTCATGGGCAGCGATCATGCCAAAGGGGCCAGCCATGCCAACCAATGTACCGAGATAAACGAGTGTTCGCTCTAGCCACTTCGGAGCTGTGAAGCTGCGATGAATGAGTAACCGGTGCATGCCCACAGAGTGGCCCGCACAAATTGTCATGGCGGTCGTTGCAATCAAAAGTGCAAATGCCTGCCAACTGAATGTCAGTGGACCTGCGATAACAGCCACGACCAACATTGACAAAGTCCAAATTGATTTCGTCGGAACCCAGCGCACTTTCCCGCTTATGGCATCGCCATTTAGTGCTGAAATCATCCGGTCCGTGGAAATCATCTGCATATTGCTTTCCTCCATGTATTTCGTTAATTAGTTCATGGCCTAATTATATCAGGATGAGATATTTAGGCAACAGACTAATTAAATACAGTTAAGGAAATTTGCGCTTGGAAGTTCAAAAAGTCTTTGGGGCCTTATCGTCGGCGGTACGCCGCAAAATGTTGGCCTATCTTTCAGAGGTGGATTTGACAGCTGGCGAAATCGCAGCTCGTTTTAGTATTTCAAAGCCGTCAGTCTCCCAACACCTCAGCATTCTTGAGGCCGCAGGCCTTGTGAAAAGCGAAAAACGTGGCCAGTTTGTGAACTATTCATTGGTGCGCGATAGCCTAACCAATACTCTGAATGGTTATGTCCAAGAAATTTGCCCTGTCTCGCGCCCATTAAAACGCGAGAGCAAGACTATTTCTTCAAAACGCAAAGCGACTTAACTACCCTTCGCCAAATTCCGCAGCACATATTGCAGGATGCCGCCGTTTTTGAAGTAGTCGATTTCTTCTAATGTATTGATGCGGCAGAGGGCTTCGGCGGAGGTGGATGTGCCGTCGGCCCTCGTTATGTTTACGGTCATCGTCGAGCGTGGCTTTAGACCATCAGCAATGCCGGCGATTGAAACTGTTTCGTCGCCCTTCAAACCGAGCGTTTGCCAGCTTTGGCCCGGCATAAACTCGAGTGGCAAAACGCCCATGCCAACGAGATTTGAACGGTGGATGCGCTCAAAATTTTGCGCAATCACTGCGCGAACACCTAAAAGATTGGTGCCCTTTGCTGCCCAGTCACGCGATGAGCCATTGCCATATTCAACGCCAGCAAACACAACGAGGGGCGTGCCCTCGGTCTGATATTTCATGGCTGCATCGTAGATCGGCATTTCGGTTCCGTCTGGCTGGTGCAGCGTGAGGCCGCCTTCTTTCACCGCGCCATCAGCGCCTTTGACCATGTGGTTCTTGATGCGGATGTTGGCGAAGGTGCCACGCATCATGACTTCATGGTTGCCACGGCGTGTGCCGTATTGGTTGAAGTCTGCGAAAGCCACGCCATTGGCCACAAGATATTTGCCAGCCGGGGAAGCGGCTTTGATCGAGCCTGCGGGTGAGATGTGGTCGGTCGTAATTTTGTCGCCGAACAAGCCCAAAATGCGCGCTCCGGATATATCGGTGACCTGCTTGGGCTGCATGGTCATGCCACGGAAATAGGGTGGGTTTTGCACATAGGTGCTTGTGTTATCCCAGGCATAGGTTTCGCCTTTGCTGGTAGAAACAGTACGCCAATTTTTATCGCCCTTGAACACATCGGCATAACGTTTTTTGAACATCGATGACTTCACGTTCTTATTGATGAATGTTTCGATCTCTGTGTTAGATGGCCACACGTCTTTCAAATAAACGGGTTTACCTTTTTTGTCATGGCCAAGGGGCTGCGTGGTGAGATCAACCTGTGTGGAACCGGCCAATGCATAAGCCACCACCAGAGGCGGCGAGGCTAAGTAAGCCGCTTGTACGTCAGGCGATACACGGCCTTCGAAGTTACGGTTGCCGGAAATCACAGCGGAGGCAACAATGCCATTGTCATTAATGGCTTTTGAAATTGCCGGATCAAGCGGGCCAGAATTGCCGATGCAGGTGGTGCAGCCATAGCCCACAAGATTAAAGCCAATTTTGTCGAGGTCTTTTTGCAAACCAGCTTTGTTCATATATTCGCTGACTACTTGCGAGCCTGGAGCAAAAGAAGTTTTCACCCAAGGCTTCGACGTGATGCCGAGAGCGGCTGCTTTGCGCGCCAGAAGACCAGCTGCGATCAACACTGATGGGTTTGATGTGTTGGTGCATGAGGTGATCGCGGCAATTACCACATCACCATGGCCCAAATCAAAATTCTTGTTTTCGACTTTGACGCGCTTGGTTTGTTCGCCGACCTTAGCGAAGCCAGCCTTGTCCTTGGGCGCTTCAAGTGCGGACTGGAAGCCTAACTTAATATCTCCCAGCGGCACAAACTTTTCGGGGCGATTGGGGCCGGCCATGGCTGGCACCACGGTTGAAAGATCAAGCTCTAATGTATCCGTGAAAACCGGATCGGCCATGGTTGCAAACAGCCCTTGCGCCTTGCAATATTTTTCGACCAGCGCGATGCGGTCATTCTTGCGACCTGAGAGCTTTAAATAGTCCAGCGTCACGCTGTCCACTGGAAAGAAGCCGCAGGTTGCGCCATATTCAGGTGCCATGTTGGCAATCGTCGCACGGTCAGCCAGCGTGAGATAGTGAAGGCCAGCGCCGTAGAATTCAACAAACTTGTTGACCACGCCCTTTTTGCGCAGCATTTGGGTGACGAGCAATACGAGGTCAGTTGCGGTCACGCCTTCTTTCAATTTGCCTGTCATTTTGAAGCCGATCACTTCAGGCAACAACATGGATTGTGGCTGGCCGAGCATGGCTGCTTCCGCTTCAATGCCGCCCACGCCCCAGCCGAGAACACCAAGGCCATTGACCATGGTGGTGTGGCTGTCTGTGCCAACAAGCGTATCAGGATAAGCTGTGGTCACCGTCTTGCCCTTCACCTTTTCAGTTTTGGTCCAAACTGTTTGGGCAAGATATTCAAGATTCACTTGGTGGCAAATTCCAGTGCCCGGAGGCACTACGCGAAAATTCTCAAACGCGCCTTGGCCCCATTTCAGAAATTTATAGCGCTCTTGGTTTTGCTCATATTCGCGCTTCACGTTGGCAGCCAAAGATTTGTTGTTACCAAAGCTATCGACAACGACAGAATGGTCGATCACCAGATCAACGGGCACCAGTGGATTAATTTGCTGCGCATCACCGCCCAGTTGTTTCACGCCATCGCGCATTGCTGCGAGATCAACCACAGCAGGCACGCCTGTGAAATCCTGCATTAAAACACGCGCAGGGCGGAAGGCGATTTCGGCCTCTTCTTTGCCTTTGTTTGAAAGCCATTTTGCGGCGGCTTTGATACTTGCTTTGGTAACTGTGCGGCCATCTTCAAAGCGCAACAGATTTTCGAGAACCACTTTCAACGAAAATGGCAATTGCGATATGCCTTTCAACCCATTCTTCTCCGCCGCTTTCAAGCTAAAATAAGTATAGGTTTTGGAACCAACTTTTAGAGTTTTGCGGGATTTGAAGCTGTCGAGGGACATATAAGCACCTTCTTATTTTATGGGATGGTGGTGCTATAGCCGATGTTGCAGTGCGATACAAATCGTATGAAGCGGTTTTAAACCGCTGTCACCCGCATGATCCGGCCACCAGAAATCGACACTGCAACCTCATAGAGCCTACCCTGACGGACGCCGGAGAAATAATAATTGGAGCCTGCTTGTCCTAAGGACTGGATGTTGCTGAAGCCTGCGCGGCTGACCGAGATCGAGGCAGCACCTTGCGTGAACCGGCTGCCATAAAATCGGACGGGGGCTTGAGGAATGGTCGTGATCGTGACAGCCACATTCACATTGCTTGTTATAGTTTCGGCGAAGGCAAAGCACGGGAAAAGCATAATAGCGACCGATAATATCCGCAGCATCGTCTGTATCCTTTGATCAAAGAGTTCACCTTTGTTCAAAGCAGAGCAAGTTCGGGGCCAAGGTTATTAACAGCTATTTTAATACCAGTTTGGACTCTTCATAGGCAATCGTTTCGGCGATCAACAACCGCCAAATTCTTTCAATTGTGACCTCTGGAACGCCGCTGGCTTTGGATATTTCAATCGCGTTTTGAACCACCTGTTCAATGCGTTCAGGGATTGAGGCAGGCACATTTGCGTTGCGTTTAATTTCAATGACCTTATCTACAATCGCAAAGCGCTGCGCAATGAGATTGACCAGCGCTTCGTCCAACTTGTCAATCTTTTGGCGCAAGGGTATCAGTTTTTGTTGTGGGTCTTTCAACATATAGCCCTCATGCGAGGCAGCGATTTGTCTGAGGCGTTCCGATAGTCTTTTGCGCTCATCAATGAGACCTTTATAGCTTTCTTGTTCGACAGAAAAAGCGCTCAATTGCTGGTCAATTGCGGCTGCCAACTTATCGCCGCCAGGCATAGTTTCAAGCACTTCCAGTGGATCGAGATATATGCGCACAGTGAAAACAATATCGCCAGAGATAGGCAGCTTGCGCAGCGTCTGCCGTTCAACTCGCAAAAACACATGGCCACCAATATCGCCACTGCCAAACCGGCTTTCGGTTCCGCTATGCGACGTGGGATGATAAAGCTGACCGTCTTCATGCAATGACCAGTTCCAACGCATCACAGGTTGCTCGGGCCGCAGATTATCAAACATGCGGTCAATCATGGAAGCATTGCGCGTGCCTGTGCCAAAACCGGGCACAGGCTCATGAACCTTATGCAAGGGGTGGCCAAATTTTTCGAGCAGGTTCCAAGCTGAAGGGAAACACAGTGAGGCGGCAACCAAGCGCCAACCGTCTGGCGAGGCGCTCATCAATACCAAATCTTCCTGCACAAGTTTGGCTGCGATGGCGAGCGGCGGCAAAGTTGCATCATCAAGTGGCACATGAAACTGGCCACTTAAAATATCAATGCCGCTTCCCGTCTTTTTATAAATGTCTGGATAGCGTTCGCACACATGTTCGGAGAGCAAATTCAAAACTTCTCTTTGGGCTTGCGTTGAACTTTCCTCCGACACGATCACTTGGTGGCGGTCATCACAATAATGCCGCGCTTTCTCTTCCAAATACGCAGGCAGATTGGCATCGACTTCGATCCAGTCCTTAATGTCAAGCGGACGCACGCCGATGTTGAATGGTTTTGACGAACCATCATAGGGTTTGTGAATTGTTGGCGGAGAAAGGATGGCCAAATTAAACCCGCCTTTCCACCATCATCTTCTTAATTTCAGCAATCGCTTTGGCCGGAGAAAGGCCCTTTGGGCAAGCCTTGGCGCAATTCATAATCGTATGGCAGCGATAGAGGCGGAAAGGGTCTTCAAGATTATCAAGCCGCTCGCCTGTGGCTTCATCTCGGCTGTCGATGAGCCATCGATAAGCTTGCAGCAAAACCGCTGGGCCCAAATAGCGATCGCCGTTCCACCAGTATGATGGGCAGGATGTGGAGCAGCACGCGCAGAGGATGCATTCATAGAGGCCGTCGAGTAATGCGCGCTCGCCTTCGCTTTGTTTCCATTCTGCTTGCGGTGTTGGTGTGATGGTTTTGAGCCATGGTTCGATGGAGCGGTGTTGCGCATAAAAATGGGTCATATCCGGCACAAGGTCTTTCACCACAGCCATATGCGGAAGGGGATAAATTTTCACAGCACCCTTCACTTCATCGCACGCTTTCAAACAGGCCAGCGTGTTGGTGCCATCAATATTCATGGCGCAGGATCCACAAATGCCTTCGCGGCACGAGCGGCGGAAAGTGAGTGTAGGGTCTTGCTCGTTTTTGATTTTAACCAGCGCATCCAAAACCATCGGGCCACAGTCGTCCATGTTGACATGGTAAGTATCAACCTGCGGATTTTTTCCATCATCAGGATTCCAACGATAAATTTTAAATTCGCGGATGTTGGTGCCCGCTGGCGTGGGATGAACCTTGCCGGGCTGGAGTTTTGAGTTTTGTGGGAGAGTGAAGGTTACCATGGTTTAGTAAGGTTCCGTGTTGCCGATAGGAAGTTTTGTTACGCGTACTTTCTTCGTAGTTATGGTGACGATTGCGCCCCGTTCAATTTGCATGCGGGCGACTGAAAGGGCCCGCGCAACGGAGTGTCCGAGGACAGCTGGTAGTTTATTCGAGCCACGGAGCTGAATTACGCTAGGCTTATTTGTACCGCGCATGGCATGTAGATCGGCGAAATCAAGATCTGCTGTCAAGACCAGAGCATTATCAGCGATACAATGAGCAATAATAACATCGTCACTCGCATCGCCTGAACCAATGGCTGACCAATGTTGACATGAAAAATCGCGCCCACTCAAATAGTCAACCCATTCGAGCGACAAATTCATATCGACGACAATTTTCAATTCGCGCCAACCAAATCGATTTCAGAGTCGGAGGCAACTGCCCCAGCATAACGAATAGCTTCCAAAATATCTTCACGTTCAAGATAGGGAAAGTGGACCAACATTTCTTCAATTGTTGTGCCTGAGCCAATTTGTCCTGCAATCATACCAACGGTAACTCGCAATCCGCGAATGCAAGGTTTACCGCCCATCACTTTTGGGTTTCGCGTAATTCTCGGAAATTCATTCATGTTCAATCTCCTTCCTCGCTGGAACTATAACACAAAAATCCATCAATAAACCCGCGCCTTGGGCTTGATGTATTCCACATCCTTGCTCATCGCATAATTATGAACGCCACGTGTGCCCAGAGTAACTTTCTTCTTCGCGGCATCGGTCCAGCTCAGCGAATGCTTCATCCACTTTACATCATCGCGCTTGGGGAAATCTTCTCGCGCATGGGCGCCGCGGCTTTCTTGGCGGGCAAGGGCTGAGTCGACGGTCGTTGCGGCTTGAATGATGAGATTGTCGAATTCTAATGTTTCGATCAGGTCGCTGTTCCACACCAACGAACGATCAGTCACCGAAATATCATCCACGCCTTTCCAAAGCGCGTTGATTTTGGTGGAACCTGTTTGCAGGGTTTCGCCGGTGCGGAACACGGCGGCGTCGTCTTGCATCACACGTTGCATTTGAGCGCGGAGTTTAGCAGTTGGAGTGCTGCCATTGGCGTGGCGGAAATGATCTAAACGTGATAGCGCGGCTTCACCTGCACCCTTGGAAAGTTCGGCATGTGCCGTGCCCAGTTTAACTTTCTCTATGCAGCGCAGCCCAGCAGCGCGTCCAAACACCACGAGATCAATCAGCGAATTCGAGCCTAAACGATTGGCGCCATGCACTGAAACACATGCGGCCTCGCCCACGGCCATCAAGCCGTCAACGATTTTCTCCTCGTTCGTCTTATCGCCCACCAAAACCTCGCCGTGATAATTGGTGGGAATGCCGCCCATGTTGTAATGCACGGTTGGCAGGATTGGGATTGGCTCCTTGGTCACGTCAACGCCCGCGAAAATTTTCGCCGATTCTGAAATGCCAGGCAAGCGTTGATGCAATACAGCTGGATCCAAATGTTCGAGGTGAAGATGGATATGATCTTTGAGTGGGCCAACGCCACGACCTTCACGAATTTCGACAGTCATTGAACGCGACACCACATCGCGTGATGCCAAGTCTTTGGCCGATGGCGCATAGCGCTCCATAAAGCGCTCGCCAGCGGAGTTGGTAAGGTATCCGCCTTCGCCGCGCGCGCCCTCAGTAATGAGACAGCCTGCGCCATAAATACCGGTAGGGTGGAATTGCACGAATTCCATATCTTGCAACGGCAAGCCTGCTCTCAACACCATGGCATTTCCGTCGCCTGTGCAAGTGTGGGCAGATGTGGCTGAGAAATAAGCACGACCATAACCGCCCGTGGCCAGAATTGTTTGGTGCGAACGGAAGCGGTGAATGCTGCCATCTTCCATGCACATGGCGATTACGCCACGGCACGCGCCATTTTCCATGATCAGATCAAGTGCAAAATATTCAATGAAAAACGCCGTGTCATAACGCAAGCTCTGGCCATACAAAGTGTGGAGCATGGCATGGCCTGTGCGATCGGCCGCAGCACAGGTGCGCTGCACGGGAGGGCCTTCGCCCAAGTTCATCATATGACCGCCAAAGGGGCGCTGATAAATCTTGCCGTCCTCAGTGCGTGAAAAGGGCATGCCAAAATGTTCGAGCTCATAAACGGCCGTTGGCGCATTGCGCACCAGATATTCAATTGCATCCTGGTCTCCCAACCAATCAGCGCCTTTCACAGTGTCATACATATGCCAGCGCCAATCATCAGCACCCATGTTGGCCAGAGACGCTGCGATGCCACCTTGGGCTGCCACAGTGTGTGAGCGCGTGGGGAAAACTTTGGTGATGCAGGCAGTTTTCAATCCTGCCTGTGATGCGCCAAGTGCCGCGCGCAAACCAGCGCCGCCAGCACCCACAACGACGACATCAAATGTATGATCAGTAATTGGATAAGAAACAGCCATCAAAGTCCAAAGCTCATTTTCAAAATTGCATAGGCGGCAGTGGCGAATAAAATCACTGCAAAGAATGTATTGAATAGAGTCGCTGCAAACTTGGCAGACCCGTGCCCATAATCCTCAATCACAACTTGGAGGCCAAGTCGCATGTGATAAAGGAAGGATGCAAAAGCCAGCAGCAGACTGACAGCAATCAGCGGATGTTTCACTGATGCGATAAAATCCATGCGGGTTGAACCCACATGCGAAATGATAAACCACACCAAAAAGATCACCAGCGGCACATTGGCAATGGCCGTTACGCGCTGCATCCAGAAATGTTCAGTGCCAGATTTGGCTGAGCCCAAGCCTCTCACCTTGCCGAGATCACTGCGCATGCTCATGCCCGCACCCCACAACCAATCACCCAGATCAAGATGGTGAGCAACACCGAGCCAATCAGATTGGCGCGCACCAGCCACTCGACCGTTTTCAGTTCAAACCCGCGCCCTGTATCCCAAATCAAATGGCGAAGCCCGCCCAGCATGTGGTGCATCAAGGCCCAGGTGAAGCCAAACAAAACCAACCGCCCAAACCAATGTGAGAGGAAGCCCTGCACCAGATCAAAATAACCATCCGAAATCGAAGCTGCGGTAAGCCACCACACCAGCCCGATCATGCCAATGGCCAGCGCCACACCCGTAATGCGGTGCATGATCGACATGGTCATTGATAACATGGGGCGATAGATTTGAAGATGCGGCGATAAGGGCCGCGCTTTGGGTTTGGAACCGGACATTGACTTGCCTTTTGAAACGCTGCCGCCTTTTAACGAGTGCGCTGCAACAAAGCAAATACGGCATAAGGTATCAGGTCAGATCACAAGGCCGCCCTCTTGTCTTGCTTTTGCCTTGAACCGTCGGCAACGGTAAGTCACTTAATTGTTGGGGGAATGTTTAAGGGATGAGATTAGGCTCTGTTTTGGTGCGATTGTTTATTGCCGCCGTCTTTCTATTTATGATGTTTGCATTGGCCGTCAGCTTACGCCTCATCACTTTGCCAGCGCACTATGATCCGTTCACACCGCCTGATCTGCGTGAAAGCCCGTCCTGGTTCCGCACTCTGAAACTCAAGAACCTTGACCGAGACCCAGAAGCCTGTTTGCAATCCATCAGACAGACAGGCATCGCCAACACACTTTTGCCCGACAGCAGCCGCGGCCCAGACTGTTACTTGGAAGATACGCTCACGCTTGACCGCCTGTCGCTTGCGAAGATTAAGCCTGAGCAAACGCGTTGCAATATTGCCGCGCGATTATATTTGTGGGAGCGCCATGTGGTGCAGCCAGCAGCCCAGAAATATTTTGGCCAAGGCGTAAAAGAGATCACGCATTTTGGGTCTTACAGTTGTCGCACCATCGCGCGTTCTGAAAATATGAGCGAACATGCCACAGCTAACGCTTTTGATATTTCAGGCGTGCGCCTTGCCAATGGAAAACTGATTAGCGTTTTATCGGATTGGAACGCGGGTAGCAGAGATTCTGAATTTCTCCACGAATTGCGCAACGGCCTGTGTGACTATTTCAACCTAACGCTCAGCCCCGAATATAACGCTGATCACAAAGATCACTTTCATGTCGATATGGGCTGGATGCGCGGGTGCCATTAAATGACGATAACTTTGGTTCCAACTTTAGTCAGCTCATAAAGCTCGATCACTTCCTTGTTCAGCATGCGAATGCAGCCGGATGAGGCCGCAGTGCCGATGGACTCAGGATGGATCGTGCCATGGATGCGAAAGCCCGTGTCTCCGCCCTTATCAAACAGATACATGGCGCGGGGTCCGAGTGGGTTGATCGGTAAACCGCCCGGCATGCCTTCGGCCCATTTGGCGTATTCAGGCTTGCGGTCAATCATTTCGGGTGGCGGTGTCCAAATTGGGTTTTCGCGCTTCATGCCCACCTTGGCCACGCCAGCCCAAGAGAAGCCTTCCTTGCCGACGGACACCAGATAACGCATGGCCTTGCCGTTTCCTAGAATCTTGTAGAGTGCGCGCTCGTTAGTCTTGATGATCAACGTGCCGGGCTTTTCGTTGGAGCTAAAACCAACCTCTGTGCGTCCTTGATAGATGGGACGGCGGATCTTTAACTTCGTCTTTTTAACTGGCGCCACTTTTGCAATTTTCTTGTTGCCAAAATGGAAGGCCTGAGCCTGCTGCGACAACACTGTCATACCAGCCATACCGCCAAGCAGCATGCGTAAAAAAGAACGACGTTCCATTATAAAAAAAGCCCCAGTCAAAATTTTGATCTGGGGCTTTCAATCACAGTCAAGGGCAAATTACAATACTATGACTTTAGTTCCCACACGTGTTTGTTGGAATAGTTCGATCACCTCGGTATTGAGCATTCTGATGCAGCCTGCGGGGTGTGACGAAATATCTAAACCAACTCTGGCTCAGCACCAGTGCGACCACAATAAACAGGATCAAGTGAACGGCAAAAATCCACCACAGCGTAACCGATGCCCACGGGAAAAACCGCGCCGCCCGGAATGATGATCATGCACCCTCCACGAGAAGCATTGGAGAGAATGACCACGACGATGATGAAGAAAATAATGAATGGCAAAATATCAGTTCAAGTCCGTTGATCTGCAAAGTCCGGTGATGACAGTTGGGTCTGGCATCACCCAACCCCCTGTCATTGCCGGACTTGTTCCGGCAATCCATGGTTCAGAACGCGAGTTGTAAAATACAGCGAAGCGTTTGAAGTGACAATCGCAAGCCAAGCGAACTTGAACCGCTACGCTCTAATCGACACGCGTAACGCGGATGAATGGATCACCGGAACAAGTCCGGTGATGACAATTTGGTTTGTCATACCCCAACCCCTGTCATTGCCGGACTTGTTCCGGCAATCCATGGTGCCGCAAGCGACATGTAAAATACAGCAAAGCGTCTGAAGTAACAATCGCAGCCCAAGCGAACCAGGGCGTCGAACTCAAGTTAACGGGGTTTGGAGTTTGCATTTAGTGTGATTCCATGGGCCTCCCTGATTCGGAGGTTTGCCATGGACATGATGTTGG
>JAYWEV010000201.1:0-26205 GCA_043779145.1 Aestuariivirga sp. | reverse complement strand
TCTATTCCTACATTCACAATTTCCGTGCGTCGGGTGGATCGGTCTTCTATGTGTCGCACCGCCTCGATGAGGTGCTGGCCCTGTCTGACCGCATCTCGGTTCTGCGTGACGGCGCGTTTATCACCGAACTTGATCCCAAGACCACCAGCAAGGAAACCTTGGTGAACCATATGGTGGGCCGCGATGTAAGCCGCGCTGAAAAGATTCATCGGGCTGACTTTGAAAAAGCCGAAACCGTGCTGGAGGTGGAAGGCCTGAGCCGTGCTGGTGAGTTTGAAGACGTAAGCTTCAACCTCCGCAAGGGCGAAATTCTTGGTGTGTCGGGCCTGGTTGGCGCGGGTCGGACCGAACTTGCAAAGTGCATTTTCGGCCTAACACACAAAACTACGGGCAAGGTTAGAATATTCGGCGAAGAACATGAGATAAAGTCCCCCGCAGATGCCATCAACCGCGGTCTTGTCTACCTGCCGGAAGAACGCAAACAGGAAGGCATTTTCCCGCTACTTTCCATTACCGAGAACATGGCGATGCCCAATCTCGATCGTTTTCGCGGCCTACTCCATTTCCGCTTTCGCGACATGCAAGAAGAAATCCAAGGTTATGTCGACCGCCTAAAGATCAAGATTGGCAACCAGAAAGACAGAATCACGTCGCTGTCCGGTGGCAATCAGCAAAAGGTCATTATCGGGCGCTGGCTGATGAAAAACTCGAAAATCCTGATCATGGATGAGCCCACACGCGGCATTGATGTGAATGCGAAATTCGAAATCCAGCGTGAGCTGCGCCGCTTCACTGAAAATGGTCTGTCCATCATCTTCATCAGCTCGGAGATTGAGGAAGTGATTGATGTGTCAGACCGCGTGATGGTGATGCACGAAGGCCGCGTGAAAGGCATTTGTAAATCTGATGAAGTCAGTCCGGAGCAACTGATGCAATTGGCAATGAGCTAAGAGAGGATAAGTTTCATGTCTTTGGTAGCAAAAATAACAGGGAACACAAAGATGCCAATGCGGGGCAATACCAGCCTATTGAACAGATTCTGGCGTTGGGAAGCCAGCGGCATTCTGGTTGCGCTTGTGGCTTTGGTGTTGGTCTTATCATTTGCCACCGAGAATTTCCTTACGTCCTACAATATGGTGGTTGTGGCGAGACAAGCTGCCTTTGTCGGCTTGGTTGCACTGGGGCAAACATTGGTGCTGCTGGTGGGCGGAATAGATCTTTCTGTGGGGGCGGCGGCTGGTCTTTCAGCCATCATCGGTTCACTCATGCTGACAGGAGCTGGTGTAAATCCTTATCTGGTCATTCCACTAACTATGTTTTTCGGTTTTGGGCTTGGTTTAATCAACGGCGTGTTCGTGGCGGGTTTGCGCCTCAATCCATTCATCGTCACTTTGGCGACCTGGGAAATCTTCGCAGGACTGACGCTTGTTATCACCAAGGGTTACCCAATCCGCCCGCTGGGAGAACCTTTTACCTATTTCGGCAAGGGAGACGTTTTAGGTGTTCCTCTGCCGGTCATCATCTTTGTGATACTTGGTGCCTTTCTCATCTGGTTGCTGACACAGACTCGCTTTGGCCGCAACGTGTTTGCAGTAGGTGGCAACCGAGAGGCTGCTATTCTCGCCGGTATCCATGTAAAACGCGTCGAATTTCTCGCCTTCGGCCTTGCAGGCATGTTTGCCGCCCTAGCTGGCATTCTCTATGCCAGTCGCATGGACGCAGGCCAACCATCCGTTGGTGAAGGTTGGCTTATGGGTGCCATTACAGCCGCAATCTTGGGCGGAACCAGTCTGCGCGGTGGGCAGGGTTCCATTGTCGGCACAATGTTGGGCGCACTGCTGTTGGCAGTTTTAGCCAATGGTACTGTCCTGCTCAATGTCTCAGGTTTCTGGCAGCGCGTTATTGTGGGCATTGTCGTCCTGCTCGCAGTTCTAGTCGATCTGTTCCGGAGCCGCGATTGATATTGTAGGTCGTTCTTCTGCCGCGAGGGTGGGCCCACGCTCCATTCTGAGCATTCAAATCTCGCTGGCTATGCTTGTGGGTCGACTGGTAAGCAGGGTTTGATCTGCGCTATGATGAGAACGACTGCAATGGTACGAAGACTGGGACCGGCTACGGTGGAAAAAAACGCAAATAACAATACTGAATTAGGCGACGATCTGAAAACCAAAGTTGCGTGGCTCTATTATATGGAGGGCAAGACTCAAGAGGATATTTCGAAGGCGTACGGACTTAGTCGCTCGAAAGTTTTGCGTAGTTTGGCAAGTTCCCGTCAAGACGGCACTGTTCAAATAAGTATCGCGACAAACTTAAGCCGTTGCGTTGAACTGGAGCGCAGTCTCGAGAATTTGATAGGACTGGAGCGTGCGATCGTCATCCCATACTGCGAGAATCCCGAAACAGAATATGTAAACCTTGGCGTGGCACTCGCCAAGTATGTCAACGGAATCCTCCACGACAACATGAGTATTGGTTTGGGCTGGGGGCGCACGCTGTCTGCGAGCCTTTCGCAAATCGAATACAGGGAACAGAAAAATATAAAAGTCATTTCGATGTTGGGCGGTCTGACGCGTGTGAGCGGAGATAATCCCTCGGAATTTGCCTGGCGATTCGCAGACCGGCTTTCCGCAGAGTGCTATTTGATGGCTGCACCCGTGTTCGCACCTGATATTCGTACGCGCGACGCGCTACTCACCCACGCGGGCATAAATGAGATTGTGGTGGCGTCCAAATCGTTGGACCTTGCTATTGTCACAGCAGGCGATCTCTCACCTTACTCGACAGTTTCTCAATTCTTCCTTTTGGAGCGAGAAGATATTGCGGGCCTTCAGGCTGCAGGTGCTGTAGGCCACGTGCTTTGCCGTTTCATTGATGCGAATGGCAAAGTGATAGATCACCCGATTAATCATCGCGTTTTAGCCATTGACCCGAGTGATCTTGGCAAAACTCGGAAAATCGTGCTCGCCTCAGGCGGGTGGCAAAAATTTGACGTGGTTCGCGCAGCTATGAAACTCCTTAAGCCGCACGTGCTTGTTACAGATGAAAGTGTTGCAGAACGTATCGTCGCAGAAGCAAAGCAGTAGATTGAAGTTCAATGCTACGGAAGCACTAGATTTTCGGCTACTCTTTCATTTACGATGAGTACTTTCGGGCGCAGCAACTTGATCGCGGCGCGCACAATTTTGACTTTGTGCCAACCACCAGACACTAGAACCATGTTACGGGCAGCACTAAGTTGCTCAGGATTGACGGCAATCACGCGGTCATTCACCGGATGGCGAAGAATGTTGCCTTCCTCATCGACAAAATGACAAAGTACATCACCCACGGCACCAGCAGCATGCAACGAGGCTATCTCATCCCTGCTCAACAGGCCATATTCGACGAAAGCGGAATTTGGCATCAACGCACCAACAGAAACAATCGCCATGTCGAGCGAGCGAGCCTGCATGAAAATTTCCTTGATGCCGGAATGAGCGATAAGTGCGGCCTTTGTTTCGGGGTCAGGCGCAAACACGGGCGCTGTCAATTGATAGCATTCAGCATTAAGTCGATCTGCAACGCGCCAGGCGAATTCAGACGGATTAACGTTGCTAACGCGCGTCAGTCCCCCGAGCATCGATAAGACGCGCGTGCCTTCAAGTCTTGGGCACACGATTGATGGCAGGGCGCTGGTCAGCGTTTTTCCCCAACCCAAACCAATGGTCATATGGCTTGAAACATTTTGAGATATGTAAGACCCGAGCACTGCGCCCAAAATTGAGCTGGTCTGGTTTTGGTCTTGGGGCTCTGGAATGACAATGGCGCGGGAAAAACCCCAACGCTCTTCGAGCGCGCGTTCGAGTTCGATACACTTGGTGAGGTTGGTTGTGACACGAATTTGGACGGTGCCATCCAGTCTGGAAGCTGCAAGGATGCGCAAAACTTTCGATCTGTTTAACCCGGTTTGGTTGACGATTTCGTCCTGCGTCATCCCCTCCATATAATATAGCCAGGCGATGCGGGTTTTTGCGTGATCTGTTGGTTCTTGGAAAGTCATACCTCGTCCTAACATACTTTGCCCAACGTCAAACGTCAGGAAAATCTCCCGGCTGACACAGTATGCCAGCCGGGGACGCAAGTATGGATAGTCAATTCCATACTATGTGATGTTCATAATGCGGCGTGCATCAGCCTGGGTTGCAATAGGCCTGCCTACTTCACGCGCAATGTCCTGTGCTTCTTTAAGGAGTTCAAGGTTCGTTGGATTCCGGTTCGGGCTGTAGTGCAGTTCCAAGCCGGTTTTGACGTGGCCGCCCAACTCAATGGTTCGGCGCATCAGCGGACGATAGTCATAGTCGCCCTCGCCCCAGATAGAAATGAACCAGGGAAGTTTGTGTTTTGCCTGGGCGATCATGTCGAGATAGTAATAGAGGCTTTCAAGCGAAGGCTCCATGCCACAAACCCCAATCGGCTTTTCTGAAGTAAGCCCATATTTTCCGACGAAGTAGAAATCCCAGTTTGAGCCCTTGGTGAACATGCCGCGATCGACATAGTGGCGGGCAACGCGCAAGAAGCCGGGTTCATAGACGCCCCAGATCATGGCAATGTCGCGCTTGCGGCAGAATTCGACTTGGCGCGCAACTTGTGTAAGGTCCCAGCCATAGGCGCGACCCGTCACGTTACCATGAGCATCTTCGTCGACGGCGAATTGATCAATGCCCGTATCCACAACAGCAAGCTGCACATTAGCGTGCTTGTTGAGGTAGTCGACATGCTCAAGGCCACAATCGTTTGGTGCTACGAGCAAGTTGTTGCAGGTGGTGGGATACCAGATTATGTCCGGCCGTGCTTCGAGTATGGGCTTCCATGCGATCATGTAGTCATCAAATGCAGCTTTGCCGAGCAGATCGAAGTTGGAGTTGTGAACATGGATGGCAGTGGCGCCGGCATCCCAGCAAAGAATGGCATCTTTAACCAATTCATCATGGGTCACAGGCGTGTTGGGATTCATCTTCTTAGTGCGCACACCGTTCTGGTGCGACTCAATCATCACCGGCTCATCCCAATGAGGTTTCATGTTGGCGAATTTATCCAGCGCTGTTGCCATTGCTTTTCTCCCTTTGCTTGTCTTATCGCTTCGTTTTTGGTTTTAAATATATCGGCGAGCCTCTGAAACCAGCACTCAGACGTAACACTGCTTTTGCAGAACTGGAACCGAATGGGTTGAGCTCTGCCGCCTTGCAATCAGAACCGCTGAACTTTATCAAAGACGATTAATATTTAATTCATCACTATTGTGAACATTTGTCAACGTTAAACATATAAATGTCAGACACTACATCCTGTTTGAGGGCGGAGCGATAACCAACATAGGGGCGTCGCATTTAATATTTTAACTAAATTCAGAGAGATAACGGCAAACTACCACTTCCCAGCGTAGTTATCCATCCACAAAGGAATTGAACATAACTTTTTTGGGTTGACATTTGTGCAAATGTAGTGAACATTCATATAAAATAAATAACAAAAGTTCATTTTGGTATTTTCGGGAGGTTCCATGGCGGAGATTTTTGATCACAAGGGTCAACCTGTAAAACATGGTCGCGCACGTGTGAACGGCATCCGGATGCATTATGTCACCGCTGGCCAAGGTGAACCGCTGCTACTCCTGCACGGAACGCCGAAGACCAATTTCTATTGGGCTAAGCTGTTTCCGCTGCTCACAGAACACTTCACAGTCGTGGCGCCTGACCTTCGCGGCTTTGGTTATACGGACAAGCCTCCTGCGGAAGAAGGTTATGACTCATTGACCAACGCCAAGGATATGGCGGAGCTCATGACATTCTTGGGCCATGAGGCATTCCATCTTCATGGTGAGGATCGCGGCGCCGAATTCGCCTATGCCCTCGCTGCAACAGAACGAAGCCGCGTCAAGACACTTTCTTTTTGCGAAATGCTACTGTCGGGTGAAGGCCTCGAAGAATGGTCGCAATTTACACCAGATAACATCTCCGCGCAATTCCGCCAACAAGGCGTTTGGGTTTGGCACATTCCATTTTTCTGGATTCCCCATCTGCCAGAAATGCTGATCACCGGCCGGGAACGCGAATTCTGGGAATTCTGGATCAAAGCAGAGACATGGAACCCCAATGCGATATCCGATGAGGCCATTGATGAATGGATCGCGCGGTTGGCAGCGCCTGGCGGTCTGCGTGGTTGCCTTGAAACATATCGTGCGGGCCTCAAGAACGCCCGCATCAACAAAGAACTCAAAAAGACCAAGCTGACTTTGCCGATCATGACAGTTGGCGCACCTGAATTTTTCGGCCCTCTCGTCGAAGACCAGATGAAGAAAGTCTCCACCGGCGTTGAACGCGCCGAAGTCTTTGAAGAGTGCGGCCACAGTTTGTCTTGGGAAGCAGAAGACCGCCTCGCCAAGATGCTTCGTGAATTCATGCTGAACCGCTGAATAAACCAAAACAATTATCAACAGGAGACGAAACATGACCTCTACAAGACGCGGAATTCTCAAAGCAACGACCGCATTGCTCGCCTGCATGACCATGTCCACCATGACATTCGCAGCAGACAACATAGCTGCCGACATCCAACAACCCCTTTGGTACACCGCACCTTCGGCAAAAACACTTGAGCTCGCCAAGATTGACGACCTCTCAAACACCGTAGTCAGCGGAGGCCAACGTGGTGAAGTGGGCGTACTCGGCTCTTCCATTAAGATCACAGACGAACAGGCCGCCAAGATCAAGGCTGGCAACTTCACCGTCGGACTTTCCATGGGTTGGCTGGGTGATGACTGGGCTTCTGAACAACTGATCGGCCTCAAGGAAACGTTCGAAAAATACGGCGTTAAAGTCGTTGCGGAAACCAATGCCAACTGGGACGATGCTAAACAAATTGCTGACCTCGATACCATCGCCGTGTTAAAACCCAGCCTCGTTGTTTCTATCCCATTGAATGGAAAGACCACAGCAGCCGCGTTCAAGGCCATCAAAGACGGTGGCGCAAAGGTCGTGTTCATCGACCAAGCCGTTGAAGGCATGGATCCGGGCAAAGACTACGTGTCGATTGTGTCTTCCGACAATCTGGCGCTTGGTATGTACATTGCCGACGAACTGGCAAAAGCAATCGGCGGCAAAGGCGAAGTTGCTGCTATGTATTTTGCCAATGATTTCTATGTCACCAACCTCCGTTATATCGGCTTTGTTGCCCGTTTGATGGCAAAATATCCTGACATCAAATTGGTTGCAGCCGTTGGCCACGACAATCCAGACAAGGGCCAAGAAGTAGCGCAGGCCGTGCTTGCTCGCTATCCGAAGCTGAATGGAATGTATGCGTCATGGAGTATTCCAGCCATGGGCGCAGTGACTGCGGCACAAACTGCAGGCCTGACGCCAGACAAGTTCAAGATTGCTAATGAAAACTTTGACCAGATCGTTGCCGCCAACATGGCAAAGAATGGTTTCATCGCCGGCATATCTTCACAACGCCCTTATGATCAAGGCGTAGCTGAAGCATCGGTGGGCTTGCTTGCCCTGATTGGTGAGAAGACCCCTCCTTATGTTGTGGTGCCACCAGTAGCCGTGAACCGCGGCAATCTTGCAGCGTCTTACAAGATCATCTACCGCAAGGAACTGCCAGCCGAGATGGCAGCTGATCTTAAGAAGTAAGGTATCGACGTATACTCAAAAACTGCGGCCAGCGTCGAACGGCGCTGGCCGCAGCAACACCCAATCTTTCCAACTTGCCCAGGATACGACAGTGGCCAACCCCAACATTCTCGAAATGCGCAATATAGAGAAGTCGTTCGGCAATATCCCTGTGCTGAAGCAAGTGAACTTTACCCTGCAAAAAGGTGAAGTCCACGCCTTCATGGGTGGCAATGGTGCTGGCAAGTCAACACTTATGAAAGTTCTCACGGGGATCTATAGCCGCGACTCCGGCGAGATTGTTATCAACGGCAAGTCACACCAATTCGCCACGCCCCGTGATGCCGAAGCGGCCGGAATTGCCATGATTTTTCAGGAACTGAGCCTGATCCCAACACTCACAGTCGCACAAAATATATTTCTTCACCGTGAGCCGCGCTCCGGCTATTTTCTGAACGACAGCGAAGCAGTCCGCCGTTCACGGGAAATACTGGCAGACCTTGGTGAAGACATTGATCCAAATGCGCGCGTTGAAGACATCAGCTCTGGGGCGTGCCAAATGGTCGAGATTGCCAAGGCACTTTCACAGAATGCGCAAATCCTCATCATGGACGAACCGACGTCTTCACTGTCGGAACATGAAACTAGTGCACTGTTCCGCATCGTGCGCAGACTTCAAAGTAACGGCATTTCGATCATTTACATTTCGCACCGCATGGCAGAAATTTTTGAAATCTGCGACCGCGTGACGGTCATGAGAGATGGCGGGATTGTTCTCACCGACACATGCAAAAACATCTCGATGCCAGTATTGATTGACGCTATGTTGGGCCCTGGCACAAAGTCTTCATTGCAATGGCGCGAACGCAATTCCAGCGCTGATGCCCCCGTCGTGCTTGCTGTCGAGAACATCTCAGCGGCGGGAGAGTATCGCAATGTGAGCTTTCAGATCAGAGCTGGCGAAATCGTCGGCCTTGCTGGGCTCATGGGGTCGGGACGCACAGAAATTGCCCAGACTATTTTTGGGATCAAGACACCAGACAGTGGCGTGGTGCAACTCAATGGCAAAACCATCACTTCAACGGCGGATGCTATCTCCGCTGGAATTGCGCTCGTTCCCGAAAGTCGCCGCAGGCAAGGTCTCATTCTTGACCACAGTGTGGCCGAAAATTTTTTGCTGCCAAATCTTGATATTTTCAAGACCCGAAATTTTGTCGATGAACGCGGTGCTGCCCGCAAGATTCTGGAATTCATCAAGCTGCTCGGCATTAAGACTGACAGCCCCGACAAAGAAGTTCATCAGCTATCGGGCGGAAATCAACAAAAAGTCGTCCTCGCGAAATGGCTTGTACGTGCGCCAAAGCTGCTCATTCTTGACGAACCAACATTGGGCGTCGACATTGGCGCAAAATCAGACATAGTTGAAATTGTGCGGAAACTCGCCGACAATGGCGCTGCAGTTTTGGTCATATCATCTGAATTTGAAGAACTGCTCGCCATGAGCGACCGTATTCTCGTTTTACAAGATGGCAATCTCATTAACCAGCTTGATCGCCGCAACATCGCATCAGAAGAGGTTCTTCATCATGCAGTCCAAAGCTAGTGTGAACGTGGCCAATGCCACGCCCGCTATTGTTCCCAAGACTAAACAATTTCAATGGCGCGACTTTGTGGTCTATATTTTCTTCGCAATTGTCCTCGTATTTTTTGCATTCACAATTGGTGATAAGGGCTTTCTCACCGTTGCAAACCTATTCAATATCACGCGCACAACATCTATGATTGCTATTATGGCTATTGCCATGACCTTCGTTATTGCGGCTGGTGAACTTGATCTTTCAATCGGTTCATCGGCTGCTCTTTCGGCATTGGTTGCAGCGCTCACCATGACGGCAGGCTATGGCATCGTGGCTGGTGTAATCGCAGGAATTTTGAGTGGTCTCGCGGTTGGGGCTCTCAACAGCTTTTTCGTCACTTTTTTCAAAATACCATCGTTTCTAGTGACCTTAGGTTCCATGCAATTGATCCGCGGGTTGGACATGCGCGTGACCTATACAAAACCTGTGGCCATCGCGGAATCCACATTCAACAGCTTCTTTGGCAGCGGAAAAATTGGGCCTTTCCCTTCACTCTTCGTCTGGTCACTCGTTGTTGTCGTCATTGGCCACATTGTGTTGCGCTATACGACGTTTGGACGGCAGGTATTGGCAGCGGGTGGTAATCCCGTGGCAGCACGATATTCAGGTGTTCCGGTTGACCGCGTCAAGATTTATTGTTTTCTGATAAGCGGCGCAGCGGGCGCCCTTGCTGGACTTCTCTATTCTGGCATGATGCAGACCGCACGGTATACATTTGGAACAGGTGCTGAGCTGGCTGCCATTGCAGCTGTTATTCTCGGCGGAACGAGTTTGTTTGGCGGCAAAGCCACGGTTATCGGCACCTTTGTTGGGGCATTGTTAATCGGGACTATAAACAACGGACTAATCATTATGGGGCTCGACGTAAGCGAGCAAATGATGATCGCCGGGGGGTTGATCATTGTTGCCGTTGCGTTTGGACGGCGACCAGTAAAGACGTGACGAAATGCTAGCTTACAAATTTAACATGAAGCACTAAACAGCGGTTTGAAATGTCCTTAGAATCAATTGAACATAAGAAATCACATTATTCCGTTTTGATCATTGGTGCTGGCATCAATGGCTGCGGTACATTTCGTGATCTTTGCTTGCAAGGCGTGGATTGCCTCCTGGTTGACCGTGTCGATGTGTGCAGCGGTGCCAGTGCTGCACCTTCACGTCTCATTCATGGCGGTATCAAATATCTTGAAACCAATGAGTTCCGGCTGGTTCGTGAATCGGCCATGGAGCGGAACCGACTTTTGAATAATGCCCCCCACTATGTGAAGGCGCTGGAAGTTGTGTTCCCGGTCAACTCTTGGTTTGCAGGCTTACAAGACGCAATGCTAGGCTATCTCGGATTCAAGGCGCGGATCAAGGAGCGTGGAGCGCTGCTCATCGAAATTGGCCTCCGCATTTATGATTTCTATAACCGCAAGGTGAAGGCCCTGCCCGATCATCGCTTCTTCGGCAGGAACAAGCTGCGCGAACAATTTCCTGCGGTAACGAAAGATGCTGTGGCGGCGGGTCTGTATTACGAAGGCCGCGTGACGCATGCTGAGCGCTTAGGCTTGGAACTCGTGCTGGATGGACTTGCGGCTCAACCCCGAAGCGCACTGCGCACCTACACTGAGGTTCATGGAAAGCCACAGCAAGGCGCGTTTACGCTTAAGGATCTTGTGACCGAGGAAACCAGCCAGGTCACGGCAGATGTTGTCATCAATGCCAGTGGGGCTTGGATCGACAAGGTGAATGACAACCTCGGCATCGCCTCCAGCTATATAGGGGGTTCAAGGGGTGCCCATCTCATCGTGAAGCATGAAGCCCTGTTACAGGCAACCCAAGGCCGCATGATGTATTTCGGCTGCAAGGATGGCCGCTTCAATCTGCTCTATCCCTTCTTCGGCAACGTACTTGTGGGATCAACTGATCTTGCCCAGAAAGACCCTGACCTCGCCCATTGCAGCAGTGAAGAGACCGACTATCTGCTCAGCGTCGTCAGCGAAATTTTCCCAGACATCAAATTGACGCGTGATGACGTGATCTTAACCTACAGCGGCGTTCGGCCACTGCCGCGCGCCAATGGCAAGGACATTGGCGATGTTTCGCGCGACCACAGTATTGGCCGTGACAAGCTGCCGGGCACGGATGTTTCCGTGCTGTCGTTGATCGGTGGCAAGTGGACAACCTTCCGCGCCTTCTCGGAACAATCCTGTGACGCCGTGTTGTCGCTGCTTGGTAAGCCGCGTGTCGTGTCGACTATGGATCTGGCGATTGGCGGCGGGCGCAACTATCCCCGCGATGACAACAGCCGCAATGCCATGGTTGGCAAGATTGGAACACGCGGTGGTGAGCTGCTGGATCGCTATGGCACTAAAGCCCTAGCGGTGCAGAAATTCGCAGCAACAACCCAGGACCGGCCGATGTCATCGCTCCCTGGCTATAGCACCGGTGAGATCGCTTACATTTGCGCCCACGAAAACGTGCGCCACCTCGCAGACTTGCTGCTGCGCCGCACGGCCATCACCATGGAAGGTTTGCTTACGCCAGCGGCAATTCACGAAACAGCAAAGATTGCTGCTGATGCGCTGGGCTGGAACAAGACCCGCACCAAAGCGGAGATTGAACATGCAGAAGCCGAGCTCGCCCGCCGCAGTGTGAAGAACGTCAGGTCTGATGCAGCGCTGCGCTGACGGATTTCATCAAGGCTGAGCGTACATCGGCATTGGTCAAAGACGGTTGAAAGTCCGCAATGGCGCCATAGGTCTTGGGATCAAAGTTCAGCCCCATGGCGTGGTAGGCCTCCGCAATAGCGGCACAGGCTTCGTCTGACCGTGTCACCGAAATAATGGCCCCCATTTGCAAACAGCGCTGGTTCATGCGTTGCGCCACACCCACAAGCTTAATGCGGCCTTCCGCATTAACGCTGTATTTGCCAGGGCAATATTCATTCGGCAATTCACCGACCCGAGCGTCGATTCCAAGATTGTTCAGCGCCGTGGCGATGGCCGCCGAAAGTATCTCATAGCGCTTCATCAAATGCTTATGTGGCTCAGCATGGGGCGCTAAAATAGTAATGCCCAAAGCGTTTTCATCAAACATTGTGAGCCTGCCACCCGTGCCGCGCTCAATGGGTTCGAAGCCACGTGTCCGCGCGCGCTCTTTGATCTGCTCGTAGTCCGGGTGAGTTGTATCTTGCGGTGAAAAAGCCGCTGTCGGCCGCGGCCGGCGGAACCGCAGGACGGCGTGATCACCTTGGCGCAACCCTGTCAGTTGCTGCTTTACCCATGCGGCATAGTCTTGCGGAGAAGGACGCGAATTGGCGGGTAATTCCGTATCATCAATAATCTGGAATGGCCCGCCGAAAACGTCCACTACGCAGCCTTGGCTTTACCAGCGCAGCCATAGAGTTCCATCTTTTCGATGGTTGCCACAATCATGCGCTTGCGGCCTTCGGCCATCGCGTCTTCAAGTTGGTGGTCACCCTTGGACCAGACATCCAGCATGCCTTGGCGGAACACGTGACGAAGATCCGTATCGGCATTGAACTTATGCACGCCTGCAGCCTTGGCAGATTGCACTTCGTCTACCGGAATGCCGGACGCGCCATGCAGCACCAACGGAATTTTCGTGGCATCGCGGATCTCAAGCGTGCGTTTGATCGACAAAGGTTCCGGCTTCAAGCCCGGGATCACACCATGCACAATGCCCACGGATATGGCGAGATAATCAACACCGGTTTCCGCAACGAAGCGAGTCGCTTCTTCAACTGTCGTGTAATAATCTTCCCAGTTCACACTTTGACCAACATCAGGAATCTTGCCGAGTTCGGCTTCCACCGGAATGCCAAAGTCATGGGCCATTTCGACGACGCGCTTCGTCATGCGAATGTTCTCTTCAAACGGCAGATGCGCGAAATCGCACATGATGGAATTAAAGCCAAGCTTGATGGCTTCGAGGCATTCATCCCATGGACCATGATCCAGGTGAATTACAAATTGCGCATCGGATTCTTCGGCGATGCGTTTGGTCATTTCAAAGCCGCGCTTCAAGCCGACATGAGGCACTAAAGCTCGGCCCACTTGCAGGATCACGGGTGAGTTGGCCTGTTCGGCGGCACGCACCAGCGCCTCAGTGGTTTCATCATTATGCATGTTGAAAGCACCCACAGCATATTTGCCAGCACGTGCATCTTCGATCAGTTTACGGGGATTGGCCCAGGGCATTTTAAAATCCTTTGCGAATAGGTTTACGAAATCTTGATGACAGCAATTGGGGTTCGTACTTCAACGACAGAGTCGACGTCGAACAGAAGCTCGGTGAGCACACCCGCCGCCGGAGATTCCAACGTTTCCGTGGTTTTTTCTGCTTCGATTTCGGCGAGCGGCTCGTCCTCGGCAACCGTGTCGCCAACGGCTTTCAGCCACTTGACGATTTTGCCTTCGCCCATGCCCATGCCCCATTGGGGCAGAAGTACCTTTATGTTTGCCATTATCAGAGTCCTTTCATTTTTGAACCGGTCACCTTGCGGACAGCATCCGCAATTTTTTCCGCATTCGGATAAAGCTGTTTTTCAATCGCCGGGCTGAAGGGGATATGAGTGTCCGGAGTCGTCACGCGAATGATCGGCGCCTTCAAACAATCGAATGCTTGTTCGGCAACGATTGCAGAAATTTCAGCAGCAGCACCACAGGTACGGTTGGCGGGGTCGGCGATGACCAATCTTCCCGTGCGCGCCACGGAATTCAAAACCGCATCTGAATCAAACGGCACAAGCGTACGCGGATCAATGATCTCAACGGAGATGCCTTCAGCTTCTAACGTCTTCGCGGCGAGAATAGCTTGTTGAACCGCCGACGAGATTGCGACAAGGGTCACATCGGTGCCCTGCCGCACGGTGCGGGCCACGCCGAAGGGTATGCGAAACTCGCCATCCTGCACATCTTCCTTCAGGCCCCAGAGCAGGCAGGCTTCGAAGGACATGACAGGATCATCCATATCAATCGCCGTACGCAACAATCCCTTCGCATCGGTTGGCGAAGCAGGCACCATGATCTTAAGGCCTGGCATGTTCATGAACATTGGATATGGCCGATCAGAGTGATGGGCTGCTGTGCTCAGGCCATAGAACATCGCGGAGCGGAACACGACGGGGAGTGACGCCTGCCCCCCAAACATGTAACGGCTCTTGGCCACCTGATTGATGAACTGATCCATCGCCATGTACAGGAAGGTTGAGTAGGACAGATCAACAATAGGTCGAAGACCCGTCATGGCCGCCCCTGCAGCGGCTCCCACCATTACCTCTTCTGAGATTGGCGTATTGCGAATGCGGTTGGCCCCGAACATCTGCAGGAAGTCGCCTTTGTCGGCGCGGGACTTGCCGCCGCCCATGGTGCCATAGACATTGGCCTCCACGTCTTCACCCATGATGATGACGCGTTCATCAGCCGCCATGGCCTCGCGTTGCGCTTCGCCAATGGCGCCGAGATAACTTGTAATGGTCATGATGTTGCTCCGAAAGGTTCGGTGTAAATGTCTTTGAAGGCGACAAAGAGTTCTGGATAAGGGCTCTCGTTGGCGAACGCGACGGAAGCATCCACTTCCGCCATAACCTCCGCTTCAAGGTCTGCTAGTGTTGCTTCATCGGCAACACCTTGTTCAAGCAAATGGGCGCGGAACAGTTTGATGGGATCGCGTTTCAACCACGCAGCCTTCTGCTCTGCGTCGCGATAATCAACTGCGAGACGCAAACCTTCTGAATGTTCGTTGAAACGATATGTCATCACTTCAACAAGGCTCGGCCCCTTGCCAGCACGCGCGCGATCAACCGCTGTGCGCACCGCGTCATAAACCGTCAAAACGCTTTGCCCGTCTTCAACGCGAACACCCGGCATATTAAAGCCTGTCGCGCGATCGGAAATCTTGCCAGCAGTTACAGTGTGCGCAGGCGTTGATAATGCATATTGATTATTTTCGCATAGGAAGATGATTGGTAGTGCCCACACCGAGGCTAAGTTCATCGCTTCATAGAGACAACCCTGATTGGCTGCACCATCACCGAAGAATGCCAATGACACACGGCCATTGCCCAGCACTTTGCTGGACAAGGCAGCCCCCGTAGCAATGGGAATGGAGGATCCTACGATGCCTGATTCACCGAGGCTTCCAACCTTGAAGTCCGCCAAGTGCATGGAGCCGCCCTTGCCGCCGCACACGCCCCACGCCTTGCCCACAAGTTCCGCCATAAGCGGCCCAAGTGCTGCCCCCTTGCCGATGGGGTGACCGTGGCTGCGGTGATTGCCCGTCATGTAGTCACCATCGCCTAGCGCCATGGTGGCGCCCACCACCTGCGCCTCTTGGCCAATCGATGTGTGAACCGTGCCCGGAATTTCGCCGCGCTTCACCATCTTGGATGCGCGTTCATCAAAAAATCGGATGCGCAGCATTCGCCGCTGCATTTCCAGAAGAAAATCATTGGGAATTGTCATGGTTTGCCTTTCGTGTAATTGGCCATCAAATAATGTGCCGTGTTGATATCGGTGACGAGAACGTCAATCCATTTTCCATTCAGTGCTGCAGCGACGGCTTCATGTTTCGCCAAACCACCAGCCACGGCAATCTTGCGCCGCACCTTTCGCAATTGCGCAAGCGTGATGCCAACAACATGCTCATCGAGCGATGTTGATACAGCTTCACCAGCCGCATTGATAAATCGCTGATGCAATTGCCCTACGGCACCTAAAGCCCGCAGCTCTGCCAATTGTTGCTCTGTAAAAAAGTTGTCACCTGCTTCCAGCGCTCCGTGGAAGTCTGCAGGACCAATTCCAACAAAGGCCACATCAACGTTGTCCATCAACTTTAATGCGCTCTGCACATGCACATCAGCCAATGCAACACTGCGCAATTCCGCACTGGGCATGACACCCGGTGTGCGGAGATAAACCGGCTCGGCGTCAAAAGCCCGTGCGACTTGTTGGGTGGCCAGAGTGGCTTCGTGCTGTAAGCGCGGTGAACCAAGATCGCCCAGCAATTCAACAACGCGTCTGATGCCACTCCCAGCCCGTGGCTCCATATGCCGCGCCATTTCACGTAACGTGGTGCTCCACGAAGTCAGCCCCAAAACCGGACCACCCTCCAATTCAGCCGACAAATGCCGCGCTGCCGCAGCACCCAAAATCAGCTCAACGCCGCTTTCGCGCGCGGTGATATCAACCACATAAACAGCTTGCAGACCATAAGCCGCAGCCAATCCCTCTTCGAGTTCGGGATAAAACCCTTCCGGCGGCACCACGATGGTGCGGACGATGCCATGCTCTTCTGCAAGAGCGAGAAAACGCGACACGCTGGCTTGGGAAATCTGAAGGGTTTCGGCAATTTCAGCTTGTCGCAGACCTTGCATGTGGTGCAGGCGCGCAACCCGTGTGATCAGCCGCATTTGTTGGATGTCGAGACGTGAGAAGCGATTGGGTGCAGCCTTCTTCACGGCATTTTCTCCGCCATCAGACGGAAGGTGTCTTTCAAGCCGGGATAGATGCTGCGATAGGCTTCGAAAATGTCGGCATAGCGCGCGTGTGACGCTGCATCGGGTTCAAAGCTTTTCTCAACACCGGTCATGGCATTGGCAGCTTCGCGGATATCTTTGTAAAGACCGCAAGCCGCTGCTGCGTGAATGCCTGCTCCCAACGCTGTGCTTTCCCGTTCCCTCGCAAAGCGCACAGAACGGCCGAGCACATTCGCGATGATTTGGCACCATAGCGTGCTGCGGGCACCGCCACCCACCACTATAATCTCATCGATCGGTGATCCCGTTGCGGCTTCGATGCCGCCTAAGAGCAGTCGTTCTTCGAGCGCCACGGCTTCAAGCATGGCGCGATACATATGGGCTTTGCCATGCAAGCCTGACAGACCAACAAATGCGCCCCGGGCATGGCCATCCCAATAGGGCGACATAGCACCAGTCCAATAAGGAAGGCAGAGAAGCCCCTCGGAGCCGTCCGGCACTTGAGCGGCGATGGCTTCCAGAATCTGTTCGGGCGTTTCACCAGGTTTCAGGGTTGCAGCGTCCAACCCCGAAAGCTGTTCAACAAACCAGACAATGTTTTGTGTACCCCCGCCAATGAAGGTTTCGAGGATATAGGTTCCAGGAACAGGGCCGCTTACAGTGCGGTACGCCTTCGCGTAACTGTATTTTTCGGAATAAACACCAGACACCGTTCCCGTGCCGATGTTGAGATAGGCCCGGCCCGGGCGCGTGACATTGCAGCCGAGGCCTGCCGACTGGCCGTCGCCAGCACCGATCACAATGGGAAGACCAGCGGGAAGTTGAAGTTCTGCAGCAACGGTTGGTGTTAAGTTGCCAGCAATGGCACCCGGCGGCAACAACCGACTGACGTTGCTGCGCACCAGCCCCGCCATGTCCAGTAAATTTTCATCATAGTCAAACCGCTGCATGTCAACCAGACCGAGCGGGTCGGAACAAGCCCAGGACGTTGCCCATTCGCCCGTCAATTTCTGCACGAGATAACCCGCAACATCGACAACGTGGGCAGTTCGCGCAATGGTTTCAGGTTCGTGTTTGCGCAGCCACAAAAGTTTGTACCAGGCAGGGGTTGGGTTTGGCGGCTTGCCAGTGATGCGGTGGACCTCTTCGGTGCCGTAAGCTTCAACCTCTGCGGTGGCGCGCATATCCATCCATGTCATTGCCGGGCGAATAGGATTTCCTGCGGCATCGAGACAGACAAATGTTTCACGCTGTTGGGTTATGGCGATTGCGGCAATACGATCACCGCCCACCTGCGCCACTGCATCATGAATGGCCGCTGTAGTCGCACTCCACCAATCTGGCGCATGTTGTTCCACCCAGCCTGAGCGTACATGATCAAGTGAATAAGTGCGGCGACCTGTTGCAATAGCCTTGCCAGCCAGATCCCACACCACGGCTTTGCTCGCAGTCGTCGAACAATCCACTCCGATAACGAGATCGCGGCTCATGCCATCATCCAATCGACCATGTCATCGGTCCACAGGCCCATGAGATCGAGGAGATCAACAAGGTTGAAGCGGTTGCGCATGACGAAACAATTCGCAACAGCCCAACGTGCAAGATCTGTCGATATTGATGGGTTGAGTGCAGAGAAGGTTTCTGGAGCACCAGAGGCTTGAAGTGCCGGACGCAATTTCTCCGGTGGCTGCACCATTTTATCGAACTCTGCACAATGCTGTTTCCAGTTTTCAACGACGGAAACGAAGCTCGCCCAATTCTGCTCAATCAAAGCCTGCTTCTTCCTGCAATCGCGCAAACATTCATCGACAATGCCGGAATCGAGGTGACCAAAGGCTTTGCGTACCCGCGCTTCCAATTTGACTGCATCGGGCTTTTTCAACAGTGCTGCTTTGATCAAATCACCATCAATGACATTCCGCCACAACTTGGTCGCCAAAAGCGTTGCCACACCCACCTGCGCGCCATGTAAACCAATCGGCTGATGATGGGCCGCATGATGCAGGTCCAGCATATGGCTGATCACATGTTCAACGCCTGAAAGACACGCCGTGGTGTTGGAAATCCCAGAGACGATGCCGCGCAATGCGAGGAGTTTCGTCAACTCGCGCGTGGCAGTAGCATCGCCCGTTGCCACACCATTGGCCCAAGTTGGTGGTTCAGCAGCAGCGGCTTTCAACAATTCCATCGAAGCGGGATTGAAAGTGTTGTCGAGACCCACAAGATTGGCAAGATACCAATCGGCGGGAGCCGTGAACAAAGAAATCGCTTCTCCGAAGCCAGAGGTGTTGAGCTCGCGCGGTGCAGCACCAATCGTAGTGGTGTCGGCGAGAACAATGGTTGGCCAACGTGATGGCACGGTGCGCTTCACGCCATTTCGCAAAATCACCGACACATTGTCAGTGAAGCCGTCAACCGAGGCCGCTGTCTGCACCACAATCTGAGGGATGCCGCCATTGCGTGTCGCCGCCATCTTGCCCACATCGGTCATGGTGCCCGAGCCGATGGTGATGATGAGATCAGCACCCTCTGCAGCCGCAGCCGCTGTGTCCAATGTTACTTCATCGGCGTGAAGCGTCGCATGGCCACCATCAAGCACCACAGTTTTCACAATGTGAGCTTTGAGTTGTGATCGCACAAGTGCACTCAGCAGCTGATCGCCACGCATGATCGCCGAAGTGTCCGTCAGCAGAACAATCGAGGCCGCCCCCGTCTTGCCATTCGAGGCCAGAGCTTCCGTCGCCGCATCAGCCAATTTCAAATGGGCATCTTCCGAAATCTCAAGCCGCAGCATCTCCAAAGGCAGCAAACGCGAATCCTTGTCTTCCGCCTTCAGAAAGCGGCGTAGACCATCAAGATCAGTCGGATCAGACAATGTGTGTGCAGGTGCCATGGAGCCTCTGGGTGGTGAATGGTATTTTTATACATAGTCTGAATTTTTATGCAAGTATGAATTTTGCGATTGCAAAAAGAGGCAGATCAGCCCCCGCGCAACCCCCGCCAGATCGGACGCATCACTTTGCGCGCTTCCACATAATGAGGAAAAACTTTTTCATATCGGCTCGTCAGTTCGGCATCTGGCTTGGTGGATGAGCCAAGATACGGATCAACCCAAGCTTTGGCGCAAGCGGCCATATCGGGAAAAAGTTTTTGCTGCACCGCTGCAATCATCGCAGTTCCCGCCGCACCGGCTTCTTCCCGGGATACGGTACGAATTTCGGCATTGAGCACACTCGCCAAGATCAGTCGCAAAGCCTTAGACCTTGCGGCCCCGCCTGTAACCCTGATCTCTTTTGGAATTGGCCCCATCACTGCATAACAATCGCGCGCTGCAAAGGCCAAACCTTCAAAAACGCTGCGCATCATGTCATAATAATCAGCTGTTGTGTCGAGGCCATTGAACATGGCCCGTGCCGCCGTATCCATGAAAGGGCTCCGCTCGCCTGCCCAAGAAATGTAAGGATGATACAAGAGCTTTGCAGGCTCGCGCGCCAGCACTTTTTCGTCTAAGCCTTTCAGCAAATCAGAACGGCTTTTGCTTAACCCATTATCTGCCAGAATGCCGGTCGCTACATCGAGCAACCAATCAATGTTCAATGTGGCAGCCATGTTGGATTGCATTTGTGCCACCATGCCAGGGGCCGGAAAGGTGACAGTGAAACCAGATTTCTCTACGTTCAGGTGAGCGCTATTAACATCGGGCCGAAGACGCATATGCATGCCGGTCGAGCCGACAATGGTGCAGCCTGTTTCACCCGTTGGATCAAACAATCCCCCGCCCAAGCCCGTGCAGACATAATCAACGAAGCCCAAGCAAATCGGTGTTCCGACCTTTAAATTCGTCACTTTTGCTGCAGCCTCGGTCAACCTCCCGCAGTCTCTGGTTCCATCCACAACAGGTGTCAGAAGTTGCTTGGTATTCCGGGCTCCGAGATGATCCAGAATATCTGGCTGGTAACTGTTGGTCTTGTAATTGCCAAAGGTACAATTGGCCTCTGATGGGTCAGTGACACGATCGCCAGTCAATTTGAAGTAAATCCAATCCTTGCAGTGGAATGCGTGCGTCGCCTTGGCCAGAACTTCGGGTTTGTGGCGTTGCATCCAAGCAAGCTTGCCGCTCATTTGCACAACCGTCATACCCGTTCCCGTGCGTTCGTAATGTGCAGCATGGTTTGTTGAACTCACATAGTCTTCAACAATTGAAGCCGCACGGTTGTCGAGCCAGATGGTTGCAGGACCAACTGGTTCGCCTTGCTTATCAATCAACCACATGCCATCGCCTTGGGCTGTCACCGAAATGGCAATCACACGGGATGCGAGATCGGGGATTTTTTCGCCGAGTTGCCGAAGCGTAGTTGCAGCATCGGCCCAAGTGCGGGCCATATCCTGCTCAACGCCGCCATCGGGCGATATCACATAGTCATTGGGAATCGCTGCAACCGCCAGCTGCTTGCCATCGGCCGTGAAGGCCACCGATTTCAACACAGATGTGCCGGCATCAATGCCGATAATTATGCCGTCTTTCATGTATTCACTCCTGCTAGGTTGGCAAGTTCATATGGCATCCAATGGAAGAACTCTAACCGCGCGGCGTCAAGATCCATTGCAGTTGTCGGCCTTACATAACTTTCTGTGCCCATTTTAAACACCATTCGTCGGCTGCGCCAACCTGTTTGATAAACTTCCTACAAGCAATTAGAAACATCAACGTTTAGCTTTCAAAATTCTATAAAGCACAATATCGCGGCGGGCATCATGGTGTTGGTCAAATGACTCTCGGCTCCTACATTATTTGCTAAGGAATTAGTTTCTGGCGAGGCAAACCGTTGGTCTCTAATGGGTTCGTTCACTGAACTTCAAGCACATTTCCTTGCTTGCTGCACACGTAGCGCACACGACGACTTTTAAGTTATTGATTTCATTGGCGTGTCGTTCCTATCCATCATGGGCGCAAAGGAAAACAGTTTATAGCTCGCCGACAACAATCTAGCAGTGGTGTCTTCCTGGGTCATCCCTGCATTCAGATGGTGAGATAAAAGAAATATCCGCCTGCGCCGGCAATGCCGCCACCGATTACGATAAGATCAAAGCATCCGAGATGCGTCATGCAACAGCTCTAACAAAGATTTACCAGCGCTTCACCCGCCAGAAAGCGACGCACTTCTTCAGCTGCTAAGCCTGCCGCATAAGTCACCGTTTTGACCGAAGCCCCAGCGATATGTGGGGTGAGTGTAACGTTGGGTAATTGCAGCAGTGGCCAGTCAGCAGGCACTGGCTCGATTGCAAATGTTTCTAACATCGCTCCGCGCAAATGGCCATCACTCATCACTTTGTAAAGTGCGTCATAGTCCAACAAAGGCCCACGCGCGGTGTTGATCAAGGTGGCATCGGATTTCATTTTACGAAGGGTTGTTTCGTTGATCATTTTGGTTGTTTCGGGTGTAACGCGCGGATGCAAAGATATGACGTCTGCTTCAGCCAAAACTGTTTCAAGCGAAGTCTGAATAACGCCGTCGCGCAAATCTTCGGCGCTCAATTGCACGTAAGGATCTGACACCAAAATGCGGCAGCCAAATGCCTTGAGATATTTCACAACGCGGCGCCCTACCTCGCCGTAACCTATAAGACCTATAGTCATTTCCGAAAGCTCGCGGCCGGTCACATCCGCCCTATAAAGATCGCCACGATATTCACCGCGGCGAAGCCCGTCATGGCCTTTGGTGATATTGCGGGTTTCGGCAATGATGGCACCAATGGTGAATTCTGCAACGGCCGATGCATTACGGCCAGGCGTGTTCACCACTTTAATGTTGCGTTCACGTGCCGCTTTCATATCGATGTTCACTGGCCCGCCGCGCGAAACCGCGATGAGTTTCAGTTTCGGAAGCTGGTCCATAATCCCTGCCGAGAATGGAGCGAGCTGAGTTACGGCTATTTCCGCATCACCGATAAGTTCTACCACTTGATCAGCACCGCCCAAATATTCTTTCAGTCCGTCCATGCCCTCCACAGCATAACCATGTTCCATAGGTTCGTCTGGCCAAGGAAGGTCGTGTTTTTGAATTTCGAGTTTGAAGTTTTTGCAGCGCTCCAGCAACGCCGTTTCGAACATTGAAGAAAGCATAAACCGATCGCCAATGATGGAAATTTTATGCGACATGATTTTGGCCTCGTTTCATTTCTGCGGCTTTGCGCCAAATCGGGCGCATTGCTCGTGTGGTCTCTTTGTAAATTGCAAAAGCTTCATCATAAGTTTTTGTCAAATCAGCATTGGACAAAGTGGCCTGCCCGATCAGCGGTGTGACCCACTGGTCAACACACGCCGCCAAGGATGGGTAAATTTTCTGTTGGGTAGCAGCCATCATTGCAGCACCAGCCGCCCCTGCCTCATCACGCGCAACTACTTTGATCTCTGCTTTCAGAACGCTGGCCAGAATTTGACGCAAAGCTTCTGACTTGGCAGCACCACCGGTTATGCGTACCTCAGATGGAATTTCACCCATCATCGCGTAGCAATCTCTGGCCGCAAAGCACAAGCCTTCATAAATGCTGCGCGTAAGACTCGCGTAGTTTGAACCCAGTTCCAATCCTGTTAACATGGCGCGGGCGTTGGGTTCGAGGAACGGCCCCCGCTCGCCGGCCTTCGAAATATAGGGGTGATAGATTGAAGCCGCAGGTTTTGCCTTTAGAATATTTTCGTCGAGACCCACGAGAAGGTCGGCACGGGTGCGATAAACACCTTGGGATTTCAAAATATCAAGACCAAGATCAAGCATCCAATCGATGTTCAAGGTTGATGCCATGTTAGATTGGATTTGCACTTGTGAGCCTGGCTCTGGAAACGTCATGGTATAGCCCGACATTTCGCGATTGAATTTTACGTCATCAGCGTTGGGCACCATGCGCATATGCATTCCGGTGGACCCAACAATAGTGCAGCCAACTTTCCCCAGTGGATCATAAAGCCCGCCACCAATTCCTGTGCACACCACGTCGACATAACCGAGCACAACGGGCGTTCCTGATATCAATCCAATCTCGTTTGCCACTTGTGCCGAAAGCGGATGTGATTGTGTTGCTCCATCTACAATTGGCGGCAGCAAATGTTTGACGTCAGATGCACCAAGATGATCCAACATATCGGTTTGATACATGCGCGTTTTGAAATTGCCAAACGTGAAATTGGCTTCTGAAGGATCAGTGCAACGCACGCCCGTGAGGTTATGATAAAGCCAATCCTTACAATGAAATGCAGTAGTTGCTTTAGATAATAGTTCAGGGGCATTCCGCTTTAACCAGACGAGTTGAGTTGACGTTTGGCAGGCGTTCACACCAGTACCTGTGCGGGCATAATGCCCTGCATAATTTTTGCTATTCACAAACTCTTCGGCGATGCTGGCAGCACGTGCATCAAGCCAGAGAAATGCGGGGGCAACAGGTTCACCCTGTTTATCGATCAACCATGTTCCATCGCCCTGCCCTGTGACAGCGATGGCCACCAACCGGGCCCCAAGATTTGGAACCTTCGCAACAAGCTCCTTGAGTGTTGCGGCAGCATCACGCCATGTTCGCGCCATGTCTTGTTCGACACCGAGATTGGGCAGTGTCACATAAGAATTTGGAATTACAGCCACGGCGATTTTTTCGCCTGTCAACGTGAAGGCAACAGATTTCAGAACTGAAGTGCCCGCGTCAATTCCAATAATCACACCATCTTTCATGCCGCTAAACCGCCATGGCTCAGTGCCACACAGGAACCTGGATCAAAAATATGATGATCGTGCGCAGCGATATTGAAGGAAATATTTGAGCCTGTTTTCATGCTGACTTTTTCTGTTGAAACCAAAACGATGGTGCGGCCATTTTTTGAACTTTTTTCTTGATGTGCAATAATTTTCAAATCATAGTTGAATTCAATCAAATTCGCCATTGCGTTGCAACAGCCGAATTGTTGAATTGGCCAAAACGGAGGAAGCGCGGTGGCTTTTACATTGTCGGTGAACACCAATCCGCTGGTCAACCGGTTTGCGCAACCGGAAGAACTTATATCAGTTTTAACAGATGAAATTGGAGTGAGGCACATTCAGCTGGTGCATGAGTTCATCAATCCAAGCTGGGATGTAAAGACAATCACGCGACTTACGGCGCGCATGGCTGCGGCATGCGCCACAAAAAATGCAAAAATCACTTCGGCGATGACGGGCCCCTATGGTCGGCTCAATCATTTCGGCCATCCGGACGCAGAAGTGCGCGATTATTATGTGCGCTGGTTCAAAACATTTTCAGACATAGCTGCAGATTTGGGTTGCCCTGCCATTGGCACACAGTTTGCGATCCTCACTTACGCCGATCATGATGATCCTGCACGTTATAAAGCGATTATGGACATTGCCGTGGCCTGTTGGCGCGATGTGGCTGAACACGCGGCGCGGCGTGGATTAAAATACTTGTTTTGGGAGCCGATGTCGGTGAGCCGTGAACTCGGCCACACCTTGATGGCAACGCAAGACTTGCAAGATTGGATTAATGCAGCGCAGCTTCCAATACCATTGGTTCCGATGGTTGACATTGATCATGGCGATGTATCTTCACCCAATAAGCGCGATGTTGACCCTTATGCTTGGGCACACGATTTCGCCACGCAATCTCCCATCATCCACATCAAACAAAGCAGCATGAACAAAGGCGGCCATTGGCCATTCACAGCGCAATATAATGCTGACGGCAAAATCACCCCGGAGAAATTATTGTCGGCGATCCGAGCCGGCGGCGGCACGGATAATGAGCTTTGCCTAGAGCTGGCCTTTCGTGAGCGTGAGCCCAGCGACCGCAATGTTGTTGCGGCTTTGAGGGAGTCAGTTGCGCATTGGAAACCAATTTTGGAAACAAGCGTAAACTGAATTTATAATCATGTCGTTAATTTACTGTGGTAACGGGCCGTCGCCCCTCACCTCCAGTTTAAATACACCCCGGCCCTTGGTTCCGGAGACCTCCGGTGGGGTGGTGATGATTTCGGCCCCATCACATGGGCACTGATTTACGATGTAAAACAACACAAATGCAATATAGGATTGTTATCTATATTTGTCAATAGTTATTTTTAGATTTTCTTCCTGTTGAAAACACTGCAATAACAAGCCCCGACTTGACCGCAAAAGATATCCAATCTTATCGGCGTCGCACTTCGGCAGTGACAAAAAATTGTCCGATTCATTTTTAGTTCAACAGGTTTAACGCCTCTCTGCCTTAATCAAAAAAACTGGGATAGGCGATGTGTTGGAGTTTTTCGGGTTGGGATATAAAGATTTTGCGTCTGGCTAGTTTTATTAATCCGAGAGCTTGCCAATTTATCAGGATTTTATTTGTGGCTTCGCGGGTTGCTCCGGCAAAATCGGCGAGGTCATTTTGGGTGATTTCGATGTAGCCTTCGTTATCT
>JAYWEV010000200.1:0-3921 GCA_043779145.1 Aestuariivirga sp. | reverse complement strand
CGAGTGCAATCGCAGCAACAGCATCCGGCCTCTTGATCGAGCAGCTAATGAACCTTATTGATGCAGCCAACGCCAAGTTTGTAGCTGCGCGCGCAGCGTCCAGCAGAGTCCGAGCCACCTTGGGACAAATGGCCTTGCAACGGTGGCAAGATGAAGCTCCGATCTTTGGACATGGTGCCGTCGAACGTGGACCTCATATCGTCGAGTATATGCCGATTGGTTCGCACCAAACCTGGTATGGGCTTCTCTTTGTCAAAGGCGCCGTTGGCTTTACTTCGCTGGCCATTCCAATGATCGCAAGCTTTTTTGAGTTGATTTTGAAAGCCCAAACCAGCCGCACCGCGCGTGGCGGCCTCGCCATGCTTATCACCCTGTTATTTTATACATTTGGCGAAAATCTTGAAATCCTCGTTTATCAATTTTGGCCGGGACTTTTGTTGATGGGCCGGGCATCACGACAACATTTCCACAGCCCTTTTGGTCTGGCTTTAAAATCTTCAGCCAGCAGCCGATCAGTGACTTAAGGGCATACATAAATTTTCTAACTTGAATAATCGTTTAGCGTCCGTTGAATCGATGTTCGAGCCTTTGAAATAGAGTTTTAGGCAAAGCGCTGGCAAGTAATGCGGCGGCCAATGTGAACAGTGTTTTTTTAGGTTCTTCAATCAGAATAATGGGTGCGTAACAAAGAGCCTTTGCAATGGTTGCTGCGGCTTTCAAACCTTGACCTTCGCGAACTGCCCGCCTTGCGTAATACCGCAACTGATAGGCTCTGGCCTTTCTTCCATGTTTCAAAATAATATCGGGCGCATAGGTTTCTACCTTCGCGTACATCTTATTCCAGAACTCATACATCTTGGTCGTGTTGGCCGACAAGCCACCGGAGACAATTCGGTAGAGTGTCAAATCACTTTCAATGCCTTCAAATTTCCATTTGGTATTGCAGGCAATGCGCATCCAGCATTCAATGTCTTCGCCAAAACGAAACGTCTCGTCAAAATAGGCCCATTCAGTGTTGCCGCCCAAAGACTGAGAAAATGCAATGTCGTTAAATACTTCGCGGCGTATCACCGGAGCAGAACCATTTCCGATTGGGTTGCGGCAGAAAATATGCGCGGTATCGATTTGGGTTAATCGTGGTGTCATTGAGATGCCCATTGGCGCATCTGATTCATCAATAAATAGGCTGCCTGAAAAGCTTACTCCAACGGTTGGATTGGCAATTAGATGTTTAAAATGTCGGTTGAGTTTTTCTTCATGCCACAGATCGTCGGAATCGAGCAACGCCATGAAGCGCCCATTGGCATTGCGTATGCCTGTGTTGCGAGCACCTGCAAGGCCTCGATTGGCCTGAGAGATGATACGAATGCGAGGGTCCTTAAAGCTTTGGCAAATTGCGAGGCTTTGATCTTTGCCACCGTCATCAACAAGGATAAGTTCAAAGTCGGTAAAGCTCTGACGTAAAACAGATTCGATTGAACGAGCAACGAATTTTTCGACATTGTAGACGGGCATGATTACCGAAATTTGGGGCATATCAGTTCCTGTCTAAATGCGCGCTTGAATGGTAGCGGAGATAGCCAAGGGCAGGGTGGGCCAGTCAGCTTTTAACGAATCACGCACGTAAGAGAGTGCGGTCGGAAGCCCTTGTCCAGTACGCATGGCCCGCTTTGCCAAATAGAGTAAATTGCGCGCACGAGCGCGTGGTAGTGCTGGCGTGATGACACTCGGATACATCGATTGAACAGTCTTCACCATTTCATCCCAACCTCTACGCATCGCGTCAACATCGGACGACAAGCCAGCATTGTTTGTGCGATAGTCTAACAAGACCTTGTCATGACCTTCAATAAGGTGACCGTTCAAATGCATCTGCAATAGCCAAAGTTGATCTTCCGCGTGATTGAGGCCTTTTTTAAATCCACCGGATTTCAGAAATGTGTCGCGGCGAACAACAAGGTTTGAGCAGGTGGTTGTTGGGTTGCCTGCTAAAAAATCAGCAGTCGAAATGTTCCTCAGTTTGGAACGGCTCACGGCTCCAGTGGGTGTGCCTTCAAGGGTCACAAATCGGGCGCGCGCAAAGCCAACCGCACGTTCTGGCTTTGCCTGCATGAAAGCAAACATTTCCTTCAAAAAATCAGGATGCCATACATCGTCGGAATCGAGGAAAGCGACGATGTTGGCCTTGGCCAACTCGGCGCCCCGGTTGCGACTAAACGAAACACCAAAGTTAGTCTGCCAAGTTACACTAATTCTATTATCAGCTTGAGAGAGCCCCCACGCGATATCAGAAGAATTATCTGTCGACCCGTCATCAATGATAATTGCTTCCCAATCGCTAAAACTTTGAGCGCAAAGTGCAGTCAGTGTTGCACTTAAGAATTTTTTTGCGTTGTAACAGGGGATCACAACGGAGATAGCTGGTTTACGCATATGATTTTTCCTTTGATAAATGTTTGAGTGTGATGAATGTGAAGGTTGGACAGAAAATAAAATTGATGACGAGTTGAGCGGTTGCAATTGCAAATAATCCAAATTGTGCGGTGATGCAGAGGCAGCTGAGGCTGACAATTGTGAGCGCCAAAGTGAAGCGAAACTCAAAGGCGGGCTTTCCAACTGCGCGTAAAAGCATTGATGTGGCACGCCAAAGTACGAAGGGTATTCCGCTCGCACATAAAACCATTATCAACGGAACGGTATTTTCCCATTTTTGACCAAAGACCATTGGCACATACCAAGGGGCAAGACCAATTTGCAGTGCAAAGATTGGCAATAGAAAAATATATAGTAACGAGGTTGCTTTGATAAATCTTGCTCTGACTGCCGCACCACTCGGCAAGTTTGTAAAGTATGGTAACAGCGCAGCGCTGCAAGCAGTTATCAGCGCTGAAGTAATGCCAAGGCCAGCGTTGAAGGCAAAATAATAAGTTCCAAGCAATGAGAGGCCAATAATTTGACCAAGTAACAACTTGTCACCTTGTAGTCGAAGCGCCGAAACCAGTTCGGTGAACAACACTGTGCGTCCAAATTTCCATGTGTCGCGAAGTGTTGTAATATCTGGCTTCGAAGTTGGACGCCAATCGTCGAGTTTGCGATATGCAATAACCCAAATGATTGCGACCATGATTTTGGGAATGACAATTGACCACAGCCCTAGGCCCGCAAAAGCGAATAGCGCTGCCAAAAGATTATCTCCCGAAATTAAGATGATGGACATTATTGCTGTAGCGGACATTCGGAGCTGACGTTGTACGCGGTAGACCTGAACTGAGGCGGCAGGAAAAAGCGCATAGGGCAAGGCCAATACGGCGATGAGTGCGGCAATCGATAGATCACCGTAAGCAATTGCGATGGGCCAAGCGAGTGCCAGCTGTGCTACCAAGATCGTTCCATAAAGTGCAAAGTTAAGTCGGTAGGCCGCATGGCAAATTCTATCGAGATCGAATGCCGATGCTGAGATAATGCGAGCGCCAATACCAGTCTGTGTAAATATGCGGATAAATTCTGAGCTTGTCAGGACAATTGCAGCAATACCAAATTCTTTTGAGCTGAACGTTCTCGATAGCGCAACTGCCGTCAAAATCCGAGTGACCCGGTTGATCATTTCGGCACCGCCAAGTGTTCCGAGCGCGCTAAACAATCGCATCATTTGCGGGTTGCCAGAAGCAGCATTTGCGATATTCATTGCGGCGCTCGTGCCGACGAAAGGGCCAAGCCCTTGGTAAAGCTTTCACGCACATGGCGGGCATAGGGTGCTGCGTCGAATGCGGCCTGACCACTTGCTTCAATGTCGCCAATCAGGTTGGCGTCAACTGTTTCTCCGAGGGCAGTTCCCGCCAGGCCTAACCTGTGGCAAAGGTCACTTCCCTTATTTGAATAATGCAAAACATAACATTTGCGGCCTGTGATTAATCGTAAAAT
>JAYWEV010000199.1:0-10408 GCA_043779145.1 Aestuariivirga sp. | reverse complement strand
GGAATCCAGAACTGGATCCGATTGAGGTAATTCCGGCGGTCAGAACCAAAGCAGTCAAAAAAGCGGAACTCAGTTTTGGTTTCCATGTCACGAGGCCCGCAGCCAAAGGTGTTTCCTCTGGCATGGCGTCGATCACTGGCCATTCGTGATGTAGAAATTGTTGGGTGTTTGGCAGCAACAGTGCAACCGCGCCCAAAATCACAATCAGTGACAAGGCTTGTGCACTATCAATTGTCAGAGCTGCACTCGTGTTGGCAAATCCATTCAAGGTGGTCATGTTCCCAAACATCTTCATCGCCGTAGGAACATCAGCTGCACGGAACATCACCAACCCGCATACGACAGTGAGCATGGTAATCAGCCAAGCCAGAGGCGACGGCAGTTTGATTCCAGAAAATTCGCGCCACGCCAAGAACGTCGCAATTGCCAAGCCGTGCATCAAACCGTAGATGATGAAAGTCCAGCCTGCACCGTGCCAAACTCCGGCAAACAAGAAAGTGACGATCGATGGTACTGCGGCTGCAAGCATAAAGCGGCCAAATCGACCTAACCGTAAACGCATACCGTGGCGCATACCTTGCATTGCCAAACCTGAGTAAATATAAGCTGTAAAAAAACGCGTCATGGTCATGTGCCAACGACGCCAAAAATCTGAAATATTTGTAGATTTGAGTGGTGAGTCAAAATTAAGCGGCAGTTTGATCCCAAAAATAGTGCCCAAACCAATCGCCATGTCAGAATAGCCAGAGAAATCAAAATAGAGCTGCAGTGTATAGCTGAGGGCGCCGATCCAAGATGTGCCTGTGTCGATTGCTATACCGTGTTGGGCTGCACCAAAAACACTGTCCGCAAAGGGCGCAATGCTGTCGGCGAGCAGAACTTTTTTGCATAGGCCCATCGCAAACATGGTGATGCCGATAAGCACACGACGCATATCGAGCGCTGGAAATTCTGGATCGCTGAGCTGTCCCATCATCTCACGCTGCATCACCAGCGGACCCGCCGTTACGCAAGGGAAGAACGCTGAAAATACGATGTAGCGTGAGAAACTATGCGGCAACAATTTGCCGTTCGAAGCATCAATCAAGAAGCCAATCTGCACAAATGTAAAGAAGGATACGCCAAGCGGTGCCATGATGCTTAAATGATCAAGGCTGCCGCCTGAAAACTGATTGGTCACGTCGATGAAAAAATTGCTATATTTCAAATAGCCAAGCATTGCTAAATTGGCAGCGATGCTGCCAACGAGCAGGTTTTTTGCCATTTGCGGGTTAGAGCTTAAATTGGCGACAACATTGCCCACGGTGAAATTGAAAACCATCGATAGAAGCAAAATCACCAACAGTGGCAAGCCCCACATGGCATAGAAAACCAGGGAAATGGTAGCGAGTAGATTGATCGCTTGTTTAGCGCCACCAAACCGATGGGCAAGCACAAAACCGATAAATGCCACCGGTACAAATCCAAATATGAATTGCAATGAAGTAAATGACATCAGCTGGACTTTCTCACGCCGTCGAGGGCCAAGAACTGATCGAATACCTTTTGCAAGCATTGCGGGTTCGAATGTTCTGCGTCGATATACATGTCAGAGGTGCAGCCCATTTTGTGTGGGTTGAAACTACCAAAAATCGGAAAGCCATATTCAGAAGAGAATTTTTGAGTCAGCGCTTCAACGCGGGCGAGGCCTTCTGCATAGGGCGTTCCTGCAATTTGGTCATAGAATGCGGGATTAAATGGTGGATTGGTCAGATAAACTTGAACCCCTTGACTCTTCAAAAAGGTAAACAAGGATTCAAATGCAACAACTCCTTTGGTATCAATCAAAGGAGGACTGTTCAAAGCTACCTTGGTATATTTGTTCACTTCGTCCAGGCTACGTTCTGGCGTAAAAATGTGCATTTTCTTATTCGACCACATGATCGAACCATCCGGCAAAACCATATCCATGCTTTCAAGCCGTTTGGCGGCGGTCGCAGCCGGATGTTCAGGTGCGTTGTACCAGCGCGTGAAATTCTCAAACAGCATGGGCAGCGAGATCAAAGCCTGCAACCGATGATAGGGTGCTGTCGTCCAATAGCTTTCTGGTTCGATTGCAAGTCGCTGCGTCATTGCGCGGTATGCTGGAATGCCCGGTTCCCACAGCCAATCTTTGCGAGCCTCAACCGGTGTAAACTGTCTGTCTCGGATGGAGATGATAAGCTTCTTTGGCAGCCTGTTGTGGCGTACCAAAAGTTCCACCATGCCAAGTGGGTCTTCCCAATAATCGCGGTGAATATGGGCATTAAAAACGTCCATGCCCCTCAATTGGTCTTTGTGGGCTTCCTGCCAATGGCTTGCACCAAGAATTATAAGTTCCGGCGTCTTAGTCATGCGCTTCAGTTGTTCTTCACGCAGTGCGCGGATATTTAAGTTAAGATCGAAAACCGCATAATTCTTACCATCGGCATGCGCATCAGCTGCGGGCACCATTCCGTTTTGGCTATACATCTCTGGCCCATAGACTTGGTTAGCATACCAAATGCCACCCATACTTGCGGCAAAACATGCGGTAAATGCCAGACCATAAAATAATTGACTGGCGGCTCTTTTAGCTTTTTGAGCATGAGTTCCGAAAGGTGCTGCGCCCACGGCATCAAGGGCTTTTGCAGCAGGCAGCTTCTTTGCGGCTGCGGCAGCAAAACGCAATGCACGCACAAGTTCGTCCGCGCCATTTACTTCACTGTCTAAACTCAAACTCACGCTGTCCGCCCCGTAGTACCCAACATACAATCAGTTGCAGTTAACACGTGTGCAAATAAACAACTGTTAATTGAAGCGTTAAAACTGCGACCTACTATTGTTGTTCCAAATTGCGGTGAACAGAGAGTTAACGTTTTTCACGGCGTAGCTTGATGTGAAATCTAGGCTGCAATTTTCTTGGATAGCAACTCATCATCAGATTCAGTCACGCGAGCTGGCATTGCAATACTTTGCCTGCGCATGAACAAACTTAAAGCAAGCGGAGCCAAAAATATTGGTATCTGGGAAACACCAACATATTGCGCCGTGCTGACACCGGAAACACCTGAAAGCAAGATGAAACCCAGACCGACATTGCGGAACCCGCTAACGATGCTGGCTGTCATGGCATCATTGATGCCCTGACGGAACATTACGACAACCGTGAGATAGGCCATACCAATTCCAAGCGCGTTCACAATAATTAAATAAAGCAAGAAGCGATTCAAATCTGCGTGCATGAGATCGCGCGCTGGACCCACAAGTCCGATACCAAAAATGATTAGAGCAATAATCGTTGAACGACGCGATATACTTTCGATGGCTTCTGCTATTTTGGGCTGCAAACCGGTTGAAATGCCCATGTAAACGAGGAACAAACCCAACGGTGCAACAAGAAAGATCATACAGCGGTCGAAATATACCTCCAAATCCAAAGTGATCTTTGCGTGGAGCACAAGGTTAAAAAATACGAAATAAGAAAGCGGCATGAGGAACGTCGACAAAACCATACATTGAAGTGCACGCTGTTTGTTGACTTGAAGAAGTTCGGCAAAGGTAGGAGAGGCAAAAAGCGAGCCTGCCGACGCCGTAGTTACCAATAACATGGTAATTGTTGAATCAATCCGCGCCAAATGCGCTGCTGCTACAACGATGCTCGGCAATCCAAGCAGCTGCCACAACACGACCTTCCAAACTTTTGAATCGAGTGTAAATACTTCATCAACTTCCATGCGCCCCATGGGCAGCAATGACATGACAATCAACGTGAACAGGCTTACAAGACTATAGGGTTTGAAAACTTCGGACAGGCCCGGGATAAAAAATCCAGCAAAAATCGCTCCGGCTAGGAGCCAACACGCAATTGTCCGTTCAAAACTCGAAAGCATCGTTACCCTACCGTCTCAAAACACAAAAAAATTTAAGATCGGCCGCTTAAAAAATCGGACACTCAACCCTGTTCCTGCGGTCTTATGGTGCAAATTCGTTAAAACTACGGAAATGCCAATTTTACAACGCTATACAACTCCTTCACGCTTCATTTATTACTTTCGTCTAATGAATTTTCAAAATTGGGGGATTTGACGTGACAATCAGCAGCAATGTGACGCCTTTCAATGCGGGCTCAGAAATTCAACAAACCGAATTGATCACAGAAAAAAACTGTGCCGAAATAAATGATCTCTTCGCCGGTGCAGATGTTGGCTTGGCTCTATTCGATTCCCAGTTGCGTCTCTTGGCTTGCAATGAACTTTATAAATCGCTGTGCGGTTATCACACTTCAGATCTGCCCACTGGGATCCAACTGCAAAAACTTATCGAAATCACATTTCAGCGTTTGAATGTTCCGTCTGATGACGTCGCTGAAAAGATAGAAAAGATCATAAATCGGTTGCAGCCTGGCATTGCCTATTCCTTCCGTTACACAGCACCCAGCGGCAGCATGGTTGAGATCCGTCGTCGCCGTCTTCCAAATGGTACTGCGGTGGAAACAGCGCGCCAAATTGATGGACCATCTGCAGGCATTGATCTCAATACGCAATATGAAATGATCGCGGAGCAATCACGATCGCGCTTGATGCACGCGCTTGACGTGATGGCCGATGGCTTTGCCCTTTATGACGCCAATGACCGTATGGTTCTCTATAACCGAAAATATTTGGATTACAGCCCACAAGCTGCGGATGTCATCATGCCGGGCGCTGAAAAAGAAGAAATTCTTCGGAAGTCTACAGCGCGCGGAGCTTTTGTTCTCAATGGCATGACGGAGGAGCAATATATTAAATGGCGTCTCGACAAGCATCGTAATCCAAGCGAGCCATATCAAGTTCAGCTCACAGATGGCCGCTGGCTTCTCATCACAGAAAAGCGCACCAATGATGGCGGTATCGTGGGTACACGCTCCGACATCACTGAGCTCAAACTCCGCGAAATCGAGATGTTGCGTATTTCAAAGCAATTGCACGCGCGCAATCTGCATTTTGACACCGCGCTTACAAACATGGTGCAAGGCCTGTGCATGTTCGATAAGGATCAAAAGCTTATCGTCGTTAATAAACGGTATTTAGAAATATATGGGTTTTCGGCTGATGTGGTGAAACCAAACATATCGCTGCGCGAAATCATGCAATATTCAGTAAGCCTTGGCAACTATACGGCCGAAGAAGCTGATCGCGCCTTGGCCCAACGTAACGATCCAAGCCAACTCGCCCGTCGCAGCGTGATCAAGCAATATCTAAAAGACGGCCGTGTCATCGCAGTTATGAACGAACCGATGGCAGATGGTGGCACCATTGCAACTTACCAAGACATTACCGAACCCGAACGCAATGCGACGACGATGTTGCAATATACGCAGAAGCTTGAACATTCGAACCGTGAGTTGGCTGACTTCGCTTATGTAGCGTCACATGACTTGCAAGAGCCATTGCGTAAAATCGAAGCTTTCGGCGAACGCTTGGTCAATAAGTATTCATCGATCCTTCCCGATGATGGCAAAATGTTTGTAGACCGCATGCAAAACGCTGCTGGTCGCATGCGTACTCTGATCAATGACTTGCTTTCCTATTCACGTGTAACAACTGGCGCTAAAGAATTTCAGAATGTTTCGTTGGGCAATATACTCAACGAAGTTCTTTCTGATCTGCAAATCCGCATTGAAGAGACAAAGGCCATAGTCAATTTTGATGAATTGCCAACAATCGAATGCGAACCCATGCAAATGCGGCAATTGTTGCAAAATCTTTTGGGTAATGCGCTGAAGTTCCGTAAGGCTGATGTCTTACCAGTCATCACAGTAAGTTCGGAAATCGTGCCCGCCGATGAAACAACGGGCATTGGCACCCATGCCAACTTGATATTTACTGATAATGGTATTGGATTTGATAACGAATTCAAGGACAAAATCTTCACCATTTTCCAGCGCTTGCACAGCCGAACGGAATATGAAGGCACCGGTATTGGCCTTGCCACTGTTCGAAAGATTGTCGAACGACATGGCGGCACCATAAATGCTGACGGCCAATTAAATGTTGGTTCAAAGTTTTATGTTACACTCCCACTTGAACAAAATAATAAAGGTACCGCAGCATGACACGTAGTAGTTTCCCCGTTCGCATCGCGGTTGCAGATGACGATGCCGATGATCGCATGATGATCAAAGATGCATTTGATGCGTCAAAGCTCGGCAATCCAATTGACTTTGTCGAAGACGGTGTTCAGCTCCTTGAATATCTGCGGCGTCAGGGCAAATGGACGCATTTGGCGAGCCAGCCTTATCCTGGCTTCATTCTACTTGATTTGAACATGCCGCGCAAAGACGGTCGGACGGTGCTTAAGGAAATCAAGGCCGACCCTGAGCTGCACCGCATTCCAGTTATCATTCTCACAACTTCGAAAGCCGAAGAAGACATCATCAAGACCTATAATCTTGGCGTCAATTCTTTCATTTGCAAGCCAGTGTCCTTCGATAAGCTGGTCGATATTGTAAAAACGGTCGGCCATTACTGGGTGGAGATTGTGTCGTTGCCACCCGAGTGTCAGCGCTCTCTGGCGTAACCCACTTATAGAAAAAATGATTGCGGGCCCCGGAGATTGACCGGGGCCCTTTTTATTTTCTTCTAAAAACAGTTTTTGAAAACAGTTGTACTTCGGTTACCCACGCACTGGAATCATGTGGTGAGGCAACCACATTGCCAGTTCGGGGAAAGCAATCAGAATGAAGACCATCACCAACATGACAGCATGCATCGGCATTGACCACCAACCCACCTTAAACATGTCATTGCCCGTCATTGACTGCAGAACGGTCAGGTTGAAGCCAACCGGCGGTGTGATCTGCGCCATTTCCACGACGAGAACCATAAATATGCCGAACCAAACCATATCAATGCCAGCATGGCGCACCATCGGCTCCACAATTGCGATGGTGAGCGCAACGCATGAAATGCCATCAAGAAAATGGCCGAGGATTGTGTAAAGAACCAAGAGTCCCATCAGAAGCCAAAAAGCTGTGAGGTGCAGCCCATCCACCCACTGCGCCAACATTTCCGGTAAGCGGAGATAGCCCATGGCAAGCGAAAGTGAACCAGCAGCAACAAGGATTAGAGAAATCATCACAGATGTGCGCGTGGCGCTCATGATGCTGTCGACGAACATTTTCAAAGTCAAAGTGCCTTGAAGAAAAGCTAGAAATAGAGCACCCACAACGCCCACTGCCGCGGCTTCAGTGGCCGTGGCTATACCAAACATCATCGTGCCAATGACCAAGGTGAGCAACGCAACTATTGGTATGAGCGCGCGAAGGCCGTTAAGTTTTTCCCGCCAGCCAACCTTTGGTTCTTGGGCTGGCATGGTGTCTTTCATGAAGAGCGACACAAGTGCGACATAGCCAGAAAACATCGCCGCCAAAACAAGGCCGGGCAGAATTCCAGCGATATTGATGGCCGAGATTGATACATTCGTCAGCGCAGCATAGACAATCATGATGATCGAAGGTGGGATCATCAGCCCGAGTGTTGCAGGCCCTGCCAAAGTGCTGACAATCAAATGTTCTGGGTAACCGCGTTTGCGCAACTCCGGAATTGTCATTTTACCGACAGTTGTAAGCGTAGCCACTGATGAACCCGAAACCGCAGCGACAAGTGTGCAACCGACAACATTAGTATGCAGCAGCCCGCCTGGAATGCGGCGCATCAAAGGCGAAAGTCCTTTGAACAAATCTTCCGAAAGCCGCGATTGAAACAGAATATCGCCCATCCAAATGAACATCGGAAGAGCTGTCAACATCCACGACGATGCCCCAGACCAAGCAGTCGTCGCGATTGAAAATCCAGCTGGCCTTCCTGCAATCACATCAATTGCGATTGCGGCAATGGCCATGAGAACGGGTGCAATCCACACCCCGGCTGCCAGCAGTGCAAACATGAGTGCCAGCAGCAAACTAATTGTGATGATGGGATCCATGACCAGTGCTCCTGCTTAAACCGTCTGAACACTGGGCTGAAAGCGATACTTGCGTGTCAGCAGAAGTGTTAGAAAATTATCGGTCATGGCAATGGCAAAAAGTACGCTGCCAATTGCCATTGTCGCTTGGGGTATCCACAAAGGCGTAGCGTCCAGATCTGTGCTGACATCCTGCAGTACGAAAGTTGTATAGACCATGTTGCAGCAATACCAAGCGAACCACGAAGCAATAGCGGCCCCTATCGCAAACGCGAAGAGGTCGATAAAAATTCGAAACGATCCAAATAGTTTTGAAATAGTCTCAATGCGGATATGCGATCCGCGGCTTAGCGCATGGGCCAAGCCAAGATAGGTTGAGGCGGCCATTAAATAGCCGGCATAACTTGAAAGGCCGCGAACATTGATCCCAAGATAACGCGTTGCAATTTGAGTGATCGTGACGAACAGGATCAAGCATATGCAAGACGCGGCCGCATAACCGGCCCAGAGGTAAGCCTTATCGAGCAATCTCACCCAAAAACTGGACAATAGGTTTTCGACAATGTCTTTATTTATGGACGTTGACATCAAATTCTCCGGAAAGACGCACGTTTTAGATGTTGCGCAATTGAGCATGCCTAGCCCGACAAGAGGCAATCCTCTTAAGCGCGGTTGTTGATGCAAAACACATTATTGCCCCGCGAACTTCGGCCTGTTTCAATTTGGCTTTTTGAACTGCGCCAAGATGTTGCTTCCAGCATCGCCTGCTTTTGCGGCCCATTCTGAGGCAACAGTTTCTCCAACCTTTGTGAGTTCAGCGCTAAGCTTTTCCGAAGGCGGCAGCACCTGCATGCTGTTGCTTTTTAATGTAGCGATGGCTTCTCGGTCTGCGGTCTTGGATTTTTCCAATCCTGCTGCTTCCGCCTTGGCAGAGCAATCGAGCAAGACGTCTTGCTTTTCTTTGGGCAGGGCCGTCCAAACGGCTTTGTTCACAATCATATAGTTACGTGGCATCCACGCCTTTACTTGATAGAAGTGATTAAGCTGTTCCCAAACGTTGCTGTCTTTGCCAGTCACAGACGAGGTCATCAACGAGTTTATAACGCCAGCAGCCATACCTTGACTGATTTCAGCCGCTTCGAGTGAAACTGGAGTCATACCAGTCAAAGCCGCAATTCGGGCGCTTGCTTTATTATATGCACGCACTTTGCTGCCTGCCATATCGGCAACAGAATTTACATCTTTGTTAAAAAACAGACCATTTGGCGGCCATGGCACGGAATAGAGCAACTTTAAGCCTTGACCGTCCAATACACGGTCCAATTCAGGCCGCGCAGCTTGGTATAGTTTCACCGAATCTTCATAAGTTGTGGCGATGAACGGGATGGAATCTATGCCAAACACCGGATTCTCATTTTCATGTGATGAAAGTAGGCGCTCACCAATTTGGGTCTGGCCGGTTTGCACGGCGCGCTTGATGTCATTGCCTTTGAACAACGAGCCATTGGGGTGAAGTATGATGGTAATATCACCATTCGTGCCCTTCCCTACGCAAGCACTAAACTCTTGGGCATTTATGGTTTGAAAATTGGAAGCTGGATAAGCGGTGGGCATATCCCACATTTCGGTGGCAGCCGCGCTGCCTGCCAATGGTGCCAGAAACAATAAAGCGGGAATCGAAGTTCTAATGATTTTCATTTAATTACCTATTGCCTCAAGCCCAACGCCCCGTTGTTGAATTCCAACACTACGAAGCACATTTTCTTTTTCGCAAACTGTTGTAAACGACGAGCGGTTAAAATGTGGTTCGTATTCAGCCGCAAAGCTGCAAAACAATACCACATTGGGCATAATCGGATTGGTTGGTTTATGAATCGTAACACTTCGCTCAAGCAAAACATCATTTGGCACAAAATACCCGACTCAGGTTTGACCGTGGCAACTTTTACAGATGATGGGATAGTGGCAATTTCTGAATTGTGGGAAATTTTATCTCCCCAAGAAAAAGACCAGTCCACCGCGTTGCCTGACCCCTTAGAACTTCGCCATTACATCGCACGCCGCTCTTTTCAACGGCTATTTGTCTGGGACTTTCTCTCTACTAACATCGCACCAAACAAACTCGCTTTAATTCACCAACGAGATACCCGCCCTTATTGTTCGGATGCGCCGCGTATAAACTTGTCATTTTCTTCGAGTGGAACCACTGCCATTGCCTGCGCCAGTACGCATCATGCTGTGGGGATTGATATTGAACGGTTGCGCAATGTCGAAAATGTTATCGCTTTGGCGAAGCGATACTTCACTCCTGAAGAGGCAGATGCCTTGGCCAATTTGCCACTGTCAGAGCAAAACTTCGCCTTTTTACATTATTGGATCGCTAAAGAGGCCGGCTTGAAGGCCATCGGTAAAGGCATCGTTTTTGGGCTCAACACCTTCTGCGTGAAAGATAAAGGCAAGTTTT
>JAYWEV010000198.1:0-10412 GCA_043779145.1 Aestuariivirga sp. | reverse complement strand
CCGAAACGTTACGATCAATCTATTTGACTATAAAGGCAAACGCCTTCCCTGCACGAGCGCAGTTGAAACGACTTTTTACGCTCGGAAAAATTTCAGTCTTTCCGGGTGAGAGATCTTGGATCGCTTTAGGTTCTCTGGTGGCCGTCAGCGCCGCTGTTATTGCGTTAAGCTCTGATCTGACGTTCGAAATGAGCTTCGTTTACGGGTTACTCCCGTGCTTTCTTATCATTCCATTTTTAATATGGATGTCCAGCTTACAGCTGATAGCCACCAATCGTTTAAGCAAAAGATTTATCGAATGCCTTTTACTAATCATGTTTTACATACCCATGTTTGTGTCCCTCCTTGTGTTCGGAACGATCATGATGTGGCTGACGGCAAAGGTTCCGCTTGGTGATGATTTATTGGACAGTTGGGATAAGGCCATTGGGTTCGATTGGACAAGCTATGCAGATTGGTTTGTGTCCCACCCTTTGCTCATTTCACTTTCCGCAAAGTGTTATGTCATGCTTTGCCCGGCCCTCCTCGTTGTGGGTTTAGAGGCCATTGTGGTAGGCGAACCTGAACGCTGCAAATCTCTGATTTTCCTGACACTGAGCACCTGCATTTTTTCGATGTTGGTAGGCGGGTTTTTTCCTGGCTATGGCAGTGTGGTTCATTTAGGTTCAGCAAACTTGCGCGCAATTTTGCCCCCGGGAACGGGTACCGAGCACATCGCTATGCTTGATCAAGTTCGCAGCGGCCTTCCAACGTATATTGATCCGAAAAATTTGGCTGGGCTCGTTTCATTCCCCTCATTCCATACAATTTCCTGTATTCTACTCGTCTATGGAAGCCGGGGAAATGTGTTGCGTTTGACGGCAGTTTCAGCATTTTCATTTATGATGCTGGTGGCAATCCCCGTTTTCGGCGAACACTATCTCGTGGACATTTTGTGCGGCGCTGCAATTGCTTTCAGTTTCATTATGCTGGAACGATGGTTCAGCTCTTCCAAAGGTTTATGTCAGAACACCTAGTTTGATTGTCGGTTTGCACAAGCCCACCCTGATACCACCCAATGAGCCCCGCGTTCGGTACTCGTGTTTCAATTGACAATTTCAATTCTGGAAGTGGCAGGCCGAGAATTAAATCGAAGTGGCGCTAATCTTGAACTAAGTTTTGTAAAAATTGCTTAATCTTGATTAGTACTTGATTCACTCTCGTATCCGTTAACACTAGATTAACGTCATTTTTTTTGGCTGAATGCAATCACCCACACGGATCAGGTGTGGGCGATTACAACGGCAGAAACCTTGAGAGTATCAAAAATGTTCAACAGCATCATCAACGCACTCAAAGCTACATCACATGAAGAACAGGCTGCGGCACAAGCCAGAAATGCTTTGGCCGAGCGCATGGATCACATGATGCGTGTAGAGAGCATATCGGCTCGTATCATCAAATTGGAAGTCAAAACCCCTGTGCTGGTTAAAGAACCCAGATCAATTTTGCTTAAGAAAACGTCTTCGTTGCGCCGCGCATTCGCTGCATAAGATTCAGCATACTAAAACCAACAACAGCACATCGTTAAAATCAACTTGCCCGAATTAACGTTCGGGCAAGTTGCATTGGCATAAACCTACGTCAATGCCGGGGGGCAGTAACGATAGGATAGATGCGATGCGTAGAATGCCTTTTCTTGAAACTACAAAAGACAATGAACGAGAAGCTTTATTGCGTCGGCTTGCATTTGCTTTGAGTCCAAAATCACGTTTCGACCAAAATTTAAACTCCGAGCAATCGCTCCACGCTAAACCCACACCGCAAGAATAGGATTTGTGAATCTTTTGCGGTTTCGTTAAACGGCAGGCATGATGAAAAATCTAGCCAGCGAACCTGCCATAACCCCCGAAATCGTAGCCAGCCACGGTTTAAAGCCTGATGAATATGATCGGTTTTTGAAACTTTTGGGCCGTGTGCCGACGATGACTGAACTTGGCATTTGTTCGGCTATGTGGAACGAGCATTGTTCTTATAAATCATCCAAAAAATGGTTGAAGACTTTGCCAACCACTGGCCCACGTGTGCTGCAGGGGCCTGGCGAAAATGCTGGTGTTATTGATATTGATGACGGCCAAGCCATCGTCTTTAAAATGGAAAGCCATAATCATCCATCTTTCATCGAGCCTTATCAAGGCTCGGCCACTGGCGTGGGCGGCATTTTGCGCGACGTATTCACCATGGGTGCGCGGCCAATTGCGGCGTTAAACGCCCTTCGCTTTGGCGAACCATCCCATCCTAAAACGCGGCATTTGGTGTCGGGCGTTGTGGCCGGTGTGGGCGGCTATGGCAATTCATTTGGTGTGCCCACGCTTGGTGGCGAGGTGAATTTTCACAAAAGTTATAATGGTAACATTTTGGTCAACGCTATGGCGGTCGGTTTGGCCGATGCCGATAAGATATTCTTGTCCAAGGCTGAAGGCGTTGGCCTGCCTGTGGTATATCTGGGGGCAAAGACCGGGCGCGATGGCATTCACGGTGCAACCATGGCTTCAGCCTCGTTTGAGGCTGATGCCGAGGAAAAGCGACCAACTGTGCAGGTGGGTGATCCGTTCACTGAAAAATGTTTGCTCGAAGCCTGCCTCGAGTTGATGGCCTCAGGGGCTGTCATCGCCATTCAAGATATGGGCGCTGCGGGGCTCACATCTTCCGCGGTTGAAATGGGGGCCAAGGGCAATCTCGGCATTGAGCTTGATCTCAACAAAGTGCCCTGCCGCGAAGAAGGCATGACGGCCTATGAAATGATGCTGAGCGAATCCCAAGAACGGATGCTGATGGTGTTACGGCCTGAAATGGAAAGAGAAGCACAAGCGATCTTCGTGAAATGGGGTTTGGACTTTGCCATTATCGGCAAGACAACCAACACCTTACGCTTCGTCATTAAACATCAAGGTGAAGTGAAGGCCGATCTGCCAATCAAGGAAATGGGCGATAACGCGCCAGAATATGATAGGCCCTGGGTGGAACCAAAAAAGCTACCCACGATCGACCCTGCAACGATCCCTGCCCCGCAGGATTTGAAAGCCGCCATCCTCACAATTATCGGCTCGCCTGATATGTGTTCAAGGCGTTGGGTGTGGGAGCAATATGACACGATGATCGGCTCAAACTCTGCGCAATTGCCTGGCGGAGACGCTGGTGTAGTGCGCATTCAAGGTCAAAAGGCCATTGCGGTTTCTTCAGACGTAACACCGCGATATGTGGCCGCTGATCCGTTTGAAGGTGGCAAACAGGCCGTGGCCGAAAGCTGGCGCAATTTGACCTGTGTGGGCGCTGAACCCATCGCATTCACAGATAACCTCAATTTCGGCAACCCTGAACGGCCTGAGATTATGGGCCAGCTGGTGTTTGCCATCAAAGGCATCGGTGAAGCCGCCCGCGCACTGGATTTTCCGGTGGTGTCTGGCAACGTGTCGCTCTACAATGAAACTATGGGCACCGGCATTTTGCCGACCCCGACAATTGGTGGCGTTGGCCTGCTGCGCGACTTGTCAAAGATGACCACGATCAAATTCAAAAACGAGGGCGATGTGATCTTGCTTGTCGGTGGCCATGGCCATCACATGGGCCAATCCATTTATCTGCGCGAAATTGAAGGCCGCGAAGAAGGCGCTCCGCCGCCAGTAGATTTGGCCAAGGAACGCAAGAATGGTGACTTTGTGCGTGGGCTGATCCACGCGTCGCAACTCACTGCCGTGCACGATATTTCAGACGGTGGACTGCTTGTGGCCGTAATCGAAATGGCATTACCAACGGGCTTTGGTGCCAACTTAGGTAAACTCGATCACATCCAAATGTTCGCAGAAGATCAATCGCGTTATGTGGTGACGTGTTCACCCGAAAGCGCCGCCAAGATTATTGCAACTGGAAACGCTATACAAATCGGCCTTGTCTCACGAGAAGCGCAACTATCAATTGATAGCGGATTTTCAATTTCTATGGCAGAGTTGAAAGATGCCCATGAAGGCTGGTTCCCCACTTACATGAAAGGTTGAAAAAACCATGGCCGAAACTCAAAGCAACTTTAGTGATGGTGCAGGCTATGAACGATTTATGGGGCGCTGGAGTAGATTGGTTGGCCAGCAGTTTCTAGCTTGGATCGATGCGCCAAAAGGCAAATCCTGGCTTGATGTGGGTTGCGGAAATGGGGCATTCACCGAAGAAATATATAACCACGCAGCGCCATCGGCTGTGATTGGTATTGACCCTTCTGAAGGGCAACTGGCCTTTGCTAGAAAAAGACCCGGCACGCTCGGCGCAAAATTTCAATTGAGTGAGGCAACACCTTTGCCTTTTGGCGATGCAAGTTTCGATGTAACGGACATGGCGCTTGTGCTTGCCTTTGTGCCTGATCCCGCCTTAGCCGTTGCAGAAATGGCGCGTGTGACGAAACCCGGCGGTATTGTTGCTTCCTACATGTGGGATTTGCCCGGTGGTGGCGCGCCGCTCAGCCAGATGATGCGTGCCATGCAACAACTGGGCTGCCCTACCTTACAGCCGCCTAATGCTGCATTCTCGAGCATGGAACCAAAGCGCCAGTTATGGATCGATGCGAGGTTAAAGTCAGTCGAAAGCATTGTCATTCGAATTACTGTTTCATACAACGATTTTGAAGATTTTTGGCAGACCAACACCCTGCCGCTTGGACCCCAAGCAAAAATTATTCAGGATATGTCGGCGGAAACCAAGGACAAACTGCGAGCGCAGCTGCAAAATAACCTGCCAATAGCACAAGGTGGGCGAATTGAATTTGAATCCTTTGCCAATGCTGTGAAAGGCATAGTTTAGCTGGGCGAGTGTCCCATCAAGGCTGGTTCCCAAATCTAAGGCGGGTTAACTTTCTCTCCCTCTCCCCTGCTGCGTTGGCTATTAGATTCACACATCTTTTTTGTTTAGAAAAACGATTCCAATTCAAGTACTTACGAATCTGGATTTCCGTTTTTCCAAGTAAAGTCGTATCTTCGGACTTACAAAAAAAGCCCTATTTTACTGGTTTTTTTCGCAGGCGGAACCGCTCTGCGCAGAGATGTGTGAATATGATAGGCTGCGTTGGAGAGAGGGAACAAAACCGCTTATGTCGCGTTAAACCATCATCAAGAAAGTTAAATTGCCGATCTTTGCGCGATTGCGACTGAATTGATCGTGATGACATTTTCAAAAAGGATATAAGATGAACAAGAAATTCTTGGCCGCCAGCCTGTCTGGCTTGGCACTGCTGTTGGCCGCCGCAGCTTCGGACGCAAAAACCAGCGGTATTAAGCTGGGCGTTTTGAATTGCGATATCGCGCCAGGTGTGGGTTTGATCATCGGTTCTTCCAAAAACGTGAATTGCACATTCAGAAATCGCAGTGGGCGAACCGAGCGTTACCACGGCAGCATTGGCAAAATCGGCTTGGATATTGGCGTTACAGGCAGGGGTCGAGCGGCGTGGATCGTATTCGCACCAGGTAATGTGGGTCGCAGCGCGCTGTCGGGCACCTATGTTGGGGCATCTGCCCAGGCATCTGTGATCGTGGGCCTTGGTGCCAATGTTTTGATTGGTGGATTTAAGAACAACATCAATCTTCAGCCGATCAGCGTGCAAGGTCAGACCGGGCTTAATATCGCTGTAGGCGTGGCGAGCTTGAATTTGAAAGCTGGCTAATTGCCCGCTTAATACCGGAATAGAACCCACGCAACCAGCTGCGTGGTTTTTTTCATGTCTATACGTAAGCGTTGAAGCTGAGCAACAGAGTTGCTACATGTATGCGTAAGATAAGGATTAGTGATATGGCCATGACTGCCCCAGATATTGAACGCTTCATCCGCGAAGGCATTCCAGGTGCTGTGGTGCAAATCCAAGATTTGGCAGGCGATGGCAATCATTATTCAGCCAATGTTGTAGCCTCCGCCTTCAAAGGCAAAAACCGTGTGCAGCAGCATCAAATGGTTTATGCCGCCCTCCAAGGCCGCATGGGCGGCGAGCTTCATGCACTGGCATTGCAAACGAGTGTGCCGGAGGAGTGATGATCCCCACCCTCTTTGTGATTGGCGCACTCGCTTTGATCATTTTGCCATTTATCGTTTCTCGGCGTATTGTGGCGAAAGCAAAAAAACAAATTGAATCTGAAAGGCAAGAAAAATGACCGACATTAAAACGCAAATCGACACGCAAGTAAAAACCAATGACGTGGTGCTCTACATGAAGGGCACAGCCGATATGCCGCAATGTGGCTTTTCGGGGCGTTCGGTGCAAATTCTCACTCAGCTTGGCGTGGCGTTCAAAGATGTGAACGTGTTGGCCAATGATGAAATCCGCCAAGGCATTAAGGATTACACCAATTGGCCAACCGTTCCGCAGCTCTATGTGAAGGGCGAATTTGTGGGCGGCGCTGATATTATGATGGAAATGTATCAATCAGGCGAGCTGAAGCAATTGATGGCTGATAAGGGAGTGGGCGTTTAATGCTCACGCTTTATTACGCGCCTAAAACCTGTTCGCTGGCTCCGATGATTGCGCTTGAAGAAGCGGGTGCTGAATACACCGCTCACAAAGTGAATTTTGCTGAGAATGAACAGAGCACTGTTCCCTTCAAATATGTGAACCCAAAGGGCCGCGTGCCAGCGCTGGCTACCGACAAGGGCGTCATCACCGAAAACGTGGCGATCCTTGCGTTCATCGCTGATGTCTACCCAAAGATGCGCCTCTCGCGCTCTGATCCGTTTGCATTTGCGCAGATGCAAGCTTTCAACTCATATCTCTCGTCCACTGTGCACCCGCACCACGCGCATAATCGCCGTGGCAGCCGCTGGTCGGATGATGCAGCTGTGGTTGAAGCGATGAAAATTAAAGTGCCGCAGAATATGACAGATTGCTGTGTGATCATTGAGAAAGAATATCTCAAGGGCCCATGGGTGATGGGCGAGCAATATACGGTGGCGGATGCTTATCTGTTTACAATTGCAAACTGGCTTGAAGGCGATGGGGTAGACACATCCAAATTCCCCAAAATTCTGGCTCACCGCGCCGCGATGTTGGAACGACCTGCCGTGCAAATTGCGATGGAGAAGCACGGGGGATAATTCATATCTCCCCTGCTCCAACCACCATTGACCAAATCAGAGCCATCGACTTTATTGGCACTATGACCTCAAAAACCACAGCTATTCTCGCACTCGCATTCGCCATACTCACTTGGGGGTTGTCGCCTGTGTTTATACGGTCATTGGCACTGGCGTCTGGCCCCTCAGACTCTATCGTCATCCGTATGTGCAGCGTGGCTATCATATGTTTGCCGCTTCTGGCATTTGCTGGTTGGCGCATTGACCGCGCCGATATTCCCAAGCTCATCCTCACAGGATCCGTGGGCATGTTTGGTTATTTTCTGGGAACCATCTTTGGCTTTGCCCGCGTGAGTGCCGGCATTGGCGGCATCATCATTTCAACACAGCCTATGGTGATCGCACTGATGGCGGCGGCACTAGGAATCGAAAAACTTTCGGCATCGGTTTTGCTAGGCATGGCAATTTCATTTGCAGGGTCGTTGTTCCTGTTCGGCGGCGATGCGGGCGCGGCGCAAAGCACGTCGGATTTAATCATCGGCGGATTGATGATTTTCACTTGTGGCATCGCTTGGGCCATCTATGTTATCTTCAGCAAACCTCTGGTTGAAAAATATGGCGCATTTAAAATCGCGGCGTGGTCATTGATCCTTTGTGCACCCCCTGCTTTGGTTTTTGCATCGTCTTCGACTGTAGGTGCCATTGCGAACATGCGCCCTGCAGATTGGCAGTCGCTATTTTTCTTGTCCGTCATCGCCACATTAATCGCGCTTGCCGCTTGGAATTTTGCGTCTGGTCATTTGCGCTCAACCACGATGGGTGCTTCACTTTATATGGTTCCGGTCATAGCCGTTGTGTCAGGATGGTTGGTACTAGGCGAAAAAATTACCCTCACAACACTCATCTCAGGGTCTCTAATTTTGGTTGGCCTGGCTATAGCCGAATTTGGAAAATCATTTCTATCTCGCGCTAAAAAGTTTAGGTTGCAAGCATGAATATAGTAACGAAACCAACCCCATGGTACTTCCTCGCAATCACTGTTTTGATTTGCGGTTGCTGTGTGGCCATCGTCAATTTCGGTGTGCGCTCAACATTCGGGCAATTCACCTTGCCGATTTCCCAAGCCTATAGCTGGCCGCGCGAAACATTTTCATTTGCTCTGGCCTTGCAAAACTTAATGTGGGGCATTGCAACGCCTTTTGCGGGTGCAATGGCGGATCGTTATGGTTCGGCCCGCGTGCTGATGATTGGTGCAATTATCTATGCGATAGGTGTGGTGGGCATGGCTTATGCAGGCACGCCGATGTTGTTCAATGTTGCAGCTGGCATATTTGTGAGTGTTGGTATCGCGCTATCGTCTTTTGGCATTGTGATGGCTGCTTTGGGCCGCATTGTGCCGCCAGAAAAGCGCTCATGGGCATTCGGGCTTGCGACTGCTTCAGGCTCGCTTGGCCAATTCATTTTCTCTCCGCTCACAGGCGCAATGTTGTCGGTCTATAGTTGGCAAACGGTTCTTTTGATTCTCGCTGCATCATCATTGCTCATCATCCCATTTGCCATGCCGTTGTTGGTGCAAAACTCAACAGGCAGCAAAGCCAACGCGGGCGAAACCGATTTGACGATGAGCCAAGCTATTAAACTGGCGTTTGGGCATCGCTCATATTTATTACTTACGGCGGGGTTTTTTGTCTGCGGTTTCCAACTCGCATTTGTGACCGTGCATCTGCCGCCGTATTTGGCAGAGCACGGTATCACCAAGGAGTTTGCTGGATTGGCAATGGGTCTGATTGGCCTATTCAATGTAGTGGGTTCATATACCGCTGGCATATTGGGTGCGCGCAACGACAAGCGCTTTCCACTGAGTGCCATCTATCTGCTTCGGGCCATCGCGACAGTGGCGTTCATCAGTTTTCCGATCACACAAATCAGCACGCTATTATTTACCGCAGTGCTGGGCTTCCTCTGGCTCTCGACTGTACCTTTCACAATGCAACTCGTCATCGTGATGTTCGGCACGCGCTATATGGCAACACTTTATGGCTTCGTATTCTTAAGTCACCAAATCGGCTCGTTCCTTGGCGTGTGGCTAGGCGGCAAACTTTATGATGTGTTTGGATCCTACAATCCGGTGTGGTGGATGAGCGTGGGGCTTGGCGCGTTTGCATTCCTCGTGCATCTGCCGATTCGTGAGGCGAAGGCCCCGGCCTTTGCGGTGGCGTGAACTACCCATCGCATAAATTCGCACTCACTTTCTTTGCATCTGTGATCGCACTCTGGCTCGTTGCAATGGCCATCATCATGCGAGCTGGCGCGTTAACGCCAGAAGCCACAGGCACGATGCTTGCCGTGTTCGAGCCGAACACGTCTTCCGACGAGGTGTTCGCAAGCATTGTGAATGCAGGCGGCAAACCCATCCGCCAAACCAGCTTTGGTTTTATTTGGGTGGTCACGTCCGATGAACCGGGGCTTGCAGGAAAGCTGAAAGCAAATGGTGCAATTGGCAGCTATCGCAATTTACCACTTAGCCCGACAATTGCCGGCTGTTTTGCATTGGCCGACGCAAAGGTAGCAGAAGGGTTTCAATAATGCGGCGGCGGTGGCTCTGGCGCATTTCGGCCCTGATCTAAATTCTGAAACTCTTCGATTAACCGTCTGATTTGATTCTCTAAATTTTCAATTCGCTTCCACTGCGAAGTAATGACTTCGTTGAGGTCTGTGATCGTCTGCTCTTGATGAGCAAAGCGGATTTCTAAAGCATCCAAGCGCGACGTTTCACCCATCTTATTCTCCAAAACAAAAGGGCCCGCATTTCTGCGAGCCCCTTCAAAATACATCAAATCAAAAATTAACGTGAATAGAATTCCACCACGAGGGCTGGCTGCATTTGCACAGGATATGGAACGTCGGTCAGTGTTGGAATGCGGGTCAGCTTGGCTGTGCCTTTGCCGTCCAACTCAACGTAATCAGGAACATCGCGTTCAGCTGAAGCTTGCGCTTCCAGAACAGATGCCATTTCCTTGGCTTTGGCGGTGAGTTCAACCACATCGCCAACCTTCAAACGAATAGAAGCAATGGTAATGCGCTTGCCGTTCAGCTTCACGTGGCCATGGCTCACGAGCTGGCGGGCAGCAAACACGGTGGAAACCCACTTGGCGCGATAAACCAGCGCGTCAACACGGCGTTCGAGCAAACCGATAAGGTTTTCAGAGCTATCGCCCTTCATGCGCAGAGCTTCGGCATAACCGGCGCGGAACTGCTTTTCGCTGATATTGCCGTAATAGCCCTTGAGCTTTTGCTTGGCGCGCAGCTGCGTGCCGAAATCTGAAACTTTG
>JAYWEV010000197.1:0-10422 GCA_043779145.1 Aestuariivirga sp. | reverse complement strand
CACGAGTTTCCCCGTTACCACCTCAAGGTAGTGCGTCTACCAATTCCGCCATGACCGCATGCCAAATTGCGAAAGCGCGCGGTGAATAACAGGCGTTTCAGCGAAGTGCAACCCCTCCTTCGAAAATCGTTCATGGTTAACAAATTTAAAACAAATTACCTAGCATTTACATAGACTTGTACTACTAAAACCAACCTCGCCTAAATGTGGCTTTGTTATGATGCCCTCACAATAAAAAATGAGTGGGACGTCAAAAATGAAATTCATCACTGCAGTGGGGACTGCGATTTTAGGAGCAACACTGTTAAGTGGTTCTGCCCTAAGCGCGAAGATCCAATCAATAACACCGCCCAGCGTTAAGCACGACACGACAAGTTCGATTTTCGCTAAAGTATTTGACTACACCACAGCCCCCATTGGCTACATCAATTTCTGCGCACGCGGCGAACAAGAATGCCAATATAAAACGGGCAAAGCTGAACGGGTTGCGATGGGCATCGAACAAATCGATCAGCTCAATCAAGTGAACACTTATGTGAACACGAAGATTAAGCCAATCAGCGATGTCGAACTTTATGGCGTTCCTGATTATTGGACATATCCAATCAATGCAGGCGATTGCGAAGATTACGTGTTGCTGAAGAAGCGCTATCTGCAAGGCTTGGGCTTTTCACCGGATGAACTTCTGATCACCGTTGTCCTCGATGAAAACGGCGCGGGCCATGCAATTCTCACGGTGATGACGGATCAAGGCGACATGATCCTTGATAATCGTCGCAACGAAATTCTGAAATGGAATCAAACGGGATACAAATTCCTCAAACGCCAATCGCAAGTTGATGCGACCGTTTGGGTAAGCTTGCAACAGAACTCTCCACAAGTTTTGGTCTCAAGCCAAAGCAACTGATTGATATTGAATTAAAGTTAGGTCCGGTCGGCGTCCCCATCCCCCAAGCTGCCGGACTTCTTGAAGCCGACACAGATCCCACCCTGTGTCGGCTTTTTTTTATTGTGTGGGGCTAAGGCCCTTTGCAAACCGCTGCCAGTTGCGCACATAGCCTTGGGCCGATTTGGGCAACGCTTCAGCTTCATCCGCAGACAGCACGCGAGCGATTTTACCGGGCGCGCCCAAGACGAGGGAGTTGTCGGGAATAATTTTGCGCTCTGGCACCAAAGCATAAGCGCCGATCAAACAATTCTTGCCAATGGCCGCATGGTTCATCACACAAGCGCCCATTCCCACCAAAGAATTATCGCCAATGACGCAACCGTGCAAAATTGCCCGGTGACCAATCGTGCAATTTTTGCCGATTGTCAGCGGTACGCCCATATCGGAATGCAGCACACATCCATCCTGAATATTGCTGCCTTCGCCCACTTCAATCCATTCATTGTCGCCGCGCAAAACAGCACCAAACCAAACGCTGGCCAGGTGTAAAAGCCGAACCCGGCCCATCACATCAGCTGAAGGTGCAACCCAGCTTTCGGTGGCCAGTTCAGGGTGAATGCCGTCCAAGGTATAGATTGTCATTTTAAAACTCTTAAGTAACCCCAAATATCCGCGTCAGAATAAACACACCCTGAATAAAGCTCCAGCCAAATCCGGCGGCGAGCATCACAAGGCCGAGCAAAGGCCTTTCAATCAACCACCAACACGCATCAATGATCAAAGTCGTTGGCCCACTGAGGATAACCACGGGAACTTTGATGGGTATCAGCAAGTCATCATCGCCCAGCATTTTAAAACTCGGAGCCTCGCCCGCGAAAATGCTCCACAAACTGCCGATTGCGCCAGATGAAACGATACCTGTTGCCATCGCAAACAGATACGCAATATGTTGTGCGTGTTGAGCAGCCAAAATAATCCCCAATAGCAAGCCTGTGCCAATACGGAACAAGCAGTTTACTATTGGGTAAGGATTGCAACGCAGAGGCCAAGCAGCAAGCTTGGCCATGCGATATGGTTAACTATTCCAGATCCATTTCCAGAATGGCCATGGAGAAATTATAGGAAAGCTCGCCGTCTTCCTCGTCACGATAAATCACGCCCAGAAATTCATCGCCCAAATAAACTTCGCCCGAATCTTTCTTCTGCGGACGAGCCTTCGCAACGATGGCGGGATTATTAAACTTCTCGCGGAAGTATTTGGTGAGCTTGGCTAATTCTTCTGGCTTCAAGACCGATACTCCATTCAGGATAATTTGAACGATCTAACGTCAAACGGCCTCGCCCGCAACTGGTTCCACTTGATGATCCATGGTGCGCGCAGGCTCTGCACAGCCAGCCGTGCCCACGATTTTGGCAGGCACACCAGCAACCGTGCGATTTGGCGGCACATCGTGCAAAACCACAGAACATGCCGCGATGCGTGAGCAATGGCCAATCTCAATATTGCCCAGCACCTTGGCCCCTGCTCCAATGAGCACACCATAGCGAATTTTAGGATGGCGATCACCAGCCTCCTTGCCCGTGCCACCAAGGGTGACGCCCTGCATCATCGAAACATTGTCTTCAATCACGCAAGTCTCGCCAATCACAATATCATGGCCGTGATCAATCATAATGCCTTTGCCGATTTTTGCAGCAGGATGAATATCCATCGAGGACACCATGGAAACGCGGCTTTGAATATAATAGGCAAAATCCTTGCGCCCCAATTCCCAGAGGCGGTGCGCCATCCGGTGCGCCTGCAAGGCTTGATAGCCTTTGAAGTAAAGCAACGGGTCAATATAGCGGTGGCAAGCGGGGTCGCGGTCAAATGTGGCAATCATATCGGCACGCGCCGCAAAGCCAATTTCCGGCTCAGCCTGCAACGCATCCTGAAATGCCTTGATAACGGAATCAGCCCCCAAATCCGCATTGCCCAAACGTTGCGCCAGGCGGTGCGCCAGAGCGTCTTCAAACGTGTCATGTTCGAGCACCGCCGAATAAATAAACCCACCAAGGCCTGGCTCTAGCCTGGCAATCTCCTCAGCCTCATGACGAAGCCGATCCCAAACCGGATCAATCCGCTCAACAATTTTAACCTGATCACGTGCCATAAACATCTCCATTGCCGGGCATTATAGCCGAACTTGCAGGATATGGGGAGTGGGGAGATTTTTGGGTAGGGGGGGGTGGGGGATAGTTGGGATATATGGGATGTTTTGTCCGCCTCGGGTAATCCTAGGTATCACGTTTGACAATCGCTGCAAGTTTTACTGGCGGAAGACTGCTGTACAAAGCTTCAATCTCCTTGGGTTGGGTAATCATGTCGAATGCAATATGGTTCACAAGCCCAAAAAGTTTAATTGCTGTTTCTCGATCATCGCGCAAATCCATAGTGCCAGGATGCACGGCTTCGTTGCCGACGACACGCACGATATCAAGCGCCTTCTGAATTTTCGGGTTGAGCCCTTTTTTTACCATTTCACCAATATCATCGTTGATGTTTTTGCCCGGAAAACCTAACTGAAGGCAGAGCTTTTGGAGGCACAATCTCAGTAGAGCGGCTGCACCACGAGGTGAAATGTCGAGCACTTCACGTGCCTCATCAAAGTCGTGGCGTATATCTTCGTTAAGATCGGAATTTGGTGCAACATCATATTTTTCACGGGGGAAGAGCAGCGCATCATACTTCCAGAGAGCAATTTCCTTACAGCTATAGCAAAGACTAACGTGAACATTCTCGATTACATTTGAATGATAACGCGTGTCGCCATTTGCGGGCCTTAGCAGGATTTCTCCGATTGCAGCCTTTTCAACACGCTGGAAATAGTCTTCGAACTCTTTCTGACTCTCAAATGTTGAGGCAAACTTGCTGTTGTTTCTTAGCCTGCCTACGGCTTCTAGCCTCCAAAAAGAAGGTAGATCACTCGAATCGTCGTTTTTAATGCTTCTGGCACCGACGGTGAACCATCGTTGGTCAGCAAGAGCTCCACAACGCGGGCAACTAAAAGAATTACAAGAAGTGACGGGGGTAACGTGTTTAGGAGGCATTAAAGTGAAACCTGAAAGTCAATAAAGCTACCTATATCCGAAACTCTGAGAAAAGTCGCCTACTTCAGCACATTTTAGATTCCATTTTGATTTACCAGTTCCCAGACAAAGAAAGCTGGAACCTTGCCTTCGCAGGGGTGTCGATTTTATGGGTAAAATAAAAATCGCTTTGAGTTGAAAATGTATTCAAAAACTCAAACCCATCGAATGGCCCATCACATCAGCTTTTTCGATATTGAAATACAGCAGTAAGCGCGCCGCGCTATCAACTATCGACGTGGCACTTGCGCTACGCGTGCAATTGAAAGCCTTATCTCCGCTTTCAGCCTTTCCATAAATACGGCCGAGAACTGTCCAATGATTGAATCGGGTTCGAGGTAATAGCTGTGGGCTGGATCATCGATATTCATTTCGGTTGGAATAACCCACAAGCGTTTCGTGACATCGAGCCCTGCACGCTGCTTCTCGATTTCTGGAATCTCAATTCCACGCTCGTCAGTGCGTGGCGATTTTGATGTAATCGGCACCAAACCGATTTTGTGGCCGAGATTGAAGACCACAGCAACAGGCCTGTCTTTGCGACCGCTCTCCTCACCTTGGCCATATTCACGTGACCAGAGAAAAGGATAATGCAAAACTGTTCCGGTTTTGAGATCATCCGGACTCGTCACGATTGATGCTCACCATCAGCATCAAGGGCAGCTAAAATTTCGGCCTTCACCTGATCGGGGGCACTTGGAAGGTAATAGGCCTTGCGCGGATCGGTGCGCACGAGACGGTCATAGTGGTCGGCGGCCATCACGACATATTTGCGTCTGCCATGTTCGGTCAATTCAACAGGTCTACGATAGGCGGCATCCAAAACTTCGCTAGGCGTCTTATTCAGTTTGGTAACAGTGAAACTGTCCACGTTAAATTCCTTAATTTCCGGAAAATTAGGATATTCCGGATTTTATGAAAAAGCAAGTTGTTGACCGTGTTTTTAGTGGATGGCGGACAAACGAGATAACAAAGCTTTTTGTGTGCGCATTATAATACGCACCGAATGTTGACTTTCCAGAACAAAAGATTAAATAAAACCATGGGCAATGAAACAAACACCCGGAAGATCATTGCAAGACTGGAGCGCGAGGGATGGATCATCTCACATGGCGGTCGTCATGATAAGTTTGATCATCCGGCCTACCCAAACGTAACTTTGATCTTACCACGCCACCGCGAAGTGTCCCCGCGTGTGGCGCGTGATGTTGCCAAGAAAGCAGGATGGATAAAATGACCCAATATATTGGTATTCTTGATGGAAGTGGCAAAGCTTACGGCGTTCGCATTCCTGATTTGGCGGGCTGCTATGGTGGCGGCTCAACACCAGAAGCTGCCATCGCCGATGCTATGTCGGCAGCGCGAGATTGGGTCAGCCACCGTGCCGTGAAAGGCGAAGCCGCTCCCAAACCCCGCACGATGCAACAAATTCTGAAGACTGAAGACATTGACGCGGTGAGTAATGAGGTGGCCGTTATCATTCCCGTTGTTTTAGACGCTGGCCGAACTGTCCGCGCCAGCCTGACTTTCGATGCAGGCTTATTAGAAGCCATTGACGCCGAAGCGACCCGGCGAGGCCTGACACGATCCGCTTTTCTGGCGAGTGCGGCACGCGATAGGTTGGAGTTGGTTGGATAGCGAGGACGTTAAGTCAAAAACTCAACCACCGCCGCCTTAAACCCCGAATCCCCCACGGCATTCATATGATTGCGCGTTGGCAAAACCACGCCCTTTGATCCCGGGATGATCGACGTCAGCCCTTCCACATTTCCGGCAATATCATCAAGTTCGCCTGCAACTACCAGCACCGGAACCCGAATGGCGGCCAGCGCTTCTTCACTGATCTTAACGCGGCTTGAACGAATACACGCCGCCAAGGCTTTCAAATCACTTTTTGTCTGCTCGGCAAAAACCCGAAACGCCATGGAAGCACGATCAATGTTTAAAGGTCGATCTTCAGCTTCGAGTGCCTCAGCAATTGCATCCGAACCACCGACCCCTGTGATCATCCGCGAGGCCAGCCCTGCAAACACGGCGCGGCGCACCATCTCAGGATGTTGCATCGTGAGAAAAGCGGAAATGCGAGCACCCATCGAATAGCCCATAACATCAGCTTGCTCGATTTTGAGATGGTGCAACAACCGCGCTGCGTCACCCGCCATAATGGGTGCGGAATACATTGCCGAATCATAAAGTTTCTCACTTTGCCCATGGCCACGGTTATCAATCGCAATCACTTGCCGCCCCGCTGCCAACAGTGTTTTAACCCAGCCAGTTGCCACCCAGTTGACTTCCATGTTGGACGCAAAACCATGGATCAACAGTATGGGGGCACCCTCGCCCCACACATCGAAAGCTATTTCCACACCGTCAGAATTGAATTTTTGCATGGCGTTGCTTTTATGCTATTTGCTTCATCCAATACAAGACTTGAGGATCAAAATGGCGCAAAGCTCAACAACACCACATTTTCAAAACAGCATGGGCGTGCCCAAAATAGAAATCGGCGCGCATGAATTTATGTGTATTGGCGCTAACCCACCATTTGATCATCCACATGTGTTTTTGGATATGGGCCGCGAAACAGAAATCATCTGTCCCTATTGCTCAACGCTTTATGTGCATAACAAAATGCTGGCGGGCAGTGCCGCCAAACCAGCCGAAGCCGCTTGGGCTGGCGATGCCGCTGCTTGAAATCTGAACTTACAAAGCTTGAAGCGCGGCGCATTGCCCTGCACGCGCAAGGATTCCAAAACCAAAACCGCGACACGAAAAAGAATTGGTCAGCCATCGCATCCACAATAAAAGATTTGCACCTGCTGCAAATCGATAGTGTGAATGTGTTAGTGCGCTCGCATTACCTGCCGGTCTTTTCCCGCCTCGGTAATTATGATCGAAGCATTCTCGACAAGCGCACGCTTGAACCAACAAATCGTCACGTGTTTGAATGCTGGGCCCATGAGGCAAGCTTGGTTCCAATGGATATGCATCACCTCATGCGTTGGCGCATGAACCGAGCAAGAGCAGGCAGTCAAATGTATGGCTCCATGATCCGCTTTGCGAAAGACGAGAAGGTGTTCCTCAAAAAAACCCTAGATCATATCCGCAAAACTGGCCCGACTGGGGCTAGCGCAATTCCAGGCTCTGGCAAAGGCGAAGGTGGTTGGTGGGGCTGGAGCAAGGGCAAGATGACGATGGAAACCTTGTTCGCCCAAGGCCTTGTCACCACCACCAAGCGCGATAAATTCGAACGCATCTATGATGTTCCTGAACGCGTGATCCCACCTGCAATTTTAAACGCTACAACGCCATCTGAGGCAGAAACCTTCCGCAAACTGATAACTCTATCAGCCCAAGCACTTGGGATCGCCACAGAGTTCGATCTGCGCGATTATTTTCGCTTGCCAATTGCTGAAACCAAAACGGCCATTGTAGAATGTGTGGAAAATGGAGATTTGATAGCTGTCAAAGTCGATGGCTGGACAAAACCAACATACATCCACAAATCCACCAAACTGCCTCGCAAAGCCGGGGCCACAGCCCTGCTATCGCCGTTCGACCCCCTCTGCTGGGAACGCGATCGTACCGAACGCCTCTTCAACTTTCACTATAGGATCGAGATCTATACACCTCAACCAAAACGGAAATTTGGCTATTATGTTTTACCATTTTTAAATGGCGAAGACATCAGCGGCCGCGTCTGCCTCAAAGCCGACCGCGAGGCTGGAACCCTGCGGGCCAACGCCATCCATCACGAGGAGATGGTTGATCCTGCGGAAACGGCCAAAGCAATGGCGGGTGAATTGGTGAAGATGGCAGAATGGTTGGGCTTGCCGAATATTGAAGTCAAGAAATCAGGAAACTTGGCAAAGTACCTAATAAAGCACGTGTGAAAGGAACTTACATCAAGCTCCGATATTTCACCAAAAATCGCTCCACCGTCTCCACCAAACGAATAGGAAAAGGCTGCATCAAGCGCTAGATCGATATCCAAAGGATGGGTTATGTTTCAATCAGCCGCAAATTCGCGCATTCAGATTTGTAGCTCTGCCAATCCATAAACGAAAGCCCGCACTCAAGCGGACCTTCAATTTCCAACCTATTTCGCCGCGCCTCTTTTAATTATTTCCCAAAACTCTTCACGACCATTGGTTTTTGGAAATTCTTCCTGAGGCACAGCCAGTCCGAGATATTTGCACAGTGGCTCCCAGCCCTGCTTGACCTCAAATGCCAGCAGGCGGCTGGCGGGGATAACGGCTTTCACCGCATCATTATGGGCGATAAAGGCTTTGGTTAAGTCAGTCATGCTGAGGCCGTTGGGCAAACCCGATTTACTGATTGCGGCAAGCCCCATTTTAATCCACGCTTGCATGTGAGGTGGCGCGCCATCGCTTCCATCCATAAATTTATAGATTGTTTCCGAAAAGCTGGCTGTCCAACTTTCAGGACTACGCATTGTGAGGATGAATTTTGCGTCTGGATAAACCTCGCTCAACTCGTTGTAAAAAGCCGCCGTCGGCCAATCAACAGCGCTGCTATAGCCCTTATAAATTGCGGTCCAATCAGGGTGCCCATCAACCGCTGCTTGCCACAAGGGCACCTGCACCGGCATATTCATAATCACTTCTGCCATATGGTGGCATGGCCCAATGCCCAACATGTTGAGCGCAATGCGCAGTGAGTTTGTGCCCGTGCGGCCGAGCCCCGCACCAATAACTTTCAATGTCATGATATCCGTCTCCATTGGCCCCGGCGGTCACCAGATTTGCACTTTGCAGTGCGATAAGCAATTGGTGCTCATTTTTTCTTCGGCTTTTTTGGTTTGGGCATGGACACTTCCAATTCGGTTTTGCGGATCAACTCACAAAGCCAATCGGCATCATCCCACAACTCGCCCGCAATCAAAAACGAGGCTTTTGCACCCGGATAAGCAAAACCATCCACAGGATTGCCAATCATGGCCCTGCCCGCCTCAGTCGGCTTTGCAAAAAGCTGATCATCGCAAATCAGTGCTACAACCTTGGGCCCTACATAAAGCGCATATTCGCCAAACATCTTGCGCGCTGATACGCCATGTACGGTGCCAAGTTGTTCAAGCAGAAAATCAACAGTTTCTTGCCGTGTGGTCATACAATACCTCCCTCTGGCCGTGCCAGGCGTAGCCCAAAGCGCAAAGACTGGTGCGGGCGGCCGGACTCGAACCGGCACTTCCTTTCGAAAAACGGATTTTAAGTCCGTTGTGTATCACGTTAATCAGTTGATTTTATTATGTTATTTATAAATAAATATGAAAATGTGTAAGTTTATGTGTAAGTCTTTTGGCCTCATTTCCGGTTATTCTACCAAAGCGGAAGTAGCCCGCTGCTTGCGATTCTTCTCAGTTTGACTCGGAACGGAAATAGTCGCTAACCCACCTCCAATTCTATGGTGGGCTTGAATCTTGAATAGAGTTCCAAAATGTGCTAACCGAGTTGTGTCCTGGGGGCTTTGTCTTAAAGGAGAACGAAATGGCTATGACCGAATGGATGCTTCGCGGTTCAAGTATCTCGTCTTGCAATTGTGCTTATGGATGTCCCTGCCAATTTAACGCACTGCCTACCAATGGAGACTGCCGTGCGGCAGTGGGCGTCCACATTGACAAGGGTCACTATGGCAAAGTGAAACTTGACGGTCTGAATATCGCGGCAACGGCGGCTTGGCCTGGCCCCATTCACATGGGGCACGGCGAAATTTTACCAATCGTCGATGAACGGGCGACTCCGGAACAACGCGAAGCCTTGCTGAAGATAATGTCAGGGCAGGACACTGAACCAGGAACCACATTCTTCCAAGTTTTCGTGTCGATGTGCGAGAAGGTTCATGAACCCATGTTCAAGCACATTGATTTTTCAGTGGATATGAAAAATTGCAGCGGGCATGTGAATGTACCCGGAGTTGTCGATATCAAGACCGAGGCAATTCTCAACCCCATTACCTCTAAGCCGCATCATGCCAACGTGTCGATCAGGCAGGGGTTTGAATATGCCAACGCTGAATTTGCCAGCGGCACCATAACGTCCAAAGGCCCGATTGCACTTTCAACAAAGGGTCGCCATGCACATCTGGCCCTTTTGCATTTGACTGGACACGGCGTGGTCCACTAGCGGGGGGGAGGCCTCGTGGCATTGGCTTCGCTTTTTGAATTGTCTGCCAAGAACGAACGTTGGTTCGTGATGGCGGGGCTTGCCTTAGTGGCGGCGGCGGGACTGTTCGTGACGCAAAGGGTGGGCGACGACTTGATGATGCTCACCATGACCGGTGAAGCCGATCCGACTTATCCAGTGCTGTTGTTCGTGATGTGGTGGACAATGATGATGGCGATGATGCTGCCCTCTGCGGCGCCTGCGATTCTCACTTTTGCTGCT
>JAYWEV010000196.1:0-10429 GCA_043779145.1 Aestuariivirga sp. | reverse complement strand
CAGGGCGTCGAACTCAAGTTAACGGGGTTTGGAGTTTGCATTTAGTGTGATTCCATGGGCCTCCCTGATTCGGAGGTTTGCCATGGACATGATGTTGGAAGAATTTTCTTCGAAGCCGCGCCTGAGATCGCTTCTCGAGCACCTCGGCCAGATTGATGATCCGCGCGATGTGCGGCGGGTTGCGTTCCAGTTGCGTGAGGTGTTGTTTCTGGTGGTATGCGGCACCATCTGCGACTGCGACGACTACGAGCACATCGCCGGATGGGGGGCGACCCACATCGCATTCCTGCGCCGCTATCTGCCTTATGCGAACGGTGTGCCCGGCGGGCGCTGGCTGACGCTGCTGATGAACCGCATCGGCCCGGGCCTGTTCGAAGCCGCCTTTAGCGCCTTTGTGCGCGAGAGCTTTCCGGGAAAACCCGGCCACATCGCCATCGACGGCAAAACGTCCAGACGCAGCCATGACCGGGCTGAAGGCATTGCTCCCCTGCATCTGGTGTCGGCTTACGCCACGACCCGCAACCTTGTGCTGGGCCAACTGGCGGTGGCGGAGAAAGCCAACGAAATCATTGCCATACCGGAACTCGTCGGACGCCTTGGCGAAAACGGCGGGCTGCAAGGGGCTCTCATCTCCATCGACGCCATTGCCACCAACCCCGCCTGCGCCGGTGCCATCATCGCGGCCGGAGCCGACTACCTTCTGGCGGTGAAAGGCAACCAGCCCACGCTTCAGGCCGAGATCGAGGCTGTCTTCAAGGATGCAGACCCGCACAGTCTCGACACCGACACCAGTATCGACAAGGGCCATGGCCGCATCGAAGAGCGCGTGGTCAGTGTCACCCGCGAGGTGGCCTGGCTCAATGGCGAAAGACGTTACCCCGGCGAACTGCGCCTGCCCGCCATCACCTGCCTCATCAAGGTCCGCCGCCGCACCGAACTGAAGGACCGCTGCCGCACCGAGACGGTGTTCTACATCTCCTCGGCCAGGCTCACGCCAAGGCAGGCCTCAGATGCCATCCGCAACCATTGGCAAATCGAGAATGGCCTGCACTGGGTTCTCGACACCGTCTTCAAGGAAGACCAGTCGCGCCTGCGCAAAGGCCATGGCGCACACAACATGGCAATCGTCAGACACTTCGCAATCAACCTCGTCCGCGCCATCGCAGACAAACACTCAATCAAACTCCGCAGAAAACATGCAGGCTGGAACTCTGATTATCTCGCTTCAATCCTCGGAGAACTCTGTCGTTAACTTGGATTCATTGCCCTGAAAACAGGAGCCGTTTATGACCCAATTGATCACCATCCCTGCCCGCCGTGGCGTGGGCGCACGTTTGAAGACCGGGCAATCGATCAGGGTGATCAACACCCATGGCAATCAGGTGGTGGATTTTTGGGCGTTTAACGCAGGTGACCTACGCGAATATATGGGCATGGAACATTGCCGCGCGTTTTGGACCAGGCTTTATCCGATTGCTGGCGACAAGATGGTGACCAACCATCGCCGTGCGATTTTGACGATGACCGAGGACAATTCGCCCGGGCGGCATGATACGTTGATCGCGCCTTGTGACAATGAACGTTATGGGCTTTTGGGCTGCACACATTACCATGATAATTGCCGGGATAATATGCATGCGGGGCTGGCGAATTGCGGAATTCATATCCACTACACGCCCAGCAGTTTGAACCTGTTCATGAACATTCCGTGGCGGCAGGATGGCTCACTGGAATGGGGCAATTGCTTGTGCAAGCCCGGCGACAGCGCCACGTTTAAAGCTGAGATTGACGTCATCATCGTGATGTCTGCCTGCCCGCAAGATTTGCTGCCGATCAACAATGGCATCACGACCGAAGCGCATTATCAGATTTTGGATTAGGCCTTAACGGGGCAAAGCTTTGCTTGGGCTTCGCGGGTTTGGATGCGGTAAAAGGCGATGCCAAGCAGGCCCAAACCTAATGAGCACAAGATGCCAGGAAGCAGGCCCTGATTGAATGAGATGACGCTCGCGCCCGCCGCCAGCATGATCGTTTTAGATATGCAACAGAGCAGGCAGCCAATACCAAAACTACGGGAAATTTTTGCGGTTGAGATGCGCATGTGCGATGCTCCTTTGAACACAGACTATGCCGAAGTTTGAAGATGGCAATATGCGCCCACACTTATGGTTTCGGTGGTGTTAACTCGAGCGTTTTGACTTTTCATGGAAAAGTCAAAAGCGCCCTAAGCTATTATAGTCGATCAACTTTTCTGAACTTTGACGATTTCATCAAAGTTCAGGTTGATCTAACTCAACCTTCTTTGTCGAAACCCTCATGTGCGGCTTGCGCTAGCGCCAGCATTTCAGCAACTGGTTGTTCACCCGCTAATGCATATACCATATCAGGCTCCACCCAATAACAGCTAACAAGATTGCCCCGATATTCGATCTTCATGGCACCGTTTGTGTGTTTGTCATTGGCGGCAATATAAACGACCAAGCGCTGCTTTTTAGCATCCTCGTACATCAACAATCCTGCTGGTTTGTCGCCTTCAGTAAGCAGTCTTCCGCCAACCAAGGTGTAGCCTTTCGCCGACAAATCGGGGATCGCAAATTTAACGCCGATGCGCTTTGACAGCCAAGCGTCAAGGTGCCCCGCTTCGGCACCGGAGACTTCAACGGCGTGTCGCATTTCTGGGCCATAAACCACATAACTGTTGAGTGCTCGGGCTGGAAGCGTTTCAGCCTGAATTGTATTGGTTTGCTGGTTGGCGTACCAACCAACAGCTCCCCCTGCAATGAACAACATGGCGGCACAGGCTGCGACCAAATAAGGAAGTAAGCGTGGAGCTGACTTACGATTGGCGGCAGCGAGCAACGCGGCTGGAACCGGCTCGTCTAGGACGTGATCAAAAGCTTTACGCAATTCGGATTTTTGGTATTTTATATTCGCCAAGGCTTTGCGAGCTTCATCATCTTCGGCCAACAATTTCTCGACGGCTTTTTTCTCTTCACCCTGCAACTCACCATCAGCGAAGGCATGCAAGATCCAATTTTCAATCGTTTCAAACATGTTCATTTCACCCGGCGCAAAAATGTTGTTCCGCGCTCTTCCAAAATATTTTTTAAAGTTGAACGTGCCCGCGAAAGCCTAGACATGATTGTGCCGATGGGCACGCCAATAATTTCTGCTGCGTCTTTGTAACTGACTTCTTCTAAACTTATCAAAACCAATACTTCGCGATGTTGTTCGGGCAGTTTGTCGAGGGCTTCAGTTATTGCAGTTGTCGAAAAATTGTCCTCTTGATCGGCTCTGGTGGCACCTTCGCCATCTTGCAAATCATCAATATTTTTGGCGTATTGGTGTTTGGCGTTGCTGCGCCAATTGCTGACGTGGATGTTGCGCAGCACAGCATAAAGCCAGGCGCGGAGTGGTTTGGTGACGTCATAAAGGTGGCTCTTCTTTAAAGCCCTTTCAATGCAATCCTGAACCAAATCATCTGCCAAGGATGCATCACCACACAGCGAACGGGCAAACCGGCGCATATGCGGTATTTCGGCAATCAGTTGGTTTCTAAAGTCATGAGCCATCGTGGTTATGCTACGCAGCTATTACGGGTTTATTCCCGTAACTTTATCCGTTCCATTTATCGCGCATGGTCACCAATTCTTCACTCGCCGTCGGATGAACAGCCATGGTAGCATCAAATTGCGCCTTTGTGGCACCGCAGGTGACGGCAATTCCTAGAAGTTGGGCCATTTCGCCAGCGCCTTCACCAGCGATGTGGCAGCCCAAAACAACATCCGTTTCGGCGTTAACGATCAGTTTCATGAATGTGCGCTCATCCCGCCCTGAAAGTGTGTGTTTCATGGCGCGAAAACTTGTTTTGTAAATGTCGATCTTGGCATATTTGGCGCGGGCATGATGTTCAGTGAGTCCGACCACGCCAAGCTCGGGCTGGCTGAAAACAGCGGTTGGTACTATGTCGTAGTTTACGGTGATTTTCTTGCCGCCGAACACATTATCAGCAAAGGCATGGCCCTCGCGGATGGCGACGGGTGTGAGATTCACGCGGTTGGTTACATCGCCCACCGCATAGATACTATCGACAGTTGTTTGCGAAAATTCATTCACCGCAACGGCACCATGGGCATTGCCGTGCAGCCCAACATTTTCCAGCCCCATTTCATGCGTGTTGGGCATGCGGCCTGTGGCAAACATGATTTGGCCTGCGCCAATCTGGTCGCCGCTCTCTAGGGTGATGCGAACGCCATCGCCTGATCTTTCGATCTTTGTGACATCTGACTTCACTCGAATATCAATGCCCTTCTTTTTCATTTCGGCCGCAAGGTGGTTTCTGATCTCATCATCAAAGCCGCGCAAAATTTGCTCTCCGCGTAGCAACAGGATGGTTTCAACACCGAGGCCTGCGAAGATGCCTGCAAATTCAACAGCGATATAGCCTCCACCAACGATCACGATGCGGCGCGGCAGGAAATCGAGATCGAACGCTTCATTTGACGTGATTGCCAATTCATGGCCGGGCAGATGGCGAGGCACAAAGGGGGCGGCGCCTGTTGCAATCAGAATGTATTTGGCGCTGACTGTGAGGCCAGAAGCCAATTCGATAGTATGTTTATCTTTGATAGTGGCGCGCTCGAGAATGAGTTCAGCGCCTGCCGCTTCAAGATTGCGGATATAGGCTTTGTTCAGACGATCAATTTCTTTATCTTTGTTTTCAATGAGCGCGCCCCAATCGAACGACACTTTCTCCGACGTCCAACCAAAGCCGATTGCGTCTTCGAATTCTTCGGCAAAACGAGATGCGTAGACAAGAAGTTTTTTGGGCACACAGCCACGGATCACGCAGGTTCCGCCGACACGATACTCTTCTGCGACCGCAACTTTGGCACCATGTTTCGCGGCAATACGCCCTGCCCGCACGCCACCGGAGCCTGCGCCAATAACGAAGAGATCATAGTCAAATTGCGTCATGCGCGTGTCAGCTCCACAACACCGTTATCAGTGCCCATGATGACAACACCACAAATGCCAATAAACAAACCGGTTTCGATAACACCTGGTGTGTTGTTAAGAATGCCGTCGAGTTGTTCGGCATTGGTAATTTTGCCAATTCTCAGATCAATAATCGGATTGCCACTTTCGGTGATGAACGGCATGCCCTGTTTGGTGACGCGGATACTCATCTTTGCATCTTTATAGCCAAGATGAATGAGTGCTCGCTCAATTTTCCAAGCCGTCGCATTGACGCCGAATTTCGAAACTTCAACGGGCAGAGGAAATGCTCCAAGTGATTCAACTTTTTTAGATGCATCACAAATAGTGATCATAAACTTTGACGAGGAGCCTACAATCTTCTCACGGTGCAACGCGCCACCACCGCCTTTGATGAGGCGGAAACTACCGTCGAACTCGTCGCAACCATCAACCGTCGCATCAATAAATGGTGCGTCCTCGATGGTGACCAAATTCATGCCGAGCTTTTGCGCCAATGCATAAGTGACCTGAGATGTTGGCACGAACTTCGTGTCCAGCTTCTCGCGCTTTACTTTTGCAGCAGCAGCTTCGGTAAAGTAATTTGCTGTTGAACCTGTGCCAAGACCGATTGTTGCACCATTGACGATCATCTTCAGTGCAAATTCTGCTGCGGCTTTTTTTTGTGTATCAGCGCTCATGAACCCAGCCCCCCCATCAACATGTATTTCATTTCGATATATTCTTCCATTCCGTGGCTTGAACCCTCACGCCCTATGCCAGATTCTTTCATGCCGCCAAAGGGCACTTCTGCGGTTGAGATGATGCCTTCATTAATGCCCACCATGCCATATTCTAACGCCTCAGCAACCCGCCACACACGGCCAATATCGCGGGTGTAGAAATAGCAAGCCAAGCCGAACTCTGTATCATTAGCCATCTTGATAGCTTCTTCTTCGGTTTTGAATTTGAAGAGCGGAGCAACCGGGCCGAAGGTTTCTTCGCGGGCCACGGCCATGGCTGTGGTTACACCTGTGATGATCGTCGGTTCAAAGAAATTTCCGCCGAGTGATTTGCCCCCGAGTGCAAGCTTGCCACCTTTAGCGAGAGCGTCTGCGATATGTTCTTCGACTTTCTTTACAGCAGCTGCATTGATTAAAGGACCAGTGGTTACACCGTCACCAACGCCATTTCCGACTTTCAGTTTTCCTACTGCAGTGGCGAGTTTTGCGGCGAAGGAATCGTAGACGCCGTCTTGAACCAAGATACGATTGGCGCAGACGCAGGTTTGGCCATTGTTACGATATTTGGAAATCATGGCACCTGCCACCGCTGCATCCAAATCTGCATCATCAAACACGATGAATGGCGCATTGCCTCCAAGTTCAAGACCCACACGCTTTACGGTGGTTGAACATTGTGCCATCAGCAGTTTGCCGATCTCGGTGGAGCCTGTGAAAGTCACGGCCTTCACTATGGGGTTTGATGTCATCTCACCGCCGATTTCGGAGGCCTTGCCTGTGATTACAGAGAACACGCCAGGAGGCATCCCTGCGCGTTCAGCGAGTTCTGCAAGCGCCAATGCAGAGAATGGGGTTTCGGCGGCAGGCTTGCAGACGAACGTGCAACCAGCGGCCAAGGCTGGGCCGGCTTTCCGGGTGATCATGGCGTTCGGGAAATTCCATGGGGTGATTGCGGCCACAACACCAATGGGCTGCTTCACCACCACGATGCGTGCATTAGGCCATGGCGAAGGAATTGTCTCGCCATAAACGCGCTTGGCCTCTTCCGCAAAGAATTCAATGAAACTTGCACCATAGCCCACCTCGCCACGAGACTCGGCCAATGGCTTGCCCTGCTCTGCTGTCATGATCTGGGCCAAATCTTCTTGGTTTTCCATCATCAGGTTGAACCATTTGCGCAGGATGATAGAACGATCTTTGGCGGATTTTTTTGCCCAAGTTTTTTGCGCGCGTTCGGCGGCTTCGATGGCTTGTGTTGTTTCAGCCTTACCAAGCTTTGGCACTGTGCCGATGATCATTTCGTTGACCGGATTGGTCACATTGATGAAGGCAGCGCCTGAAACCCATTTGCCATCAATATAGCACTGCTCCTTTAGAAGGGTCTTATCCTTCAAAACGTCGCGCAGCGCTTGGGTTTTGCCTAAATCCATTTATTTTCTCCAGATGGTGGAATTTGGCCAGCACTTAGCATAGAGGTTGGCCACACACAAACAGACCACCTATGTTGGATTCGCAATGCCTGTTGAAGCACTTATTTTTGATTTAGATGGAACTTTGGTTGATACCGCACCTGACCTCATCCAGGCGACAAATCATGTTTTGAACTCAATCGGGCGCAGGTCGGTGAGCTATGATGAGTTTCGAGGCTTTGTGGGCCATGGCTCGCGGAGCTTGATTGAGCGCGGTTGCATGTCAACGGGCGACGCTGCTGATGAAGACATGATCAAGCGCTTGAACCGCGATTTTCTGGATTATTATGGGGCGAATGTTTCGGCTCATTCCAAGGTTTTTGATGGCATTCCCGCACTGCTGAAAGAAGCGCATTCGCGCGGAATCAAGATGGGGGTGTGCACCAATAAAGTGGAAGGGCTTTCGCATAAGCTTTTGGACGAGCTCGATTTGGCGAAATGGTTTGGGGCTATTGTGGGTGGGGACACTTTACCTATTATGAAGCCAGACCCTGCGCCATACCGCGAAGTGGCCAAGCGCCTCGGTGTTGACGCTTCACGCACAATTATGTTTGGCGATAGTGAAACCGATATTCGCACGGCGCAGAACACCGGTGTTCCGGTGATTGCTGTTACGTTTGGATATACCGCGCAGCCCGTGGAAACTTTTGACCCCACGCATGTGATCAACCACTATGATGAAGCTTGGCCTATTGTTGCAAAATATCTCTAAAAAATTTAACCACATCGTCAAGCACGGGCGCATTGCCACGCAGCGGCATTGCTATATCCAACAAAATTCCAACATGGCTCACACCCTGATATTCAATGAGCTTTGCTGAAGCACCGACGTCGGTTAAATGTTTGAATAATGACTTTGCGTTTTTTGGATAAACTGTGGTGTCTGACGTGCCATGCAAAATCAAAAACGGTGGCGCATCCTTACGGACAAAATTGATCGGTTGAGTACTTTCCAAGTTGTTAATCTTACCAAACACTTCCCGAGTGATGTCTGAGTCCAGAGGTAAAAAGTCATACGGGCCAGCCAATGTTGCAATGCCCTTGATATGCCCATCTTTCGTTCCAGCTTCTTCGAGATATCGCTGGTCGAGCACTGCAAGGGCGATATTGTAAGCACCAGCAGAGTGGCCAACGAGGAATATTTTTTCAGCATCGCCACCAAATTGCGCGGCGTTGGAATGTACCCATTTCAAACTTGTCGCCACATCTTGAATGAATGCCGGATAAGGATGTTCTGGGTGTTTACGATAATTGACAACAAATGTGACGAAACCCTTGGCTGCAAATGCCCGGCCAACAAATCCATAATCAGCAGCATTGCCCTCCTGCCAAGAGCCACCGTGGACAAATATCAGAATTGGCAAATTGGGCGTGGCTTGCTTTGGTTTAAATACATAAAGCGTTTGATTAGGCTCCGAACCATAGGGCACCGCAGATTCCACTAGTTCTGAGCTTTGGTCTTGCGGCATAAGAAAATTAAAAACCTTTAATGCGGCAAAGTGATAAAGTAGGCCACCGACCATCAATAAAAAACAAATTGTGTAAGCTATTTTTATCATGGTTGAGTTTTACGGCAATCTGCCCCGCGCGGATGATTGAATTTGGAAATTGGAACATGAGTGTTGAATTAAGTCTTAAAGCGGCTCCTTTTCATCTGAACCACGAGGACATTGCGTGGGTGCGAAAAACCCGCGACGCACTTTCGACCGAAGCCAAGGTGCGCCAGCTTTTGTGCATATTTCAATTGACGACAATCTCGAACAGGCGCGTCAATTTGGAGGCATGACCCCGGGTAGTATTCACCGTTTTATGGGTCAGAATTAAGATCACGCTTGGGCTGCCACGCGTTTGATGCTGGAGTTGAGTGAAGTACCGCTGTTTATTAAGGGAGATATTGAAGGCGGTGGTCATTTGCAAAATACGCCGCGCGTGCCGACTTATGTAAATGCCTACTCAACCATTGAGGCATCGCAGCGTGCTGCTTTGGCATGCATTGTGGGCAATCAGCCTTTTGTCGGTGTGAGTCCGTTGGATGCCTTTGCGGGCGCGCCTGACGCGCAGTATTAAATCAACCGGTGGGGAAACCCATCGTCTCAACTTTGTATCCGGCCAGCGTCATCACCCGCATCAATTCCTTATGTCCCACTTGCGCCATTTTCAGGGGGGAGTTTTTCTTCGGGTCTTGTTCAGCTTCAACCACGAACCAACCTTCATACTTATAATGCGCGAATTTCTTGACGATGGCTCCGAAATCTAATGAACCATCACCCGGCACTGTGAACGCGCCAAGTGCCACAGCATCAAGGAATGATTGCTTCGATCGGTCCAGCTTGTTGATCACATCCATGCGCACATCTTTGGTATGAACGTGATTGATGCGCTTGTGGTGTTTGTCGATGGCGCGCAATGGATCACCACCTGCAAATGCCAAGTGGCCAGCATCCAGCAACAGGGGCATGCCTTCGCCCGTGTTTTTCATCAGCATGTCAACTTCATATTCGGTCTCAACCACTGTGCCCATGTGGTGATGAAATGACAGGGGCATGCCCTGCTCTGCGCACCATTCGCCAAAGGCTGTGAGTTTGCGACCATAGGATTTAAATTGGCTGTCCTCAAAAACGCGTTTGGTGGCAAGCGGTGCTGCGCGGTTGCCTTGGATGGTGCCTGCGGTTTCGCCATAGACGATGCAAGGCGCATTCACAGCTTTGAACAATTCGATCATCGGCGCAATGCGGTCTTTGTCTGCGGCGAGTTCACCGTCAGCAAGTAGGCCAGAGAACCATCCGCCGCAGAGCGTAACATCAGCTTCTTTCAAAATCGGCAACATCACCTTTGGGTCTTTAGGAAACCGGCGTCCGAATTCCATGCCCGTAAAACCAGCCGAGCGGGATTGGCGCAGGCATTCTTCGAGAGACACATCTTCGCTGAGTTCCACCAAATCATCATTCCACCATGCGATGGGAGACATGCCGAGTTTTGCTTTCATGGAGGTGGTTCCTTGGGTGTGATTTCGCGCGGTCTATATTCGGTTAGCTGGGATATCGCAAATGGTGATAATCGACACTCTGCAATTGTTTCAAATTCTCTCACATACTCTTTGGTATTCGAGACCCTGCTCTCAGACCCGTCATCCCAGCGAATGCTGGGAGGTGGATTCACATTTGAAGTGCAACAGCTGCTGACAGAGGACTTCTGCCGGAGTTTTAAATTTGAGGCATTTGCGCGGCGTGTTGTTGTAGA
>JAYWEV010000195.1:0-10478 GCA_043779145.1 Aestuariivirga sp. | reverse complement strand
GCTCGCGCGATATTTTTACCGCCGGATTTCGAGGCGCTTGATCAGCGTTTGATAACGCGGCTCATCCTTGCTCTTCAAATAATCGAGCAAGCTGCGGCGCGAAGCCACCATTCTCAAAAGACCACGGCGGGAATGGTTATCCTTTTTGTGGGTCTTGAAATGTTCGGTGAGATAGTTGATGCGCTCGGTGAGTAAAGCCACCTGCACTTCGGGTGAACCGGTATCACCGGTTGTTGTCGCATAGTCTTTAACAAGAGCGAGTTTACGCTCAGCAGTCATCGTCATCGTGCATCTCCAAAGGGAAATTAAAGGTTGAACAGTCTTGTGGTTTTCAGCGACCCTTGAGCAATTTCGCAGATGCCTAAAGGCCTGCCCTCATGGGTCACCAGGACAGCCTCACAATTGATCGGAGCGTTCGCTCCGCGGAGCAAAACCTTTTGGCCTTGCCTCAATTGGGCGGCTTGCCCATCCATCACGGCCAGTGCAGGGATGCCGTCCAGCACGGTCACAATAGAGCGTAAAACACCTTGCAGCGCTTCATCACGGTCGGGCTTATGGCTCAATTCCTCTAAGCTTTCCAGTGAAATCATATCATTCTCGGTAAATGGCCCAACTTGGGTGCGCCGCAGCAGCGAGAGGTGGCCGAGGCAGCCCAGCTTCCGCCCGATATCGCGAGCCAGTGCCCGAATATAAGTGCCCTTGCCGCAGACGACTTCGAAGTCTGCATGTTCAGGGTCGCTGCCATCAAGCAACCGCAACTCCTCAATCAAAACCAGCCGCGGCTTCATCTCTGGTGTCTCCCCCGCCCGCGCCAGATCATATGCCCTGGCACCATCAATCTTCAATGCCGAATAAATCGGGGGAATCTGTGTAATCTCGCCTAAAAACTCACCAAGTATCGATTCAATACTAATTTTGTTCGGCCTCAACACTGAAGTGGCAGTTATCTCACCTTCAAGATCATCGGTCGAAGTCTCTGCGCCCCATTTGATCCGAAACTGGTACTTTTTTCGCCCATCCATCGCCCATTGAACGGTTTTTGTGGCCTCACCCAACGCAATTGGCAATAAACCCGTAGCGAGTGGATCCAATGTCCCACCATGCCCTGCCTTTTCAGCATCAAACAGCCAGCGAACCTTGCCAACCCCTTGCGTGGATGACATTCCGAGTGGTTTATCAAAGACAACCCAGCCATGGACCGGTTTACCGCGTTTTTTCATTTTTATCTTTAATTGAGGTCAGCGCCAGAAACCGCCATAGGCTATCATCGGCCCAAGCGAACCGGCCAGATCAGGAAAGCGCATTTCTGTGTCGTTCACCAAAAACAGCCCTTGGCCGGCTTTTGGATATTTGACCAACCATGTCAGGGCATCGCCCTCAGTTTTGGCTAGGGCCTTCATTGTGAGTAAACCAGATTGCACAACCGCATATGCGCTGCGATTATCAACTGGAGTCGGAGCTTCAACCGGATCAGTGGATCCATCCGCTGCGACAGGAGCCGTAACCGCTTCAGGTGGCGCGTTTTTCAAATCCTCCAACAGTGCCATAACCTTATCAAGCCCCTTAAACGAAATCTTGTTTTCACCCTCATATGGCAACGCGCCCAATATCCAAGCGGGATAAAACCGAACCAATCCGGAAATCCCAACATCAATGTCCGCTGATTGATAACGCATATCTTTGGTTTCAATCATCGGCTTCATGGCCATCACATAAGCAACAGCTGGCGCGGCCAAGGCGGCGTAATCTTTCTCATCATTAATCACCACATCGCCTATCAATTTGCGAAGCAGGCTTTCATTAAGTTCAGAAACACTCAAATCATAATGGAAAATTTTGGGGTTCAGCAAATCCGTCAGCTTTTTCTGCAATTCAGTATCAAATTTTTTCACATCGAGTTTGAAATCATCAACAGCGGTAGAAAAAAACAGTCGACCCTTATTATCGCGGAGACCTTCAGTTCCCGTTTCAGATGAATATTTCCCAATGCGCAGCGTTGGCTCATCCTCCTTCAACGGTAGATACACAATGCCAGTGGCATTCGTCGTCACTTTGATGGCACCAATATTAAAAAGACCATCCAACACGTCAGAGACCTTTAGCGATGTCGGTTCGCCACGTGAAATCGCCTGAAGTTTGCCGATCGCATTGAGTGTCGCCCCAATCGGAATCTGTGTTCCGGTCAAGGAAATTGAACCCGTGTCAGCATCCATTTGCTTCACATCAATCAGGCCCTTGTCGTGAATATCTTTGCCATCGATGGTGATGGCAACCGAACCCCAATCATCCGGGGTGACATTGGCAAGTTCAGCTGTGCCCGCAACGGAAGTAATCGAAAACTTATCAGTTGATCCAGGCTCAGCACCCGTCACATCCACACCCTCTGCGGAAAGCTTGAGCGATACCTTGTCGTATTTTTGTGCGCGCAACGATTCAGCAAACTGCAAAACAGAATCGCCGCTGCCCTGCTGTGTGGCGGCAAGCACGGCAAAGCGCGAGAGCACCGCGTAAAGATCAACCGACTCTTGCCCCTTAGCGCGCAAGTCTGCGGTCAAACTCTTCACATTGATATCATTGGGCGGATAGCCTTTGGACGCAATGTCACTGGCATGTAGCAAAAACTTGCTTTCAGGTGCACCCGCATCTCCGTCCTTGGCCACATCAAGCGAAAGCGATCCAATCTGAACTTGGGCGTTTTGTGAACCCTTGGGAGCAACGCTGATTTGATCAAGCTGGAAGTTAAGCTTGCGGTAGCTGCGGCTTTCCGTTGACCATACACCATCAAATATCGTGCCACCGATGCCAATTTTGAAGCTGTTAAAAACTTCCAATGTTTTGGGCAGTGTGAAATCAGTCACGCGGTAAAGTTTGTCGCCTGCTGGCGTTAATTTAAACGACAAGGAACCAAGTGGAATAATGCCCATCAACATCGGTTGTTCCAGCGTGGCGAGAAATGCATCGCCATCTTTTATCACCTTCACATTGCGCGTCATGATAGGCCCCACCACGGTGATCGGCATGGGCGTTGAAAGTGCCGATAAAATATCAGACTTCACGTCTTCTGTGGTTTGCGCTGCCGCAAAACTTACCTGGGATATTAAAGCAAAAGCCAGTGCCGTGATAATCCGCATTTCAAACTCCCATGGTGACAAATAAAGACCTTAAGGTTCAATTGCACCGGGAGCAAGGCCCTCAGTCTTCCTTCTTTAAATCCTGCTGCACTTCCGGTTTGCGCAAAATCTCATCTATCTTGTTGGCATAATCCAAAGCAGTATCGATTCTAAACCGTATATCGGGGGTGTATTTCATACCCAGCTTTGGTGCCATAAGCCCCCGGATATATTTACGGTTATTGTGCAAGGCTTCCATCATCACTTCTTCCTTGCCCGCAAATAAAGTGCGCACATAGGCTGTGGCGATTTTAAGATCGGGCGAGATTTTCACTTCCACCACGGTGGGTGCCAATTTACCCAAATCCGGATCATTGGTTTCGCCGCGCAGAAAAACCTCCGCCAGCGCATGACGAATAAGTTCGCCGGCGCGCAACATGCGTTGAGATGGGGCAGAAGCGTGAGCCATTAGGTTTCGTCCAATTTCTGATAAGCGGCCAAGCGCTCTTCGAGCGTGCCAGTGTGTAATTCAAACAGATGATTATCATAATCATGAAAATAAAGCGACTGCCCGTCGCCAGAAACACGTGGACGAGAAGAGCGAAACTCCAACCCCAGTTTTTCAATCGCCAATTTGGCTTTCTCTAACTGCTCAACCGAAACCTTAAACGCCGCATGATTATAAGTGCGCGTTGGCAAAGGGTCACCTTGCATAATGGCAATCCAGAGGCCACCAACGTCAAAGAATTTTTCAGGGGAAATGGAGTGTTGTTTTTCACCACTTGAATAGACTTCTCGCCCACCAAGAACTTCGCCCATAATGTGCGACATTATTTCGAGATCGCGGACGATGAAAGTGAGATGGGAAAGGCCGGAGATCATCATCTACTCCAAAAACGAGGCAGCCATTTATTAGTTGTTTCAAGCACTTGGTTGAAATGATTTTCCGGAAATAACGGTATCTTACCCCTAGAGCGTGATCACGCTTCGGAGAGTCGAATAATGATTCCCAAATCACTTGATATCTGATTCAAACTGCTGGCCGGATGGAGGCTGGCAGATAAGTCTAAGCTCTACTCTCTTGATCTGCGCGAACGTGTTGCGGCTTTACTCTTGCCAAAGGGTCTGCGAACTTGGCGGCGCAGACATTTTCGGTGATCATGGCAACAGCTGTGCGCTGGGCCAAGCAGCTGCGTGACACCGGGAATGTGGCGATTGGCGATGTCGGCGGCCATCGGTCTGTTATTCTGCGGAATGAACGGGACTGGCTGGTTGCGGGGATCGCCGCAGAACCGCATGTGAGCCTCGATAGCGGCAATGCTGCCTCCAATTTTTGAGATAGGTTACTTGCTAATATGGCTGCAATAGCAGAGCCAGCGGCTTAGCAGGAGATGGCATGCCAATGCAATCCTTAAAAATTGTATCGTAAGCCCCAAAAACATTGACACGAGATCAGACTAAACCCGCTCACTCGCCCGAACCTTCATGCTCTCACTCTTCAACTGCCCACACGCGGCCATAATGTCGCGGCCCCTTGGTGTGCGCACTGGTGATGCATAACCCGCATTGTTCAAAATCTCCGCAAACACTTCAATCACATCCCACTCGCTGCATTCATAAGCCGTGCCCGGCCAAGGGTTGAACGGGATCAAATTAACCTTCGCCGGAATGCCCGCCAGCAATTTCACCAAGCGCCTAGCATCGGCCACGCTGTCATTCACACCCTTCAACATCACATATTCAAACGTAATGCGCCGTGCGTTCGAAGAGCCCGGATATTTGGTACAGGCATCCATCAATTCTGCAATTGGATATTTCTTATTGAGCGGCACCAGCTTGTCACGAATTTCATCGGTCGTGCCATGCAGTGAAATCGCCAATGATGAGCCAATCTCATGCCCCGCACGCACAATCTCCGGCACCACACCCGACGTCGATAAAGTAATGCGGCGCTTCGACAAAGAAAGCCCTTCGCCATCGGAGGCAATGTTGATAGCCGTCTTCACATTATCAAAATTATAAAGCGGCTCTCCCATGCCCATGAGAACCACATTGGTGATGTAGCGGCCAGAAGATGGTGGCTTGGGGTTGGCTTCAAGATCATCTGGCCAATCCTTGATGCGGTCGCGCGCCAACATGATCTGCCCGGCAATTTCGCCAGCCGTTAAATTGCGCACCAGTTTTTGCGTACCCGTGTGACAGAAACTGCATGTAAGCGTGCAACCCACTTGTGATGAAATACACAAAGTGCCGCGATCTTCTTCCGGAATATAAACCGTCTCAATCTCATGCCGCGCTCCCGTTGCATCCGGTGCCAAGCGTAACAGCCATTTGCGCGTGCCATCCGTTGAAACTTGCTCGGTCACAATTTCAGGTCGCGTTAAAACAAACGCCTCTTCCAGCTTGGCGCGAACCTCTTTGGAAATATCGGTCATGAGCGCAAAATCAGTTTTACCGCGCTGATAAATCCAATGCCACAATTGGCGCATGCGCATCTTGCGCTGCTTTTCAGGCACCGCAATGCGTTCAAGAATTGCGGCCAAATCTTCGCGCGATAAGCCCACCAAAGTCGGGCGTAAATCATTGGGAATATAGCTGGCAGCCAGCGGAATGGCAGTTTGTAAAAGTGTTGTCATGGGCGCCACATAGCGCATATGCCGCAAAAGTTGAAGACTTTTGCGATAAGCATCTGCGCCAATCTCTAAGGAAAAGTGTAAACGCCCACCATCGGCCCCATGGGCACATAGCCACCCACGCCGCTCACTTCAGAACTATAGAGACTCGAGATCGACCCGTCCAAGAACAGCGCATTCTTGCAGCCCAGTTGATCTTTAAATAGACTGGCAAAATCATAAAATCTAACCGGATCATTCGAAATAGCAAACATCGCCATATGATCATCCGTAACGCAAATTCCGTTGCGAATTTTGAAAGACGTTCCGGTCGGCGAAAGCCTCGGATGGATTTTATTATTGACCACCAACATGGGTCCAGATTGCGTCGCAAAATCCGGCTTGATCCCAGACTTGGCAAAAGCGTCAGTCTCCATCACACCCGCTTTATCGCCCGCAATATAAAACACCCCATTCGGCTTTAAATGAAAATTGCCGCCACCATTTCTGCGGTTCAGCCTTTTTGCTTCAATCCCGCCTTCAACATAAAGGCCAATCGGTCGCAAATTCTGATCATACATGCCGGCATTCATGGCGAATGTAAGCGTCTTGCCATCAGATTTTAATTTCTGCGACAGCCGGTCAAAATTACCCAGCGGAATATCATTCTGATCAAGATTAAAAAGTTCAACATGCTCGGTCTGCACATCAAAACGACAAACACTGTAAGAATGATTGTTAAAGGCCTGTTGCTTGCAGCCAGCATAAGCTGTGGCATTCAAAGACATGAACGTCAACATGCCAGAAGCCATCAATCGCCATTTATTTGCAAGCCGTATCAATCTTATCCAAAGCCTTTGAAATTCCCGCCAGCGAATAAATATCGGTGGTGGCCGTGCCTTTCCATGACATGCCCGTCACAGAAAGCGACTTGCCATTTTTCATGGCCTTCACAATCGCGGCCTCAACATCAGTGGCCGCGGCCCACGCCGCATCACCATTGGTATAAAGCTCAAACGCCGCATCATCCACTTTCACAGTCACGGTTGAAGATTCTTTGAACGGGTAGCCGATGATCGTTGAAACCTGCCCCTTCACCTTGCGGCCCGTATAATTCGTCACCAGAAAATAAACCGGATCACGTTTCACTTTTTTAACAGACTCAGTTTTCTTGGGTGTCGAATAAACATAACACACCGGCTTTCCTTGGTCCTGGTAAGTAAAGCTTTCCCAATCCTCAAATGTGCCCATGGATACTGGGTCATCAGCGCGCGCCATTCCGCATTGCGCCAACAACGCTAACCCAACCAAAACCATTCGGTGTTTATGAATCATGTCGCTAACCCTAGTCGCTTAAACCTTAACAACTTGCGAAAACCAAGAACTGCTCTAGACCGTAAAATTTAGGCCCAAATACGGCAATGAAGGATTACAAAATGAAGGCGATACTCATCACAGGCTGTTCCTCTGGCATAGGTTATACTAGCGCGCTTGGATTGAAATCGCGGGGTTACCGCGTCTTCGCCACAGTGCGCAATGAGGCCGATGCCAAACGCCTCACCGAACTTGGTCTCGAAACAATCATCATGGATTATGCAGATCGCAACGCAGTGAAAGCTTGCGCTGATGAAGTTTCAAAGCGCACAGGCGGAAAGCTTTATGCCCTGTTCAACAATGGTGCCGCAGGCCAGCCCGGCGCTGTCGAAGATTTAAGCCGCGAACTGCTAGAGGCCTCTTTTGCTGCCAATTTCTTTGGCTGGCATCAATTGACCACGCTGTGCTTGCCCATGCTGCGCGCCAATGGCGAAGGCCGCATCGTCAATTGCTCATCAGTCTTAGGCATCGTGGCCATGAAGTGGCGCGGCGCATATAATGCTACCAAATTCGCCGTCGAAGGATTAACCGACACCATGCGCCTCGAACTGCGGGGCAGTGGTATTTACGTGTCCACAATAGAGCCCGGCCCCATCGCCACCAAATTTGTTGAAACGGCGCTCAAAAATTTCGAAAAGCACATCAGGGTCGAGACCTCAAACTATAAGGCTGCATACGAAGATCAACGCGCGCGTCTTGGCAAAGGTGGCTCCAACCGCTTCAAATTGCCGCCGGAATCAGTGCTCGAAAAATTGATCCACGCTATTGAATCGCCAAGACCTAAAGCGCATTATTACGTCACAACACCCACACATCTGATGGGCCTGGCACGCAGGTTTCTGCCCCAAGGCATCATGGATCGTTTCGTAAACAAGGTATCTGACCAATGAATATTTTGAACTATACAGGCCCCCTCATGATGGGCGCAGTTTTCGTGGTGCTGTGCCTCGGCCTGTTCAACATGATGCGCGGTGGCAACTCTAATCGCTCGCAACAATTCATGCGCTGGCGCGTAGGCCTGCAATTCATCGCCGTTATTTTTCTAATGCTCGGCCTGTGGTGGTCGCGCCATTAAAGCGTTTTGACTTTTCTTGGAAAAGTCAAAATCGCGCTGAGGTTTTATTAACGATCAGAACGGCCGCCGCACAAACCGCCATTCCTAAAATCTGAATGATGTTCAGCGTCTCATCAAACAAGACATAAGTCATCAATGCAGCCACCGCAGGCACCAAGAAGATCAAGCTCGAAACTTTGGAAACTGCCCCTTCGCGGATCAAGATCATCATCAGTGTTATTGCGATGATCGATAAAACAATCACCGCCCAACCCAGCGCAAGCCAAGCCTGATGTGAGTTATCAAAAAAGAAATCTTCAACAAAATAAGCGCTGATCAACACCACCAAACTGCCACCCACATATTGCCACGTGCCACCCGTAGCCAAGGCAATGCCTGTTGCAAAGCGCTTTTGATAAACTGTGCCAAATGAAATGCACAAGGTTCCCAACAACACCAGGCCCACAGTCATCGGCGTAATCCCTTGGACACCTTGAATATGCAGCTTGGGCGAAATCACTAAGCCAATGCCAATCAACCCCACCAAAAGCCCAAACCAATGCCGCCTGTGAATCTGCTCGCCCAAAATCCATGCAGCCAAAAAAGCCGTAAGCAGTGGTTGTAACCCAACAATCAAAGCCGACACACCAGCGGGCAAACCATGCGCCACCGCCCAGTATATCGGAGCCAAATATGCCCCATGCATAAAAGCACCTGCAACAGCAGCATGAAACGCATGCGCAGCATCTGGCCACGCGGCGCGTTGAAAAATAGCCACGCCCAGCATGAAAAAACACGCAATCGGAAAACGCAGACCCAAAAACCAAACCGGTGCAACATGCCCAGCCGAAAGCCGCGCGACCACAAAACCAGTAGCCCACAGAACCACAAACAGTGCAGGAGCAACCGCCACCAAACGGGCATTGGTAGATTTAGTACCCATAGGAACTTTCAAAATATCTCGCTACATACGAACCATGAATGATTCAATTTTAGCCGTCTTGGCATTGTTTAGAGATGCCCTCAAGCGCCTGTTTGCAGATGAAGCCATTCCGCTGGCGGGCAACATCGCTTTCCGGACGATCTTTTCAATTTTTCCATTTCTGATTTTCCTCACCACACTGGCAGGCTTCTTCGGCAGCGCCAAGCTGGCTGAACAAATTATAAATTTTCTGCTCAGCGTAGCGCCCGAACAAATCGTCAAGCCGCTCACGGGCGAAATTCAATCAATCCTCACTGTGCCGCGCAGCGGGCTGTTAAGCATCTCCGCCGCCTTGACGATCTGGAGCGCCATGGCCGGTGTGGACTCTGTCCGCGTGGGGCTCAACCGCGCCTATAATTTAAAAGACACGCGCTCGCTATGGTATGTCTATGCTATCAATGTTATATTTGTAATTGCCGCAGCTGCACTTTTACTCGTGGTCGCAATTCTGCTTGTATTGTTTCCCGTCTTCAAATCATTCCTCAGCTCATTTGCTCCAGCCGAACTTGCAAAATATGCAACCATCGATGAGCTGCGCTATCCTCTCGCTATCATTTTGTTGATGACTGGCCTGCAAATTTCCCACTATTTCCTGCCAGCCCGAAGAATGCCAATGCGCTTTATCCTTCCGGGAGTGGTTCTCACGGTTTTGGTATGGGTTATTTTATCAGACGCATTTTCAATCTACCTCGTCAATTTCAATTCCTTTGCCTCCACCTATTCCTCGCTCTCAGGCCTCTTCGCCGCAATGTTCTTTGTCTATCTCTCAGCATTGGCCCTCATCTTCGGCGGCGAGGTGAACCGCGTCATCAGCCAGTTCGGCAAAGCCGAGGACTACGATCAGAAACCTTGACACTTTCACGTTCCTTGCCTAGAAGCCGCCAATCCAAAGGGACTAAAGCCCGTTGGTTAATCATGCGCTGCTCCCGGCAACCCCGAAGATTTTTCGAAATCTGATGCAAAAGAGCTTTTCCTTCAATGGGTTAGGAAAAGCCGCCAAAGGGCGCGAAGTAGAATGGAAAAAAACATGTACGCAGTCATTAAGACAGGCGGCAAGCAATATCGCGTTGCCGCAAACGATAAAATTCTCATCGAAAAGCTCGAAGGTGTTTCGGGCGACCAGATTCATTTCGACCAGGTTTTGATGGTCGGTGCTGGCTCGGATGTGCAAGTTGGCGCACCCTTGGTTGCTGGTGCCACCGTTGTTGGCGAAATTGAAAAGCAGGCCCGTGGGCCGCATTTGATCATTTTCAAGAAGCGTCGCCGTAAGCATTATCGCCGCCGCAATGGTCACCGTCAGGATTTGACCTCGGTAACGATCACTGAAATCCTTGTTGGTGGCGCTA
>JAYWEV010000194.1:0-3963 GCA_043779145.1 Aestuariivirga sp. | reverse complement strand
CTTTCAAATTGATTTTTGCCTTCTCTGGCGTTTGTTAATGTTACTGCGATGTCTGATTGCGTGTTTTGACGGTCATTGCTGAGGTCGGATGAACGGCGGGTGAGGAAAACCAAGATTGCAGCTTGTGAAAAGCCTAGCGCAAGCACAGCCACAACAATTGCCAGCAACGGCGCTGTGCCGCCGCCAATCATATAAAATCCGCTGCCGATTGCGGTGGCTAAACTGGTCACCACTGCACTGACATATGGCCAATCTTGTTTTTGCATTCTTTACCCCAAGTGCCCGATTGATCCTGCGCCTCGTCCGAATCATTCAGGCCCCAGACTAAACAGTCTGAGGCCTGATGTGAATCCCGATTGGGTTAGTTTTGAGCTTTTAAATTGCCTCGTTTTTAAGCAGTCTTTCTAGTTATTGCACCGTCAATGGCCGCTACGACTTCATCAAGGTCGCTCTTGGTGGCGATGTAAGCTGGGCTTAGGCACAGCGTGTTGTTGAGGCCCGGCAGCGAGCGGTTGGTAGCACCGATGATGACAGCCGAATTGGCCATGCAATCTCCTACAATGGCTTGCACCATGGCTTCTGGCAGTGGCTCCTTTGTTTCACGGTTTGATACCAATTCCAAGCCTTGAAACAGGCCCAGCCCGCGCACTTGGCCGATAATCTTATGCTTGGCTTGGAGGCCTTGCAGCTTTTCCATCAGATATTCGCCCATGACCTTGACATTATCCAACAGGTTTTCTTCTTCAAGAATTTCCATATTGGCAATGGCCGCTGCGGGGCCGCCTGTGCAACCGCCGAAGGTGGAAATATCGCGGAAGTGGCTCATGGGGTCTGAGGGATTGGCTTTGAATTCATTAAACACGGCTTCGGTTGTGACGGTGCAAGAAATTGCGGCATAACCAGAGGCCACACCCTTAGCCATCGTCACAATATCTGGTTGCACGCCGAATTGTTGATAGCCAAACCATGTTCCGGTGCGACCCATGCCGCAAACCACTTCGTCAATGATCAAAAGCACATTGTATTTTCTGCAAATTTCTTGAACGCGTTCCCAATAGCCCTTTGGCGGAACGATGACGCCACCACCTGCGACGAGAGGTTCGAGGATCAAACCGCCTACTGTGTCTGCACCTTCGCGCAAGATCACTTCTTCGATCGCATTGGCAGCGCGGATACCGTAATCCTCAACATCGCCCCATTGCGAACGATATTCGAGATTGTGCGGAACTGAAATAAAGCCCGGTGTGTATGGGCCATAACTGGCGCGGCGTTCTTCTTGGCCACCTGATGAGAGGGCTGAAATTGTCGTGCCGTGATAATCACGCTCCCGGTAGAGGATCTTATATTTCTTTCCGTCATATTTATTGTGGGCGATTTGACGGACGATTTTGTAAGCCTTCTCGTTGGCTTCTGAGCCTGAGTTTGAATAATAAACCCGCGCCATACCTGGCATTTTTTCGATCAGGCTTTTGGCGAAGGTGGCACCGGGGATCGTTCCCATTGCGCCGGCGAAATAATTCATTTTCACCAATTGATCGCGCACGGCATCGGCAATTTTTACGCGACCATAGCCAACGTTTACGGTCCACACGCCACCTGATGTGGCATCCAAATGCTCGCGGCCTACTTGGTTCCAAACCCGCAAACCCTTGCCTTCAATAATGATCAGAGGATCAACAGTTTCGAATTTTTTGTGTTGCTGCAGATGATGCCACACATGGGCCTTATCGGCTTCGACGATGTGGGTGTAATCATTCTTGGGGGCATGTATGTTCATGGGGCTTCACCTCTGGTTCTGCTGAGTTAGCTCAGCTTAGCAGAGGTGATGCATGAATGGAAATACGCCAGTGGCGAGGGCCTTGCGGGGCCAGATTATTCCAGAATGATGATGTGCTGCTTCAATGCGAGGTCAAACTGCACATAACCTAAACAGCGGCGCATTTCGTCCCGGTATACCTGCCCGCGCTTGGCCATCACTTCGCCCAGCCCATGAAGTTGCAAATCGCCATTGGCGGGTGGATGAAGTGGAGCAATGAATTTATGGCCGTAAACAATGGCCACATATGCGCCGGGGGGTGCTGTGTCTTCATCAGTGGCTGGCACCATATAGTCAGCCACATAGTCTTCTGCCTTCAGGCGGGCTTCGGACCTGCACCCCTCAAAGCTCGGCGTGGTTCTGGTCGAAAGCTTATCACTGGCCATTGCGGTTCCAACCATCAGCAATGCTGATAAGGCCCACAAACTTAAATTCAACTTACACATAAGGTCACCCAGTTCTTTAACGCTGCATCTGGGATGATCTTGGAATGGCACAGGTTGTTAGTAAAGTATTAACTATGGTTAATGGCGATTTTTGTTCTCTTAATGGATAATATGCAACATGATTTTAACTTTGTTCCTTTGCACCAACAACTTAGCATAGTGTTGCACGTCTGTGAGTTCTCAGAACCTGACATGGCTGCAATTTGCATCGGAGCAAGTTGGATCCACCTCCACGCGTTCTCGAGGATGACGGGTTAGTTTGAGATTGTTTCTATCCAAAATCATACCGCTCTAAAGACCGATCTCAATACTCGCCACCACATCAGTCATTGGGCGGAACAGCATCAGCGGATCAATTTTTGTTGGAAGAAAGCCGCGCCTTTGCCAAAAAGTTGCAGCCTCCTCATCAATTGCGTTGACAATCAATGCACGCCCTCCAATCAGGGTTGTGGCTTGGGCGCAACTGATGAGAGCATGTTTTAGAAGGCCAGTGCCTATGCCTCGCCCCGCGCTGTTTCGGTCAACGGCGAGTTGGCCTAACAGCAGACATGGAATGTGGTTTGGCGGTTGGCCTGTGCGGAGATTGCGTGGCAAACTGTTTGGAACCACCGTGGTTGGCGATAGGCCGTAGTAGCCGAGCACGCGTTGGTTTTCGTGTACAACTGTGACGGCAGTGAAACCATTTTTATGGTTGGATAATGCGCGGGTCTTGAGCCAGATGTTAAGACTGGGTTTGCCAGAGTCAAAATCCTCCAATAGATGTTTGGATGTTATGGGTTCGGGGGCGGAAAGTGCCATAAGTTGCTTTCAGCTTTTTTCCCACGGTGCTGCGCGTTTCATCACTTCAACGAATTCGGGAACTGGTTTGCCAGCCGATTCAATCGCCTCCACAAAAGATTTGAACCCAGCCTCGGTCATTTTGATCAATACACTGTCGAGGATTGTGGCTTCTGCTTCGCGCACGGCGGCATCACGCATAAAATCCGTGCGGGAACGGCCCTTTAATTTTGAGGCACGGTCTATGATGTCGATGTCGGCGGCTGGCAAGCGAATTGAGAGCGGGTGTTCCTTACGCGTGGTGGCGGTCATCATGGTAAAATTCCTTTGTAGTGCATTATACAATACAATTGAATTTTGACAACATAAATCAGATGGGGACGCTTGACCTTCCCCCTCGCCCGCTCTATCTGACACACAACTGTTAGCACTCTCTGCTATTGAGCGCTAACAGGGTTGGCGGTGGCTTTTAGGTTGCGCCGACTTTAATCAACTAAAACAATCGTTTATAGGAGTATTCACCATGAAATTCCGTCCTTTGCACGACCGTGTTGTCGTGAAGCGGGTTGAGGAAGACACCAAGACCAAAGGTGGCATCATCATTCCAGAGACCGCTCAGGAAAAGCCGATGCAAGGCAAAGTTATCGCTGTGGGCCCTGGTGGTCGCGATGAAGCCGGCAAATTGATCCCTATCGATTTGAAGAAGGGCGATGTTGTGCTCTTTGGCAAATGGTCGGGCACCGAAGTGAAGATCGACGGCGAAGAGCTTTTGATCATGAAGGAATCTGACGTCATGGGCGTTATGGAGAAATAATTTTCTCCGTCTTTTCTTTCTAACAACTCAATTTAAGGAATTTAATTATGGCTGCTAAAGAAGTAAAATTTGGTGCCGAAGCGCGTGAGAAGATGCTCCGCGGTGTCGAC
>JAYWEV010000193.1:0-3976 GCA_043779145.1 Aestuariivirga sp. | reverse complement strand
TTTTGAAAGATGGCAAGACATATCGTTTTGTGCGCGCTGATAAATTTACCGACAAAAATGAAGCTGCTGATATTGCAATTTCAAAAGGCCAGTTGATTATCGATCAGCAAGGCGAGAGCATTTTTAAATCATGAACCGCCGTAAAGTTTTGGTGGTCAGATTATGGCGCAACGCGGTTTGGGCGCTTGGAATTATTGCTGCGGCGTTGACCGTGGGCATGGTGGGCTATTCTTATTTTGGTGCGCAAGATTTTACGAAATCATTTGCAAATGCCGCGATGATTTTATCGGGCATGGGGCCGCTTGATCCGATGCCGACTAAATCGGGTGAAATGTTTGAAGGTATTTATGCATTGCTCAGCGGGCTATTATTTTTTGCCGTTGCGGGCTTTGCCTTGGCGCCAGCACTGCATCACATTTTGCGCGGCTTTCATTTGGAAGACGAAGAGGCAGCACAGAAAGCCAAGAAATAGTTACTTCGGCCCAATCACGTAATTGAAGCTGATGCTGATCCGCAAACCTTCTGACCGATTGAGCGGAACTTCATGGCGGAGATAGCTTTCCCACAGCATCACAGTTCCTTCATGCGGGGTTTCGCTCACGTGATGTTTCATGGCGCGCGGGGCTTTATCTAACCGCGAAGGTGCTGCCATCATCATGGCATGGCGCGGATCTTCAAACACGATTGGGCCAGCGCCTTGCGGAACGGCCACGTAATAAGTTCCACTGATCACTGAGTTGGTGTGGATGTGCGATGTGTGGCTGCCACCTTCTGGCATGACGTTGACCCAGAGTGAATCGCAAATCGGTTTGCCGCCGCGAATATTCCAATGCAATTCCTTGGCGAAATCGGCGGCGTGCTTGTCGAGAATTTTTACTAGTCGCGCGATAGCCGGAATTTGTTCTGCCAAATCATCTTGCGTGGCGAATGATGTATAGCCCGGATAGCCATGTTTCTCGCACCAGCGCTGTCCCGCAATATCACCAGCGGCCAACTCCAAAGCGGCATCGTGAAGCTGCATATTCAACTTGTCGGGCGCTGGCAGTTCAGCGCGGTAGAGGAGGGTGGGGAATAGGGATTGAATGTTGCTCATCGTCTCCCATAACGCGGAATTTTACTTCTCACAACTGCTTCGCTAATGCTTGACCGCATGACCCGCAAAATCACCGTCGCCGCCGCTCAGTATAATCTCGACCCGCTCGAAAACATCGCCGCCTACCATGCAAAGATCACGCGCTGGGTGGAGGATGCAGTGAGGCGGGGTGCTGAGATTTTGGTGTTCCCCGAATATGGCGCAATGGAGCTGTGTTCGATTGGCAATAAAGGGCGCGATTTAGAGATCAGCAAAGTTGCGGTCTCGGATTTTTATGATGCGATCAAAGCGCTGCATCAAGGTTTAGCAAAGAAATACGGCGTGACGATAATCTCAGGTAGTGCGCCTGATGTGAAAGCTGGGAGTACCTGCAACACCGCACAAGTGTTTGGCCCCAATGGCGCGATCGAAAGCTTCACCAAAATCATGCCGACACCCGGAGAGCGTGAAGTTTGGGACATTCAAGGCGGGCGACAGCTTAAGGTTTTTGATATTGGCAAAGTAAAGTTCGGACTTTTGATTTGTTACGATATTGAGTTTCCACTTTTATCGCGAGCACTTGCAGAGGCGGGGGCCGAAATTATCCTCGCACCATCCGACACTGAAACAGAGTGGGGTTATTGGCGGGTGCGCACAGGGGCCGTGGCGCGGGCTTTAGAAAATCAAGTTTACACCGTGCAAGCGCCGCTTATTGGCGCGGCACCTTTTTGTGAATTCACCAACACGCATTATGGCGCGGCTGGAATTTTTGCGCCGTCAGACAAGGGCTTTCCCGCGGGTGGCGTGATCGCCTTGGGTGAGGCCAATATGCCAGGTTGGACGATTGCCACGCTTGATCTTGATGCCATGTGCGCGCTGCGCGGGGGTGGCCAAGTGCAGACCTATAAGCATTGGGCAGAGCAACTCGGTGCTGGCCCGCTTCCGCATGCGCGTGTTATAGATATATCGATATAAAAAGGAGTTCCAATGCCACTTCCCAGTCATTTGCTTGATGGTTATGCGCGGTTTCGTTCTGGTCGTTATGCCGCTGAAGCAGACCGATATGAAAAACTAGGGGCAGGAACTCAGAAGCCGAAGATGATGATCATTGCATGCTGCGATTCGCGCGCGGCGCCTGAAACTATTTTTGATGCTGGGCCTGGTGAGATTTTTGTGGTGCGCAATGTTGCCAATCTGGTTCCGGCTTATGCGCCAGACGGCAAGCACCATTCTACCAGCGCTGCCATAGAATTTGCTGTTTTGTCGCTCGGCGTAAAAAATATTATTGTGATGGGCCATGGCCGTTGTGGCGGCATTAACGCCATTGTCGAGGGTGGCGATCCGTTATCGGCTGGCGACTTTATCGGAAAATGGATGAGCGATGTTCGCGACGTGGCTGCTGGTGTGCGCCATGAGCACGGCGCTCATGAACATCTCAATACGCTGGTCGAGCGTGCATCAGTGGAGCATTCTCTCGCCAATTTGCGCACTTTCCCATGGCTTCGTACGCGTGAGCATAAGGGAGAGCTTGGCATGTTTGGCGCGTGGTTTGATATTGGTTTAGGCGAGTTGCATACTTATAACGACGCGGCGCATCAGTGGAGCTTGGTTTGATTTCGGCTCATTCAAACATTTCGTGTAGGTTTGTTTTACGCCAATCAGCATAGTATTAACTTGCCACTGTCGTAGAACTTTTCAAAAAAGAAATGACCGACATCAGATTTTAAACCTGATATCGGTCATCTGTTCCTCAGGGGAAATATCCGCTTTAGGCCGAATTAGCCGTGATGGCTGGACGAGAGATTGTCCATCATGTTTTGCAAAATGCGCTCCAATTGAACGTTGCGAGCCTTCATTTCCTTCATCATCTGCATCATCTTTACCATTTGATTATGCATCGAGTCTTTTGCATAAACAGGGCCAGACAAAATCGCGATGGCAGCAGCAGCAATAATCAGTTTCTTCATTATAGTCTCCTCTAACTTATCCCGTGCAATTTGAATTTCAGAGGTATCCGGGTCGACTCCCTCGAAGCCCATAATGTTTGATTTGCAAAGCGAAAAGAAATGCCTTGTGGTTATCGATTACAGTCAGGTGAGTTATGGTCGCTTCGCACAATTTCGCCATTGATCTGTAATTTCAATCATAACTGAGGGGTATGCGTGATTACCTAACAGGTATTTCCAATCAAATCTGTGCTCGTACACACTTGTAACTCATTGAACCAATTGGAGTGTGTTATGACAAACCCCTGAAAGTCGTAAATTATCACCCAAATTTATTTTGGAAATTTGGGTGAGTTCAGAAAGCCATCTTTGTCTCAGTTCTAAAATATGGTTTTTTACGGGATTCAACTATGCCCAAGCCAGTGCATTTGAACGCTGTTTTTAATCAATAACGAAGTTGTGAAAATTGCGGCACTAGAGCTCACATTCTCTGCCACCAAGTTCATTTGAACGCGAGCGCGAACGTTAGATTGAGCAAGCTTGTTTGTATTAACGTGTAGTGCCGCCACTTATCTAAGAAACTATATGAGGATTTCATTATGGTTAAGTCGGAAAAACTATCGATGGAATTCTATCAGATCAAATATTTCTTGGCGGTCGCCAAGCATAATAATTTTACCCATGCCGCAACAGCCTGTAATGTATCCCAACCGGCTTTGACTCGCGCTATTCAGAGACTTGAACATTTGATGGGCGGAGCCCTGTTTCAGCGTGATGCAAGGCACACCAGTCTTACGCCTTTGGGAAAAATAATTCTGCCCTTCCTTCAAAGCATGGTCGAATTTGCCGACACGGCAATGCGCGAAGCTAAAAAACAAACGCTGTTTCGCAGCGTTTCACTGTCGATCGGCATTGCCGGAACGATCGGTCCACAATATTTAGCCAATCTCTTGCGTCA
>JAYWEV010000192.1:0-10553 GCA_043779145.1 Aestuariivirga sp. | reverse complement strand
CGGGCCGAAGCGAAAATGAACAAGTCTCTCTGCTATTCATTTCAGTTGAATTTCTTGGATCAAACCGATTTCATCAAACACTGGAGCGCCAAGTACGAGTACCTTAGTTCGATGGAGTGCCGCTATGAAGAGAACATCGGCAAATGTTTGACGCCGGAACGGATTGAGCAGCTCTTTGTTTGGAAAAATGGGAGCAAACTTTCTTCTAGAAAATTGCAAAGCGTTCAGGATAATTATACGGCAACACCTCCGGAAAATTTCCCGACAAGATATCTGGACCATAAACAGGCGGGAGGAGCGATCTGGAACATATTCTATTTGCACTGCATTGCGCCAAATGAATTTGCGATATTCGATCAGCACGCTTACAGAGCTATGAATTATCTCAAGACCGCCACGTTTAGGGAGATTCCAAAATCCAACCGTGAAAAGTATCGTATTTATCTTGATGAGTACCAACCGTTTGTAAAGTCCATCAACGGATTTGATTTGAGGACAATTGATCGAGCACTTTTTGCTTTTGGCAAGTTTCTAAAGGTCGCTGCTCAATATTCGTAATCGCCAAACATTTGGATTACGGTGGGTTTATGGTGACAGGATTACGGTGATGTGTAATTACGGTGACAGTGCATTTAACTACATGGAAGAGTCACGGCAGCTACGCAATGAAACTAGTGAACGAGTTACGGTGACAGTTCACAAAACTCGCTTCCCGCCGTCCCTGTAACGGCGGCCTTAATCGCGTCACGCATCCCTTAGCCGTACGTGTAGATCACTGCGCCGCCACAAACCCACACTGTTTCTGTTCCATATCAATCTGCTTGGTAATGCGGATGGCGTTTTCCGCATAAGCTTGTGTCACTGAGCCGTGGTTCACCGTCTTGTCTTTCAGTGGGCTCACAGCTTCACAGAGGTGGAACACGTGAGGCTCGGAAGACTTGGCGGCTCCGGCTTCGGGTGCGATCCAATAAACCACATCCGTGCCGTTGGGATTGGCAGCGGATTTCGTTGCGGCCGCTACATCAGCGGAATCGCGGGCGATGTCTTGGGCTTGCGCGGCCACTTCGGGTGAGCAAGCTGTAGTGGGTTGGCCCGCTTTGATCTGGGTGGCGCAGGCGTTCATGTCTTGGGTATATTGTTCTACCGATGGAATTACGGTGACAGTGCACTTATAATTACGGTGACAGTGCACTTAACCGTAATTCATAATTACGTCGGCAGAGTATTAAAATTTGCCAGCCGTTCTTAGATACCTCAGCAGTCGCTTCGCGACAGCTTCTCCAAAGGTGAAGCGCGATTATCTAATGACGCTGCACACCCTCCTCAAGCCGCCCGTGGCATGATGGCCTTTAGTTTGTCGCCCAGTGCGCGTTTTTGGAGGCGCAGGTCGTAACCTATTTGGAGGCGTAAAAAAAATCCCTCGCTCATATTGAAATAGCGGGCCAGACGCAGGTCTGTGTCTGCTGTTACGGCGCGCTTGCCCAGCACAATTTCATTAATGCGGCGCGGTGGCACGCTGATGGCGCGGGCCAATGCATTTTGCGAAAGCGCCATAGGTTTCAAGAATTCCTCTAGCAGAATTTCCCCTACCGTGGCCACATGCAGGCGGCCCGGTTCAGTGGTAGTCGCAGATTTCAACTTTTTCAGCATTTCCATCACTCCACACAAAACAAATTCGCCATTGACCATTGATCCTAATTGACCACTGCCCCTTGCGATTGCCTTTCAAGGGTTCCAGCCGATTACCAGGTGGATTGCGCAAGTCCTCAATTTTGTCGGCTGCATCGAGCAACTGCAACTTGCGCAAGGCTGTATCTTGAATGTCGGGCGGCAGCTTACGTGATCGCTCTTCATTCCATACCCGTTCAGTCTCCTTGTCGACAAAATGTCGGATCATTTGGAGTGTCTATAACGTATTACGTTATATAAGGCAATACGATACATTCAAGCGTGGCGATGTGAGGCAATTCATTCACTCGTTTTCCTATTTGAAGACGAAAAGCCAGCTCCCGCTTTCAGCTCTTTGGTCGCCGCTTTGCGACTGTCAATTCCCCGATCTTGATCAGTTCAAACTTTTCGTTGAAGGGCCGAACATCATCCTCTTCTTCTTCTTCGTAATCGGGGTATTGCGGTGGTGCATCTCCGGTTGATTTTAGTAGTTTCCAGAACGCTGCTGGTGCTGCGCCGTCTTCCTGTGAAAGGCGTTCAACTTTAAAAATCCATTCATCGCCATAATCGAACAGGAAAGCAAAAACCTTTCCATCACGATCAAAGGCCTGACCCACTTTGGATCTTTTGACGCTTTTGGCGTGGTCTACAGAGGGATTGCCTAAATCCTTGAACAATTCATAGACAGTATTGGCTTTGTAAATGTCCTTGATATTGTCGTAAAATCCAAAGGCATGGTCAAAATCAAAGCCGAAAATCTGGTTGATGACTTCGGCCAATTTGTAAAGGCTGGATTCGCTTGAAATGGCTATGTCGCGGCTTATATTTTTATCCAGCGACACTCTGAGATTCAAAATTGGTTTGGCCATCACACCTCCTGCATTGACTTTAGACGAAATTCATTGCGCCGCCACAAACCCACACTGTTTCTGCTCCATGTCGATCTGCTTGGTAATCCGGATGGCATTTTCGGCATAGGCTTGGGTTACTGAGCCGTGGTTGACGGTTTTGTCCTTTAGTGGGCTCACCGCTTCGCACAAATGAAACACATGCGGTTCGGAAGACTTTTTGGCTCCGGCTTCGGGTGCTATCCAGTAGACCACATCTACGCCATTTGGATTTGCGGCAGATTTTGTTGCGGTCGCCACATCAGCAGAATCACGCGCGATGTCTTGGGCTTGCGACGCCACTTCGGGTGAACAGGCGGTGGTCGCTTGGCCTGCTTTGATCTGGGTGGCGCAGGCGTTCATGTCTTGCGTGTATTGCTCAACAGAGGGTGGTTTGAAACTGACACCCATCACGGTTGCAAGCACAGCGAGGACCGCGCCAATGCCGCCCGCGATTTGTTTGTTTTTGGGGTCCATGTCTTTGTCCATGAAGATCAAGGCAAGCAAAGGCAGGAAGGCGATCATTCCGATAATCGCACCAAGCTGGTTCTGGACAAAGAAGCGAAACGGTTCAGCCTTGGTGGCGGGACTTTTGCGGTTGGCGGCTTTCCACAACATGCTGCCAGCAATCGCGAAGACCGCAATGCCAACTAGTATTCCGATCAACAGCGGAAGATTTCCGTTGCCGCTGCCGGCGTCAAACTTGTGTTGCTTGAGCAAATAAATGCCCGCAATTTCTCCGCCAATGGCCACGGCCCAACACAGCAAGGCGAAAATTCGAAGACGCCGAGAAGCGCCCTTCTGGTCTTGCGTTGCAGCCCATGCTTTGGTGACATCAACTTTTTCGGTCGGCTTGTTGTCAGACATATTCTTATCCCCGGTTCAATACTTTGGCATCATTGCTGCAAGTTTGGCATAATGTTGGGCGTTGTCAACAATCGTTCAAATTGATTGCGTTGAAGCAGGAAAACGGAACTTTTGGGGAAGATGTCGAAGCGTCCTGCAAGGGGCCTCAAAGGGCGGATGAGGTGCCTTGCTGACTACGACGAGAATCCCTCAGGAGTTGTTGAGTGAGATTGAAGGGGTTACGGTGACATCTCACTCTATTGCGTGGTTCAATTTTTTCGGTGGTATGAAACTTAGTGCTACACACCTCATCCAGTCGTTTACAGAGATTTCAAGAGGAGAAGAGTGAATGCTGATTTTTGAGCATGTGGCCAAGGGACCTCATCAGTCGCTTTGCGACAGCTTCTCCAGAGGAGAAGCGCATTGATGATGTGTCTCAGTGCTGGACTTTGCCCTTCTCCTTTGGAGAAGGTGCCCCGGAGGGGCGGATGAGGTCCCTAGCCACGGGCTCAGATGCCCAATCCTGGATTCATTTTGCATCTCGATTTTATTATGGGTTTATGGGGTTGAGGTGGTGACAGTGCATTCAATTACGCCCTACTAGCTTGTTTCTATTATTGAATGACCGCCCCTCCTCTTTCCAGAATAATGCGAATTATTAGTTCGTCAGCACAATCTTGCTGGCCTTGCCCTCAAGCACCAAATCAAATGCTTGCTGGGCTTCGGCCAGTTTAAAGTTATGGCTGACTAGTTTTTCAAATGCGTAGTTTGGCTTGGCCAGCGATGCCATGGCGCGTGGCATTAATTCTGGAGTTGCAGAATAACTCGTCGTTAAATTAATTTCGCGTCGCCAAATCTCCCACCAATCGATTGCAAAGCTGTTGTTTGGTTTGCTGCCGAACAGCAGAATGGTTCCGCCATCGCGTATGGTTTGCAAAGCTGTTTCGAGTGTTGCTTTGGTCACCACTGATAAAATGACTAAGTCAACGCCGCGGCCTTTGCTATGGCGTTTTGCGATATCCACGATGTCGCCACTGTTAACGACGCAGCCATCAATTGCGCCCCATTGTTTGGCCAGCGCTAAGCGTGCTGGCCTCATGTCAAATACAATTGATTGTGCGCCTATGTCACTCAACAGCGGCAGAAATAGAATGCCCACGGCCCCTGCCCCGATGATCAAAACGGAATCGTCTTTTTGTATCGAAACACGGTCGAGTGCACGTAGGCAGCAGGCTAGTGGTTCCATAAAAACGGCACGTAAATCTGGTATATGATCGGGGATGGCGAATACTGTTTGTTGAACCAGCTCCATCGGAATTCGGATGAATTCTGAAAACCCGCTTGGATCTATGTTGCTCGATTTGAACACGGGATCCATGGGGGCTGAGCCGCGCATGGTATAGTGGGAGTTGGGATTTGGTGCGTGGTGGGCCAGTGCCACGCGTTGGCCGACGTGGAATTTTGCTGATTTGGTTTCGACAACGGTCGCCACAACTTCATGGCCGATTTGTTGTGGCTTCTTAAAATATGGATCAAAGACTTTGGCAACATCAGTTCCGCAAATGCCGCACGCGTTCATCTTCACCAAAATTTCGCTCTCGGAAATTTGGGGGCGTTGGCGATCTTGCACACTCAGCTTATTGTCTTCCAGACATGTGACAACAGTGTTGCGACCCATTTCAGAGCGCATCATAAACTGCTTCAATCAAGCGCTCGCGTCTGGGGTCAAGTGTATCAAATCCCAACATATTGTTTGTAACGTAAGCAAAGCCCAAGCCTGCAGCTGGATCGCCAAAGGCGGTTGTGCCGCCCCAGCCACTGTGGCCAAAGGTTTTTGGTGAAGCGCGTTTTCCATACATCTCATCTTCAATACGAAAACCGGCACCGTAAGCTGTTTGCAAATCAAAGCTTCTATCAAGGCCGCGGAACCTTGGGCGCGCAGCTTCGTCGCGGCCTTGTATGCTGAGAAGTTTCGATTTTGCTCCTGATATATCGCCGTAAATGGTGGCCAAGCTTCGGGCATCGCAGTGGCCGTTGCCACCGGGAATTTCAGCGGCGCGCCATGCTCGTTCATTAGGCGCAGTCGCCACCGGCGTGGGGTTCATGCAGGATTGAGGGTATGGACTGGCAAGAACTTCGGTCACCCAATCTGATGCACCTGCACCCTCAATCATTTCTGCAGCGCGGTGATCTTGTGCTTCAGGTAGCCCAACAAAGAATTCGACGCCGAGTGGTTGAGCGATATGTTCAGCGAAATACTGACCAACCGTCATTCCGGTTACGCGGCGGATGGGCTCTCCTGCGAGGTGCCCGTATGACACTGCATGATAAGCGCAAACTGTGCCGGGCTGCCAATTTGGTTTAGCGGCCGCCAGGGCATCAACATAAGGCGACCATTGGTAAAGCTGCTTGGCAGTTAAGGGTGTGTTCAAGCCATTAAGGCCTGACGTGTGGGATATCACTTGATCGAGTGTTATCTGTTCTTTGCCTTGCGCTGAAAATTCTGGCCAGACATTGGCAATGGGCTTGTCATAATGAAGTTTGCCCTGCTCGACTAACATCGCTACCGCAGCAGCCACAACGCCTTTTGTGGAAGACCAGACATTAGCGATGGTGTCTCGTTGCCAGGGTTTGGTTTTAGCTTTGTCGGCATGTCCGGCCCATAAATCCACGACCAATTTTCCGTCCACCATTACTGCAACGGCTGCGCCATGCTCAAGGCCATCAGCGAAGTTGGCCGCTAATGCATCTTTTAATTTCGCAAAATGTGGGTCTGTGCTGCCGTGTATATTTTGAGTGGTCATGGCTTCCTCCTAATTCGGAGCTTAACCCCCTTCGTGCTGATTACCAATGCGCTGCGATTGCCGACGAAAAAATCCCAAGCTCAGCACCGCTACAAAGAGGAACCAGACAGAGTTTGGCAGTGGAACTGGTGAAAGGTTTGGCGGGCCGGGGTCTATTGGCTGGCTTGGATCTGAAGGTAGATTGCTGCGCCGAGGACTGCCACCGTTAAATGATCCAGTCGGACTATCACCAGCATTGCTTGTTGGAATTGTTCCCGCCGTATTATCACCACTTGAGCCAGTGCTCTGACCCGAAGAGGATTTTCTGGTAGAGTAGGTGGATTTTCGTACAGGATCTGCAACTGGAATATCGCCTAGATCAGCCACATCGGAAATTGACGCTGTTTCTATTTCAAAATCCGGCCTTTCACAGGTGAAATGAGTGCTCGTGCAATATTCCCCAGAGGTTATGAAATTTTTGTAGCGATGTGGGTTTGGCCAGCTTAAATTGCTCAGGCCACTGTTGGTTTGGCCAACATATGTGACCGCCAACGCTGGCGTTGCCAATGCACAAAGCATGCAGCAAACGCCGCCGAACTTTAACAAGCTGCCCTGACTATTCAATTTAGAACCTCGCGCCCAGTAAAGCTGCATGCTGAATACAGTTTTACTCTATATTTAAAATAATTATCGGCAATAGATGGCGGAGTCAAGAAGTTGCGCGGCTGGAACGCTCGTTTCAGTTAACGGCGGCCTTTTAGAATGTCAGGTGAATTTAATTCTGCTCGCTTTTGGATTGAACAGGGTTGCACCAATGCAGCATTACGACGACGCCTGAAATGGCTTTCCTAACGTCGTCGCTTTCTATTATGCGGATGTTTAAAACAGTCTGCGTCGGCCACTCTTGCGTCCGAGAGCACCTAGTCCGACCAGCCCGACTGCTAACATAGGCAAAGCACCTGGCAGTGGAACGGCTGATACTGTGAGTTCAGACGCACTGAAACTACCGAAGGTGTGAACCGAGTAGTCCCCTAAATTGTCATCGAATATATTGAAATCGAATTGGCCGTTGGAAAGCAAGCTATCAAACATCACATGATAAGGCGTTTGTAAATCAAGCGGAATAATAAGTCCAATTCCGCCAATTCCGCCACTTACATAATTTTCGACTGTAAAATTCGGATTATAGTACTGGTAAAGAGCAGAGTGAAAAGCACTGTTATATGTGGAAGATGGATTAAAGTTGCCAACATAACCCGCAGCATTCGAATAGATTTTTTTGATGATACCATTGATCAGAAGCTCTGCACCATAAATTGGCGAATGTGAACCTGGTGTGTCGAAGGGGCCACCGCGTGCCACATTGCTGGTGGTGCTTGCTGTGTGAACAACGCCCATAAGTGAAGTGTCGTATATGAATGTCAGAGTGTATGATTGGCCGTTCAGCACGTCGACTCCGGAACCCAAACCAAACAAACCTGTTTGGTCGGTGCTGCTGGTAACGCTGCCTCTGTAGATTGCTTGCATTGTTACCGCAGACGCAGGTGCAAACGCAGCAAACAGGCAAAGTGCCGCCACGCTGCTCAATAGCTTATTGCTGTTTCTTATTCTGAATTCCCCAACGTAAATAGTGAATCGCTACCTAACAGATTCCTAGTGAAAGCCAGCAGTAAAATCTTGAATTCAGAAAATTTTAGGCATTCTTTTTTCAAAAGCGGCAGCTGCTTCATAGGCTGCAGCGATACGAAGAACGCGCGCGTCATCAAACATTCGCCCAACAATTTGTAATCCAATCGGCATGCCTGCTTTTGTGAACCCGCAGGGTATCGACACTGCGGGCTGTTGGGTCAGGTTGAACGGATAGGTGAATGGTGTCCAATTAATCCATTTTCCACGATTGTCCGGATCGGCTGGTTGAAGCTTTCCGGCCTCGAAAGCTGTGATTGGCATGGTGGGTGTTATCAGCGCGTCGTATTTCAGCATAAATTTTTTCATGTGTGCGCCCAGTGTTCCGCGCTGAATGGTGGCCTGCTGAATTTGTTCAACAGTTATGGAGCGTGATTGCTCGACCACATCGGCCAGCGCAGGTTCCAAAAGGGCAAATTTTTCAGGCGGCAATGTTCCTAAGGCTGCTCTTGCACCCGACCACCACAGGGTTCGAAACATTTCGGCAGGGTCTTGAAAGCCCGGGTCAACCCAAGTTATTTTTGCTCCGAGATCACGCAAAACATTCACAGCTGACTTCACATGTTTTGCAACTTCGGAATCAACGTTCGCGTAACCCAGTGTTGGCGAGAAGGCAAATTTCATACCCTTTATTCCGCGTTCTAGTTTTGCGGCGTAATCGACGTGAGCATAAGGCAATGCTTGCCAATCGCGCATGTCGGGTTTCGATATCTCATTCATCATCAACGCAGCATCGCGCACGTTTCTTGTCATTGGCCCTATATGAGCCACGGTGCCGAAAGGTGAGAGTGGATAAGCGGGCACACGCCCAAAGCTTGGTTTTAAACCAAAAGTTCCTGTGAAACTTGCTGGGATGCGAATGCTTCCACCACCATCGGTTCCAAGTGCCAGTGGTGCATAGTAAGCGGCTAATGCGGCTGATGAACCACCAGATGATCCTCCTGGCGTGAAAGCGGGGTTCCAAGGATTTCGTGTGATTCCGGTTAGCGGCGAGTCGGTGACACCCTTCCAACCAAATTCGGGCGTAGTCGTGCGGCCAACGAAAACACAGCCAGCCTCCCTTAACCTTGCCACACTTGGCGCATCTTCTGGCCAATCTTGATTGGGATCAATGGTTTTTGAGCCACGCAGATTAGGCTGACCTTTTGTAATTAGGATGTCTTTGATCAATGTTGGAACGCCGTCGATTGGGCTCAAAGATTCGTGCTTGTGCCACCGTCGTTCACTGCTACGTGCTTGTTTTAACGTGGCTTTTTCGTCAATCAAGCTCATGGCGTTAAGCGTTGGTTCAAGCTTTGCCATAAGTGCGAGCGAAGCTTTTGCCACTTCCACCGGTGAGAGTTTTCCCTTGGCGAAAAGTTTAGCCAGCTTTGCGGCGGATAAAGTATTCAAATCGTTCAACATTCACAACAATCCCTAATTTTCGCCCAGTTTAGGCGAAACCCTAGTCACAATCATCTGTCAAATTGAATTTCAATATAAACGGTAGATGAACGGCACATTCATATGAGGTTCCAATTCGGATCGATATTGTTTCGACATAAGCAGACATCAAGGGAGATAAAAATGATCCGTTACGCACTTTTGGTTTTGGCAATTTCGGGCAGTGCCGCAACGGCTTTCGCCACTATTACGCCTGCTCCTGCTGGAGACAGCGTTTCACACAAAAATGTGAACGTGTTCTACCGGAACAATTTGGAAGCTCGGACGTTGCCTCTAATACTGGAGCAATGCGCGAAAGAGGATTGTTCAGATACACCTTCTAATTCTTAGTCAAAGCTTTTTTTTGAACGCTTGCCCGTTTGGATGAAGCTTCGGAACCAGGGCAAAACGTGGTTGGTTTTACAAACCGCCCCCGAATGCAAAATCAGCTATTGTTTTGCACTGGTTCCATTCCATCTGTTTGTTAATTGACCCAGTTCCCCAAGCCAATGGTCCCTTGCAAGTCTCCATAGGCTAACTTCAAACCCCGGTGCATCAGATGCCCCGGGGTTATTTTTTGGACAATTCGGTTTCGATGGCTGATGTAATTTTTTCGCTCATCGGTTCAGTGGGCGTTGAAAACCAATCTACAAATTTGCCGGTTTTGGAGAATAGGTATTTATGAAAATTCCACTTTGGCGTCCCCAGTATTCCGGCTTTCGTTGCAGCCCATTTATAAACCTCAACTTCGCGCTGCCCTGACACCACCGTTTTATCGGAGAGCGGAAAAGTTACGTCGTAGTTCACTTTACAGAAGGTTGCGATCTCGGCCGCTTTGCCAGGTTCTTGGCCACCGAAATCGTTGGACGGAACACCTACGACCACAAGGCCCTTATCTTTGTAGGATTCCCATAATTTTTCTAAGCCGTCGTATTGTGGCGTGAACCCGCATTCTGAAGCCGTGTTGACCAACAAAACGACTTTGCCCTTATATTGGTTAAGCGGCATGGGCTTGCCGTCCATGCCTTGAAGCGAAAAATCGTGGAGGTTTTGAGCGACAGCTGGCATCGTGAACACCATCATTAAAAGTATAGGGAGAATATTTGTAAGGCGCATGTCGGTTTAACGGATTCGTGATGTCGTTGGATCAGAAAAAAGAAAATGGCGGAAACGGAGGGATTCGAACCCTCGATACGCCTTACGACGTATGACGATTTAGCAAACCGTTGCCTTCAGCCACTCGGCCACGTTTCCGCACTAG
>JAYWEV010000191.1:0-4002 GCA_043779145.1 Aestuariivirga sp. | reverse complement strand
CGCCTTCGCGGGCATCGGTGAAATTCTTATACTGTTCGCCCAAGCGGTTCAGCGCTTCATTGATGTGTTCATCAGAATGGCCGACGATGTGCTTATGCAATTCAATGCCTGAGAAATCCTTCACTTCGAAATCAGGAATCACTTCGGCAGCGAGTGTGAAGGAAAGGTCGGCCTTGCCGTCCATCACTTCATTTACTTCTTTCTCATCCTCAGGAAGTTTCACTTCTGGTTGATAAGCTGGCTTCAAATTACGATCCACAAAAACTTTGCGCGAATGATCATCCACAGTGGTCTGGATCACTTCGGCCATCACCGATTTGCCATACATATTCTTCAAGTGAGCGACCGGAACTTTGCCGGGACGGAAGCCTTTGATTTGGGCCTTACCAGCCATATCCTTGAGCTTGGCATCCATTTCCTTGGAAAGTTCAGCGGCGTTCACCACCACTTTAAACTCGCGCTTCAGGCCGGAATTCAACGTTTCAGTCACTTGCATAATATGTTCTCTGCTTTCGGTTAGGGCCATTCCGGGACGAGATGGATATAAGGCCGGGCATGGTGCGGGCGGAGGGATTTGAACCCCCACGAGTTACCCCACAGGAACCTAAATCCTGCGTGTCTGCCAATTTCACCACGCCCGCATCATGTCCGGCCTTAGGCCCCGGGGCATTTCAATGCTGGGGCCTATAGCAGAGGGATTCCGGAGATGAAAGCAAAGAATTTAGGTGGGTTAAGGTTGCCTGTCAGCTGCAAGAGGCCGCACCGAGAATCGGGCCATTGGTGCCGCGTTGAAGAATAACCGCGCAGCCGCCGTCGCCATGAGCGACGCTGATGTTCACAGGGCTGCCGTTCCAGCTGCCAATGCTGCGCAAACCCGATACAACATGACGATAGGTTACACTTTTGCCACGATTTTCACCGCGTTGGATCGCAACCGTTGAGCTATTTGAGTATGTGACAAGATAAAGATTGGCCGAACCGCTTCCTGACCCAGCACTTATAGAAATCGAACCGCCGTTGTTCTTGACGTTTACTGCTACTGGTAAGCCGCCATTCTGACCGCCCAGTCCGCTGCTTTTGCCATTGACCACAAATTGTGGCGTGAACACCCCTGCTCCAATTGTACGGTTATCTGCCTCTTGCCGGTTTGTTGCAGATTTGCTGGAGAACGTATCGCGCCATCCCAGATAATCCCAATAATCAACATGCCACGCCAGAGTGATAACGCCACCGCTGTTTGTCAGCTCGCCTAACGTGCGATCTGCTGGTGGGCAATCGGAACAGCCTTGGCTGGTGAATAACTCTACAACGCCCTTGGCAGGGCCGCCAGCGAGGGCATTGGCCGAGGTCAATGTGGTGAGCGCGAGAAATGATAGAGCGAACGATTTGCGCATTGTGAACTCCTGATATGATTGCGCATAGTTAGACGTAAAGATGCAACAACTCGAAGTCACTTTATCTTGAAGCTTTCGTGCGCGTAAATATGTAAGACAGATCATGTCGTTAGCGAAACTTTTGGAACAGGTTCGGTCGTGCACAGTGTGTGCAGAACGTTTGCCGTTTCAAATTTAAAATGAAAACACTTTTTTAATAGGATATAATGACTGTACTTTAGCATATTAATCAATTATTTGTGAATTTTTACGGATAATACTTATTATTTTGTTGCTTTTTTGTTCTATTTAGATTAGGTGTATTTAACCCTGCTGTCGGGTTCTTTTCACAACTAACTTAACTCAAAAAGGAAACACAAATGTCTCTGATCACAACGCAAACCGACGATTACATTTATAACGGCGGAACCAGTGCCGACCTTCAGGCGGCTTTCAATGCGGCGATTGCTGCTGGTAAATCTCTCTTCTTAGTTCCTCCCACTCCACCTGCATCAGCAGCTTTCCAAGCCAACGGGTTAACGATTTCGTGCCCTGCGAGATCTTTCAAAATGTTTGCCACACCCGGTAGCGTAACACTTAAAATGAGTACCAACTCTGACGCCGTACTGACAATTAGCAGTTCGAATGATGTGGAAATTTCTAGCATAAACTTTGATGGCGGGTACGTTGCTGGCGCAACATCACCCTTGACGACCAATTGAGGGGTCGTGCGTGCAACAAACTCCAACCGCGTGCGTTTTGAAAAATGCCGCATTGCCAATGGCTCATCATATGGCTTGTTCTTTGATAACTGCGGAACGAGCCAAAATGGCAGCACGGTTCCATACGGAGTTCCCGTCACATTTGATAACATTGCTGGTATAATTGAAGAATGTGAAATCTATAATACGTTCAGCGGCTCCTGTATTGCTCAATACACAGATCTTTTCTCCGCGCTTAATCCAGACTTTTCCAGTCCTTGTCGGTTGTGTGGGGTGAACACCGTCAACAGCAAAATCACTTCATTATCGGGCAGTTGCACTTTAAGCGCCTGATAATCAGAAATCGCTTTGACTTGAATGTCTTCTGGAACCGCCGGAGCGACAAGCCTAGTGTTTTGATGCACGAAATTCAAATTCTTCAATGCGGCAATGATGCCTGCGTGGGAAGACTCAACGATGTATTTTGCTTTTATGTAATCGCGTATTTCTTGGCTTTTTGCGCATATTTGGTCAGGCAGGCGACAATGCTTGCCTGGGGATATTCTTGCGGTGCTGGCCAAAATAATTCGTCAAAGGCCTCTCAACCAGAGCGTAAAGTACCAAGCCAGCTGCGAGCGCTGCAAAGATGCCAATAATTGTGAACGACCATACTGGCAAATGAATGTCAATAAGCTTTGCCCATATCTTCCCTAAGGGTCGCAAAATGAACGGGTGGATAAGGTATAGGCTGTATGAGGCATCGCCAACCAGTAGCCCCGCGCGCCAAATTGTTTTGGAAGCATCCAATTGTGGGCCAAGTGTCGCCGCCACAACGAGGCACAGCATGGGGATCATGGCGGTGACGCGGTTAATGATATGATCTTCCGGCAAGGCATTCAAAAAGTCGCTGAAGTTTCCGACGAGCAAAATGCCGACAATTGCTATCGCTATTAGCAGGCAGGCTTCAAGCAAATTGAACCTTATACCTTTGCGATACACTACCGCGACAATCATCCCAATAATGAAATTCAGTATAATTGGATCGGCCCAGAAATTCAGAGGCGTAGATTGCAACGCTCCAGTCTTTCCAAAGAGGCCAATTGCTTGAAGCACCGACATGCCTGCTAGAAAGCCTATCGCCAAAATCAACCCACGGACTCTGCTGAAAAAGAGTGCTATCGTAAACACGGCATAGAACATCATTTCGAGATTGAGCGTCCAACCCAGATTGGCAATTGGTCTGACGAGGCCGTTCACTCTAGTAACGGGCCAAAACAGATATGACGCCGCAATATAAAGAGGATCAAGAACCGGCACGTTAAGCATTGACGGAGAAATAATTATGCCGATCACCGCTAAAGAAGTGATCAGCCAATAAAGCGGTACGATACGAATGATCCGACGTTTGATAAAATCGACTGGTGCGCCCACTTGCCCAAAAGAATTCCAACTGGTCATGACCATGATGAACCCGCTGATGATGAAAAACAGCGGTACGCCGAAACCCCCAACCCAAAAATCATAGTTGCAGGGCGTGCCATTGCTGGTGCAAATGGCAGTTGTTTCAATGCCATCATGGTAAAAAACCACTGCCAAAGCGGCTACAGCGCGCAATATCTGGATATTTGGCAGTTTCATCATGGGACAGTCTCATCGATTCAAGTGCAGGAACTGCAATTAGCAGGCCTGAATGCTCTTAGCATTAAGACTTACCGCATTAACCTAACTGGGTTCATCGGCGGATATGTTTCGACCTTGCTGAGACTTGGGATTGGTCTTAGACAAGGTCAAATGTATTGGTTGAATTTGGAAACATAATGTCGAAAAACGCTTTAATCGTTTGGGGTGGATGGGATGGACATACGCCAGATCGTTCTGCTGCCGTCGTGCGAGAAATTTTGGAAGCGCATAATTTTAATGTGCGTGTG
>JAYWEV010000190.1:0-4043 GCA_043779145.1 Aestuariivirga sp. | reverse complement strand
GGCGTTCCACCGATTTCATGAACTTTACGTCCTCTAACATCGTGGCGTAGCCTTGTTCGGTCATTGGCACTTTTTCCATGGCTTTTCGAATAGTCCTTATAGCTTCCAAATTTAAGGAAAAATAACACCCGGCAATTGCTGTAAAGCAATCGAGGCCGGGCAGACACATAAGATGCCCCAAAGGCGAGCAAATTTCAAGTGTAACGATAAGAGGTGGATATTCCCTATGTTTTTGGTTGCTTGGGGCGGGTTTGCGTTGTCATATATCGGCAAATCAAAGAGGATTGACGATGGTTGGACGGTTGCAGGGCAAAGTGGCTTTAATTTCAGGTGGTGCCACAGGCATGGGTGGGGCGGCTTCTCGTTTATTCGCGGCCGAAGGGGCCAGAGTCGGTATTGTAGATAGAAATCCCGAAGCCGCAGCGGCCACAGTCGCCCAAATAAAGGCAGCAGGTGGCCAAGCGATGTTTGCCGTTGCCGATGTTTCGTCGGCGGCTGAAGTAAATAAGGCCGTTGCTGAAGTGCAAGCGGCGCTGGGTACCATCAATGTTTTATTCAACCATGCCGGCACCATCATCATCAAACCTTTCCTCGAAACAACTGAACAGGACTGGGATTGGCTAACGAATGTGAATGTGAAAAGCATGTATTTGATGACCAAGGCCGTGTTGCCGCAAATGATTGCAGCGGGCGGTGGAGCAATCGTTTGTACCTCATCAATATCGGCAATTGCAGCAACACCAATGGAAGTTCTCTATTGCACCACCAAAGGTGCCTGCCATCAATTTGCGCGGGCCATTGCTGTTGAATTTAGAGATCGTGGGATTCGTTGCAACGCAGTTTGCCCGGGTTTCGTTAAAACGCCGCACGGCCTTCGCGAGGTCAAAGATTTGATCGCACTCGGTGTTGACGTTTCTGAGGCCGCAATTGCTGCTCAGCAGGGGCGCATTTGCGAGCCTGAAGAAGTGGCGCGCGCCGCTTTGTTCTTGGCTTCTGATGAAGCCAGTTTTGTGAATGGCACGCACCTGTTTGTGGATAACGGATTTACGGCAGTTTAATTCTTCTTATGCTTGCGACGGCGATGGCGGGTTTTGTGTTCGCCATCTTCACCATCCTCTGCGCCTTCGTGTTCTGGATCCTCAGCACCTTCATTGCCTTCGCCACCGGGCACATTCACTTTGAAGGCCATGGCGGGTGAGGCGATAGTTGCTATGGCCAAGCCGCCAGTTGCAAGCCCTAAAGCTATGAGACCAAATTTACGACGTGATGTTATGTGATTCATTTTCGTTTTCCCTAAAATTACGATGGCTTGTGCTTTGCCAACATGTTGCAGATTGCGTGAAGTGTGATGCGGGCTGGCTGACGGAGCGTTTCAGCATCTTGTCAGCTGACATCCTGCTAGTTAGGGTTGAGATGATGAAAACATGTTCAGCAACACTATTTTCGCGCCGCGCCCTTTTGGGTGCGTTGTTGCTTTGCGTCGTCGCTTTGCCTGTTCGCGCCGATGATGATGAGGTTAATGAAATTCCCGGCCATGATGAGGCCGACGAACATGAATATGCTTTAGACTTGGTGAAGAATGGACAGGCTTTGCCGCTGGCAGAAATTTTACTCGAAGTGCAGAAAAAAATCTCGGGTGATTTGCTGGAAGCGCGACTCAAAAGGCGCCATGGCGTGGTGGTCTATATCCTGTCAATCTTGTCGAAAACGGGTACATACAGTCTTGTGACAGTCAACGCGAAAGACAAGACGATCATCAGTGTTCAGGAAAAATAATGCGGGTTTTGGTTGTTGAGGACGAGCCAGACGTTGCCAAGCATATTGGTCGCGTTTTAACTGCTGCAGGGTTTTTGCCTGAAATTGTGTGCGACGGTGAAAGCGCGCAATTCTTGGGCGACACGGAAGATTTTGCAGCGGTGATTTTAGATTTGGGCCTGCCTAAGCTCGATGGATTAAGCGTTCTACGTTCGTGGCGTGAAGCTGGAAAAACCATGCCGGTGATTGCGCTCACCGCGCGCGGGAGTTGGCGCGACCGCGTTGAGGGCATTAACATCGGCGCTGATGATTATATCGGTAAACCATTTGAAGCTGAAGAATTAGTGGCGCGTTTGCGTGCTGTTTTGCGCCGGAGCAGTGGCCATGCAGCACCCGAAATAATTGTCGGTGGATTGCGCCTCGATACGCGCATCATGCAAGTGACTATTGACGGTGTTCCAGCCAAGCTTTCGCCATTGGAATATCGCGCGACGAGTTATCTTCTGCATCATAGGGGCGAGATTGTTGGGTTTCGCGAGCTCTATGAACATGTTTATGGCGCGGGCGAATCTTATTCCAACACATTGGAAACTTTGATTGGCCGTGTGCGCAAACGCTTAGGTGCGGGCCTGATTGAAACCCGCAAAGGGGCTGGATATTTTATTCCAGATAAATCGGCTTGAACGCCCATTCACTGCGTTTGCGATTGATGGCGGCGGCGGCACTTTCTGCGTTGCTGACTTTGGCCTTTATCGGATTTCTGATTGCCAATCTCTTTGAGCGACAAGTTGAAAGCCGCCTGCGCGAAAGTCTTTCGCTCCAGCTTGATCAGTTAGCGGCTCATCTTATCGTGAAGGATGATAACACAGCGGGGCTGGATGCTGATCTATCAGACCCGCGCTATGAACGGCCGCTTTCAGGGTTGTACTGGGAAGTTGATGAAGAGGGCAAAACGCCCTTGCGTTCGCGTTCGATGTGGGATCAGACCTTTGATCTTTCTGAAAATCACGCGGTCACAAATTTTGCGCTCACACCCATCAAGGGGCCCAAGGGTATTGAACTTGTGGGCATGAGCAGGGCTGTGACCAAGCGCGATAAGGTTGATGTGAAACATCATTATCTGTTGACGGTGTCGCAAGACACGCGCGTGCTGGCGGCTGATCATGCTGCTTTAGTGCGCACGTTGGCAATTGCTTTAGGGTTTGCTTTCTTAGCTATTGTCGCTGCAGCTGCCGCGCAAATTTATTATGGCTTAAAACCACTTGAAGCAATGCGACGCGATATTGAACGTGTACGAGGAGGGTTGAGCGATCACGTCGAAACATCGGGTGTGCCATCTGAAGTAATGCCGCTGGCGGAAGAGATTAACGCAACTTTGGAAATGCAACGCCTGAATCTGGAGCGGGCGCGCAGGCAGTCGGGTGATCTGGCGCATGGTTTGAAAACGCCTATCGCTGCACTTGCGGGCCAAGCCGATCTGCTAGACCGAAGTGGGCAGAGCGAAAGTGCTGAAGCTATACGCGGCCATTTGCGCGTCATGCATCGTCATGTGGAGCGCGAACTGGCGCGTGCCCGCGCGCAGGGGGATGGGGCGGTCATCGGGGCAGGTGTGAACCCCATCTTGGAAATCCGCTCAGTCATCGAAACACTCAAAAAACTCCCTCAGCGAGCAGTCATAAACTATCAAGTTGAAGGGCCTGCGGATGTTGTGCTGGCCATCAACCATGAAGATTTCGCCGAAATTGTTGGTAACCTTGTCGACAATGCCCGCAAATGGGCGAGAAGTTCAGTGTTGGCTTCAATCAACGTCGAAGGCGGCAAAGCTGTTGTCAGCGTAAATGACGATGGGCCTGGCATTCGTGATGAGCAGCAGACGCAAGCATTGGCGCGTGGTGTTAGGCTCGATGAAAAAGTGCAGGGCAGTGGGCTTGGCCTATCAATCGTAGACGCGCTGCTCGAAAACTATGGCAGCAAGTTGGAGCTGGGGCGGTCGGATGCGGGGGGATTGCGGGCCTCCTTTCAAGTGGCTTTGCGTAAGCGCGGTTAGCCCAAATAAAAAAGCGCCAGTTTTCCAGCGCTTCTCAAAACCACACAACAAAACCAATTACTTGATTTTGGTTTCCTTAAATTCAACATGCTTGCGCACAACTGGGTCATATTTCATGAACGAGAACTTCTCGGTCTTGGTCCGCGAATTTTTCTTGGTCACATAGAAAAAGCCTGTATCGGCAGTCGATGCCAGCTTAATCTTGATCACGTTACCTTTAGCCATAATAGTCTCCGAATGT
>JAYWEV010000189.1:0-10686 GCA_043779145.1 Aestuariivirga sp. | reverse complement strand
CTAGCGAGATAGCCGATCACCACCGATGTGGCAGCACTGGCTATGCCCACCATATTATGATGCTCGGCCACCCAAAAACGCGTGAAGCCCAGCCCCTCCACATGCCGTGCCAGGTCAGCCGCATGGTGCAGCGCATCGCGCGGTGTTTGGCCGTCCGACACCGGAACAAGATCAAGAACCGAAAGTGCAACCATTTAAAATTTCCATTCAAACACCAAGTTCAGGCAAGGCTCTTCAACTCGTACAGGCACGTCAAGCATTAGTTAGGCACTTACATGGGGATTAACCATAGATGATATGCTGGCATTAATTTTTTTTCACTAAACTCCAACTTTTACGTCAGACAACTGAGTTATCTTGTTACCGCAAATTGAGGGGGCAAATTTGCTAAAACCGAACGCGACCATTTGGAAGACAACATCTCTGATTGTCTTGCCGCTTCTTGCGGCAACAGTTGGTGTTTATGTTTTGGTATTCGATCTCATTCACAAAGTAACAATCGGCGCCAACATTGCTGATCACCAGCGCACAAGCGAAATTGTCAATTCAGCATTTCATGCAAAGGAGGCGCAACTTGCCAACCTCGCGAGCGATAACGCCATTTGGGATGAGGCCGTAGAAAAACTTTATCAACCCTTCGATCAAGAATGGTTTTACGGGACGTTTAGTGCTTCATCATCAGAAGGTACAAATTACAACGCGGTGTTCGCGGTCGATCGCAGCATGGCCGAGCCAATGGCTGGATTTCGCAACGGAAAAGCTTTCAATCCAAATTTGAAAGCCTATTTCATGGGTAATTTAGATAGTGTTCTCGACCTCGTAGGCAACAATATTAAAAACCCAAAATCAAAAACCATTATTGCAAAAACCCAAGACGGCATGGCCATTATCGCCGCCGCAACAATTGCCCCGACATCTGCTGACATGGTGGTCAATGCGAAATTGCCGAGATATTTAATTTTCGTCAGGTACCTGACACCCGAATTTATCAAAAAAATCGGTGACCAAAACGTAGTTGGAAATTTGGAGCTTCTGGATGGCGGGCTAGAACTGCCGAAGGAAAGTGATTTTATCAGTAATGTCACGGGCACAATTGTTGCGAACATTAAATGGAAAGACCGAAATCCTGGCGATGATGTGGGCGCTAATGTTTTTAAGAAAGCGTCTTTAGCCTTGAGCTTTCTCGCATTGGTTATGATTGGCATCGGCTTATCATGCCTAAGGCTGATCACTTCGCTGAAGCGCAATGAAAGTGATTCTCGCACTCTGGCCACGCAAGACAGTTTAACCGGACTGCTCAACCGTGCCGCACTCCAGGAAAAGCTGTCCGAGATTGCTGTAGAAAATTCACCGCCTACTGCAATCGTTTTTGCTGATCTGGATGGGTTTAAAGAGGTAAATGACACCTATGACCACGAAACCGGCGACAGACTTTTAACGCAAGTGGCTGCAGGTCTGGTTTATCTGGTTAATCAAGAGGGCTCTATCTATAGATTAGGTGGAGATGAATTTGTGGCGCTTTTCACTGGGCCACTGGCAGCTTCGCGCGCAGATCGTTTCGCATCTGATTTTATCAAATTTTTGAACGAGCCGTTTGATTTGGATGGCCGCCAAGCGGATGTCGGCGTGAGCATCGGAATAGCAGGCTGGTCCGACAAACACCTCGAGGGCAAAGAACTATTGCGGCGAGCAGACGTTGCTATGTATCAGGCAAAAGCTGGCGGCAAAAACTGCGTATCCACATACACAACAGATATTGATATTGCACGCGTTGAGAATGCAGCGATTGCCGAAGAGCTTAAAAATATTATTGCAACAGGTTCGCTTGAAGTTGCATATCAACCTATTGTTGACGCGCGCAGTTCAAAAATTATCGGGGTTGAAGCGCTGGCACGGTGGCCATCCTCATCAGCCAGAAAATTAACACCAGATCGATTTATTGCAATTGCTGAATCAAATGGACTGATTGACGATCTTGGAAATTTGATTTTATCCAAGGCCTGCCAAGATGCCTTGTTGTGGCCCGAGCTAAAAATTTCTGTGAATGTTTCAACAGTGCAATTAAAGAATCCAAACTTTGTAAAGCGTACACTTGCAATAATCGCAAGCCATAAAATCAATCCGAACCGCATTGAAATTGAAATTACCGAAAGTACGTTGCTTGAAGATATTCAACAGGCGAAAAAGATTTTAGCCGAACTGCAAAATGCCGGAGTTCGCATAGCACTTGATGATTTTGGCACCGGCTTCTCGGGTGTAGGTTATTTGCAACGGCTGAATTTTGACCGGATCAAGATTGATCGCTCCATGATCAATCAAATCACGGTGGATCCTGACCAGCAAAAAATTGTCCAGGGCATGATGTTGATGGCCAAAGGTCTGGCCACCGCTGTAACCGCAGAGGGTGTGGAGAATGAAGATCAGATCAGCTTGTTAAAACTGATGGGCTGCTTCGAAATGCAAGGCTTCTTCTATTTCAAACCAATGTCTTCTGAAAATATTTCATTCAACATTGCTGACGCCGAACCGTTTGGCAGTTTGCAGGTTGGTGCAGCAGATTGAGTTTAGCTATAGCGGAATCATTTTAGCTGAAACCAATCTCAATATTACCCGTCATCCTCGCGAAAGCGGGGATCCAACTTCCAACTAGGCGAGATGAAGTCAAGTTGGTTTCCCGCCTCCGCGGGAATGACGCTCAAGAGTGATGGCGTTACTTTGATCTGGCACGACAGATTTTCCAGTCCCCGCGCTCTTTAACTTGTCATTAACCCTCCTCCTTCATGCTTCGTTAACGAATTGGAGGATTGCCAATCATGTTCAACAGATTTTTCGAAAGAATTTCAAAAGGCCCAGCCCACGTTAAAGAAGAGGCTGACGAATTGCACCTGGCCGCAGCCTTTGTTTTGGTGGCCTGCATGTCGGCAGATTATAAATTTAAACCGGAAGAAACACAGGCCGTGGCTGATGGTTTGTTTTCACTGTTCGGTTTTGATCGCCACAAAAGCAACAAGCTGATTGCCAGAGCAGTTGCGGCGCGCGCGGTTGAACCCTCGATATTCGGCAGCGCCATGATTATCGCCCGCATGGGAACCGAAGTATTCAAAAAGCAGTTCAGTGAAATCGTGGCTCAAGTTGCCAGTGCTGATGGCGAATTGCATGATTATGAAAAAGATTTTCTAGAAAGATTATCTTTGATTCTAAATCGGAGTGCTGATGCAAAATTGCTGGCGGCGGCTTGACAATTTGAGTGCCAAAATAATTTCGCGCAGTTGTTGTTCTCTCACCATTTGCGCCGCATCCTCAACTGAAAACCAGCGACGCTCACGCTCATTTTGTTCAGGCCAATTAAATGCGAGTGCTGAAACGTTAAGTGGATAAACGGCAACGCGGCATGATTTGCACGTACCATCTTTCAGGCGTTTGATATATTCGAACTCACCAATTGCTGTGGTGCCAATGCGACCTTCAGCACCTGCTTCTTCAAAAGCTTCAATCTTGGCTGCGTTGTAATCCGTGCGGCCGTCCATTGGCCAGCCCTTGGGAATAACCCACCGCTTGGTCTCGCGCGATGTGACAAGCAACACACCAACCTGCCCGCGCCGATGGCGAATGGGAAGTGCTGCGACCTGATAATTGGATGATTCGTTCCTCACAATAATCTAAATATTGTGCCGTTTGCTTTCAGAATCAAATTATTTTTCAATCGGCTTGTGGAAACGTAAATAGTTTTGCCCCCGCCCCTCGCGCACTGCTTTGGCCTCATAGCGCGTTCGCGTCCAATTTTCGAATGGCTCTGAAGGGTCGCCGTGTTCTTGGAATTTACCAAAAGCTGCCACATGCTCCCTCGTCCACAAAACATAATCTTCAATATCGCTAGCAAACCAAAACTGGCCTTCGGGTTTCAGAACACGGTAGATGTGCGCGAGATTTTCCGGGTTCACAAAGCGACGCTTGTTCTGGCGGGCTTTGGGCCACGGGTCGGGGTAAAGCAGATAGACGCGCTCAAAACATTCAGGCGGCAAGGCTTCAAGCAGCACTCTTGCATCACCATAATGCACATGCACATTTTTAAGTTCGCGGGCTTCAATTTCAGACAGAAGTTTCGCAACGCCGTTCAAATACGGTTCGGCACCGATGATTGTGATATCGGGGTTAAGCGCGGCTTGATGCGCCAAATGTTCGCCACCACCAAAACCTATTTCGAGCCAGCTTCGATCTTTCGTGTTGGCAAGCGGCGCTTCAATATCAACGCTGAATTGCGGCAGCAGATGATCCATCAGGTCAACATGATGACGGCGCAAAGGTTTCCCCTTGCGCCGACCATAAAATTGAAACTTAGGAGGTGTGCTAGTCACTTCACCGCTTTTTTCAAAGCAGCAACCAGATCCGTCTTTTCCCAAGAAAAGCCACCGTCCTTTTCTGGCTTGCGACCGAAATGGCCATAGGCCGCAGTGCGAGCATAGATTGGGCGATTGAGTTGCAAATGATAGCGAATACCATTTGGACGCAAATCCATAACCTTGCGCAGCGCTTTTTCAATCTTGGCTTCTGCCACTTTGCCTGTGCCATGTGTATCGACATAAACTGAAAGCGGTTCAGAAACGCCAATCGCATAAGAAAGTTGAATAGTGCATTTCTTGGCCATCTTGGCAGCAACCACATTCTTGGCGAGATAACGTGCGGCATAAGCAGCTGAACGATCAACCTTGGTTGGATCTTTACCAGAGAACGCGCCACCGCCATGTGGGGCCGCACCACCATATGTATCCACAATGATCTTACGACCCGTCAACCCAGCATCGCCATCAGGGCCGCCGATAAAGAATTTACCAGTCGGGTTGATGTGCCAAACCGTATCCTTGTTGATCCAGCCCTTTGGCAGAGCCTTTTTCACATGTGGCTCGATAATTTTGCGCATATCAGCTGAAGTCAGGCTTTCATCCAGATGCTGATGCGACACAACGATTTGGGTTGCGGCAACGGGCTTGCCGTTTTTGTATTGAACTGAAATTTGGCTCTTGGAGTCTGGCCCCAAACGCTTATCGCCCGCATGGCGCGCTTCAGCCAAGTTCTGCAAAATGCGCTGCGCATAATAAAGCGGTGCTGGCATAAGATCTGGCGTTTCATCGCAAGCATAACCAAACATAATGCCTTGGTCGCCAGCGCCAACATCTTTGCTCGCAGTATCATCGACACCAACTGCAATATCTGCCGATTGATTGTGTAACAACACTTCAATCTTGGCTGTATCCCAATGGAAACCAGATTGTTCATAACCGATTGCCTTAATGGCCTTGCGTGCCACATCAACAATCATCTCAGTCGTTACCGATTGAGGCCCGCGGACTTCGCCGCCAATCACCACACGATTGGTTGTGGCAAAAGTTTCGCAGCCCAAGCGAACGCGCGCCGGATCCATTTTTTCAGCAATGGCTTCACGGAAAAACAAATCAACGACTTCATCTGAAATCCGGTCACAAACCTTATCGGGGTGCCCTTCGGAAACGGATTCACTGGTAAAAACAAAAGAACGACGTGCCATGATTGCTCCCGCAAATTGCCTCGAATATCTATATAAAGAAAGCTTTATACCGTTGGGAGCGCTTAATGACAGCGCTTTGGGCAATGGTCAAGTCAAAACCATTGCCTTAGATCAACCTGAACTTTGACGTAATCGTCAAAGTTCAGCAAAGTTGATCGAAAATAAAACACAGGGCAATCACACCAGTTTAAAACTGGAAACCTGAAAGAAATCTAAGACTTCATGTCCGCAACGAGTCTGGCCAAGCCTGCAATCAGCTTTCGCTTTTGAGTTGTGTCAGAATCACTGAATGATTTAGCCAGATGAATGCCTTCTGGTGTCATCATTGAGGCGACAAATTCATCACCTTTACTCGTATCGTTGAGACCACCTTCAGCTTCGATTCCAGGCAACCCATCGAAAAAAAATTGCACTGGCACACCGAGCGTCTTGGCCGCGTAAAATAAACGGCTGGCACTGATGCGGTTCGAGCCTTTTTCATATTTCTGGACTTGTTGGAATGTGATTCCAAGCAGCTCGCCTAAGCGCTCTTGACTCATGTTGATCAACTGCCTGCGCAAACGCATACGCGCTCCAACATGCACATCGATATAATTAGGGTCGCGCCGTGCCATATCACATTTCCTCAGACAGTAGCCCCCAGCCTGACAAAAAACTTAGATCAAACGATGGCGCACCCAGCTAACATCCACTGTTCAATCACGGGAATTCGAGTGGTAAGGCAATCGCCTCAAAAATGCAATGATAATTCATTTTAGCTGGAAGATTGAGGTGGTTTGCGCGCCGCGAAGGCAATGAAAAATCCACAGAGCAACACCGCCAAGAGAGCAAAATCGCCAAATCGAGCATAGAGCCCCGGTGTCAATGACAAGGGCAATTGCCCATCATAAACCGCCTCGACATCAAGTGGTGATTTAACGATGTAGCGACCAAATGGGTCTAAAATGGCCGAAATGCCCGTATTTGCAGAGCGAACGCCAGCCAACCCCTGCTCGATCAAGCGAAGCCTAAATTGTGCCAAATGCTGCCAAGGGCCGGTTGATTGACCAAACCAACCATCGTTTGTAACATTTACCAACCAATCGGGGCGGTTGTGCGGATCAACCGCTTCTTGGGGGAAAGTGGCCTCATAACAAATCTGGGCACCAACCAAACCAGCACCCGGAATGCGGAGTGATTCGGGGCCTTTGCCGGCTTTGAAGCTTTCAGGCAAACTGACCACTTGGCGGAATCCTAAAGGCTCCAGCAGCCAAGCCAAGGGCAAGAATTCTCCACCAGGAACAAGGTGGGCCTTATCGTAATGGGCAATAACTTTTGAATTTCCATCAATGACCAAAACGCTGGTAAAATAATCAGCTTTAGGATCAGGCGCAGACCGGCGCACCGCACCTGTCATCAGTATCCGGTTTTCACCAAGCATCTGGCCAACTTCAGAAAGCGCAACCGGGCTTTCATCAATCAAAAATGGCACAACCGATTCCGGCCAAACAATATGGGTGATCTGCTTTCCGAGTTGGGATGGTTGCGATGATAATGACAACAACCGATCAAAAATAAGCCGGGCATTTTTGGAACGCCATTGATCGTCCTCACTCAGATTGGGCTGAACGATACGTACAAAAACGGTCTCAGAAAATTGAGTGGGGTTTTGCGATAAACGCCATTCCCCCCACGCCCAGGAAACGGGCAAGAGTACGAGCGCCACCAGTGGCAAAAGCCGCTGGCCCCGCATTAAACTGAACAACGCTGCTGCCCAAAGCAATATCAGAAATGTCAGCCCCTCCATTCCAATTAAATAAGCAATCTGCGAAACACTGCCCATGCCATCAACCGCAAGGCCGGGTGCTGCCCAAGCAAAGCCTGAAAACAGATGCCCGCGCAAATATTCCATAGCCGTGAAAAACACAGGTGCCAGAAGAAAGGGTTCAAAACCTTTCGCAGAGAAGTAACGTGTGAGCCCGGCCGCCAACCCCCAATATATGGCCAGAAATGCCGCTAGCCCGCCAACGGCAAAAGGCATCATCCATAAATCAGTGCCTGCGTTGACAAAGAAGGCATAGCCGATCCAATGCAACACCACGAGAAAATAGCCAAATCCAAAAATCCAGCCCAGAAAAAACGCGCGGTATAAACCGGCCTTTTCGATGAAAAACAAAAGAGCAGGAAACGTAATCCCAAAAATCCACCACAGATCATAAGGCGGCATGGCCACCCCTGAGAGACCGCCTAACAAAAATGTTAGAAACCCAACCACAACGGGGTTCAAACGATTAAGACGCTGCCTAACAAAATTTAAGGAGTGATTCATGTCTTATGCGTCTAAGCACACTTCGTGATTCTCAACCATTGGGAATTGTGCTAAGATATTGCCTGTCGATGCCACTGATTCATCGACAAAGAACTGGGGTAATATGATGAACGACCTAAATAAGCCGCAAACCGCGGCTGATGATAGCCATGCGGAAATTTCACAAATAGCTGAAAAGCTGGCAATGCCCAACGGCTTTGCGAAGCTCACATCTTTGCAAAGAAGGCTTTTGCTGGCCGCAGTACTCAGTTCAATCGTTCCAGCGGATGGCCATGTGCGCAAAGTTGAAATGGAACAACTTGAAAAACAACTGAGAGTGAAATTCCAGTTTACATCCAATCAATTGCAAACAGCGATGGCCATGGCTAGCAAACAAGGCTCGCCGACAGGTGTTGAACTTTTAGCAAAACACCTGCCAGAGCTTTTGAGTATTGAAGACCGCACGCAGCTGATTGGTATGCTATGGGATTTGGCGCTGTGTGATCATGAATTGCACCACCGCGAGGAAACTTTGATCTACAAAGTGGCAGATGCAGCAAACGTATTGCGTAAACGCGTGGCCGAACAACAATCCATCGCCTCAAGCCGCAGCGGAATGCGGGCTTAAGCCCGCTTCTTGGCCACGGCTTCTGCCATCGAACACATGATCTCAAACATCATGACGGTGCCCGCATACGCCGTCATGCCTGATGGGTCGAACGGTGGGGAAACTTCCACCACATCAGCGCCCACAATGTTGAGGCCGCGCAGCTCGCGCAACATTTGCTGGGCCTGAAAAGTGGTAAAGCCGCCAATCTCTGGCGTGCCTGTGCCCGGTGCATAAACCGGATCGAGCATGTCGATATCAAAGCTGACATAAACATCGGAGTCGCCCACAATCTTGCGGGCTTCAGCCATGATCGCTTTGGGGCCTTTTTCCATCGCTTCTTCAATGCGCACAATGCGCACGCCCATTTTCTCGCCATACTCAAAATCATCATTGTCATACATTGAGCCGCGCAAGCCAATTTGAATGGTGCGTTTCGGATCAAGTACACCTTCTTCAATGGCACGGCGGAAGGGTGTGCCATGGGTGTATTTGAAGCCGCCGAAATAAGAGTCATATAAATCCGTGTGCGCATCAAAGTGGATCATAGCTACTGGCTTCTTTTCACCCACGGCGCGCAAGATCGGCAGCGAACACAAATGATCCCCACCAGCAGATAACGGCCTGATCCCCTGCCCCACCAATTTCTTGAAATAGGTTTCAACCCGCTTCAAGGCATCGTCCACATTAGCAGGGTTCACCGGGCAATCGCCAAGATCAGCAACATTGGCTAAATCATAGGGCACCACTTGTGTGGTCTGATGCATACGCCGCACCATCGCTGATTGATCACGCATCTGGCGGGGGCCATGACGAGGTCCTGGGCGATTGGTTGTGCCACCATCCCAAGGAACGCCAACCACGCCAATATCAATGCCCTTGGCCTCTTCCAAGCTCACATGCGGCAAGCGGAAGAACGTGGAAAGTCCGCCAAAACGGGGTGTAACTAAACCAGATGTGGGTTGATTGAATTTCGGCATAGGTTAACCTCTTGATTCGAGCTGCTACCATAATGAAGATTCTTATGAAGCCAAGGGCCAAGGGGTGTGGCATTCAGGCGTCCAGTCTGGTTAGATTGGCGCAATGGAAGTTCATTTTGATATTATCGTTTTAGGCGCTGGCATTGCGGGCGCTTCCGTGGCGGCGCATTTGGCCGAGCACCGCCAAGTTGCAATACTAGATATGGAAGATCGCGCCGGCTATCACACGACAAGCAGATCAGCCTCCAGCTTTGAACCAAATTATGGCCCAAAGCCAATCCTGGCGCTCACCCGTGCCAGCAGAGATTTCTTTATGGCACCGCCCGATGATTTTACCGATGCGCCACTTTTTACCAAACGCGGATCGTTGGTTTTAGAAGCCAAGGGGCAAGAACAAGAAGCTCTGAATTTTTTAGCAAAGGCCGTCGATATTGAGGAACTTTCTGAAGCACAATTGCGAGCCATGATCCCCGTGCTCCGCGAAGGCTATGCGACGCGCGGATTTTTGGAAGCAGGAACGGGTGCACTCGATGTTGATCTTTTACACCGCGGATATTTGCGCCTGTTCAAACAACGCGGCGGAGTTTTGAAACTTCAAGCCGGTGCCAGCAAAATAATCAAGACGGGTGACAATTGGCGTATCGCAACACCGCAAGGTGAATTCACCACAAAATTGATCGTGAACGCGGCAGGCGCCTGGGGAGACCAAGTGGCCATGCTTGCAGGGGTGAAGCCTGTCGGCCTTATCCCTAAGCGCCGCTCGATCGGAGTTATTTCGGTTCCTGACTATGACGTGATGAAATGGCCCTTCATGGTTGATTGCGCCGAGAGTTGGTATGCTGTGCCACAAAGCGGCAAGCTTTTAGTGTCGTCTGCTGATGCCACACCCGTGGAACCGCATGATGCCTATGCAGATGATGAAGCCATTGCCATTGGCATTGACCGGTTGATGCTGGCCACAACACTTGATGTGCAGCGTCTAGAACATAGTTGGGGCGGGCTTCGCACTTTTTCGCCAGATACGGCACCCGTTGTCGGATTTGATCCGTCTACGGATGGTTTTTTCTGGCTGGTAGGCCAAGGCGGATATGGCATTCAATCATCCCCCGCATTGTCGCGCACTGCTGCTGCGATGGTTATGAAACAAGACATTCCACAAGATGTTTTGGCAGCGGGCCTTAATATCAACGACATTCTTCCAAACAGACTGAGATGATCATGAGCAAACGTGCAGAACTTTCCATAGGCGAGGCCTTGGTTGGCCTCCTTG
>JAYWEV010000188.1:0-27512 GCA_043779145.1 Aestuariivirga sp. | reverse complement strand
CAGGGATCGAACCTGTGACCCCTACCATGTCAAGGTAGTGCTCTACCGCTGAGCTAACCACCCACTTTGACTGCGGTGAGGCAGGCTATAGGGGGCAAAAGATCTAAAAGCAAGCGAGGGAATCGATAAATTACGCCGCCATCAAGCGATTCACTTCATCCACAAGATCGCGCAAATGGAAGGGCTTTGATAAAACCTTTGCATCTTTGGGTGCGTTGGAATCAGGATTAAGCGCCACGGCCGCAAACCCTGTGATAAACATAATTTTTAAACTCGGATCAAGCTCGGCCGCGCGGCGTGCCAGTTCAATGCCGTCCATTTCTGGCATCACAATATCAGTCAGCAGCAAATCAAAACTCGCCTGCTTGATTTCCTCGTAAGCCGACGCTCCTTCCGCAAAAGGTGAAACCCGATGGCCTGCCTTTTCCAAAGCTTTCACAAGAAAGCGGCGCAAATCATCATCATCTTCGGCCAATAATATTTTCACCATGGTACTCTTTATGTACTCCCCGCGATGTGCGATCAAGACTCGGTTGGCTTCTGTTCTAGCTGCGCAACGGTAAACAGGGTGTGAACCTAATTAATATTTGAGGTGATGGACAGTTACAAAACGCGCGTTCATACTAATGACAACAAGTAAGAAGGAATGGCTGATGAGTCAGTGCTATTTCGAGGTATTAGCTCCAATTGAATGGGTTTCTCCCATTGTCTATAATTCACCGCACAGCGGATCGATTGTGCCCGTTGAATTTCTGCAGCAATCACGGCTTTCGGAAGCGGCATTGCGCCAATCGGAAGATTGTTTTGTCGATGAACTTTTTAGAAGCTGTTTGGATAATGGCGCGCCATTGCTGCGGTCACTGGTTTCGCGGGCTTATATTGATCTAAACCGCGAGCCTTATGAGCTCGATCCCAGGATGTTTATGGAAAATTTGCCGGGTTATATGAACCCTGGTTCGCCGCGCGTGGCATCTGGCCTTGGCACAATTCCAAAGCTGGTGGCAGAAGGCGAGGGGATTTACCGGGGCAAGATCGGTTTGAGCGAGGCATTGAAGCGCATTGATACGGTCTACCGGCCTTATCACCGAACGCTGACGATGTTGGTTGAAGAGGTTTTTTCTGCAAATCAATTTTGCCTGCTGATGGATTGCCATTCCATGCCGTCTTCCGCAGTGCGCAGCATCAAATCTCATCACGAGCCGCAAATCGATATCGTGTTAGGTGACCGCTTTGGCGCGGCCTGCAACCGCGAACTTTCAACCGAGATTGAAAAGCTGTTTGCTGCCCAAGGCTTTCATGTGGTGCGCAACAGGCCTTACGCTGGCGGTTTCATCACTGAAACTCATGGTGCACCGCACCATAATCGCCATGCACTGCAAATTGAAATCAACCGTGCTCTTTATATGGATGAAGCGCGCATTGAGAAGAACAAGAGCTTTGCCGATGTTGAAGCGGCAATCGGGCGGGTTTTGAAGGCGTTGGCCACGTTCTTACCGGCTATTGAGCAGCAAACGGCTAACCGGCTTGCCGCCGAGTAAACCCCTAGAGCGTTTTGATTTTTCATGGAAAAGTCAAAATCGCCCTAAGTTTAGATTTTCGATCAACTTTTCTTAACTTTGACGATTCCGTCAAAGCTCAGGTTGATCTAACAATTTCGAATAAAAAAAGGGCCGATACACAAAAGTGACCGGCCCGAAGTCTAGGGAGGAAACGCCCAAGAAGGGCAGAGAGAGAGACCAAAGCCTCATCTCATGACCATGATTTGGTACGGCCACACTAAAACTTCAAGTGTTAAATTTGAAAATTTTTACCGATTGGTCATAATATTGGTGAAAATCTTTTCAATAAAATGCAACTATATGAAATAATTCGATTAAATTTAACGACACTGACGTATGCGAATTTTGCATGGCATGTCGACAATGTTGCATTGCAACATAAATCATCAGTTTTACGATTTAAATGGCAAGTTATATCGCTCTCACTATGTTCCAAACAACCTTATATGAATGGCAAAACGATGTCGATCCAAGCAGAAATCACCCAATTAACGCAATTTGCCCTCGCACTTGCCGAAGCGTCGGCCAAAATTATCTTGCCCCAGTTCCGCAAGAATATCACAATTGATAATAAGCTGGAGGCAGGCTGGGATCCCGTGACCGAGGCCGACCGCAGCGCCGAACGGGTGATCCGTGAGATGATCGAACAGCATTTCCCGTCCCACGGCATCATCGGAGAAGAATTTGGCTATCAACCCGGCGCCTCCACTTATTCCTGGGTGCTCGACCCTATTGATGGCACACGGTCATTCGTCATCGGCATGCCCACCTGGGCAACTCTGATTGGCCTCTACCGCGACGGTCAACCGCTGCTCGGCGTCATGAACCAACCATACGTTGGCGAAATGTTTTACGGCAACCCAGAAGGGGCGTGGCATTACCATCAAGGCAACACCAATGCCATCCGCGTGCGCCCGCCTGTAACTCTATCCAAAGCCGCACTGGGCACCACCTCACCCTACCTCTACGACGATCATTCCAACTTCGAAGATTTACGCAAATCCGTCACCGCGCACAGGTTTGGCGGCGATGCCTATTTCTTTGCACTTCTGGCCGCAGGCCACCTCGACATCGCCATGGACCCCAAACTCCAAATCTACGACATCGCCGCCCTCATCCCCATCATCAAAGGGGCCGGCGGCGTGGTGGGCAGCTGGACAGATAATGACCCCACGCAAGGCGGGAATGTTTTGTGTGCTTCATCGCAGGTTTTGCTGGATGAAGCCGTGGCGGTGATGCGAAGTGGGAGATAAGCAAGTTAAAATCCTCAGCATGCAAACCCCCACACCAACTCTCTCCCCTCGCGGGAGAGAGCAGCTTGTTTTGCACTGCAAAACAAGCAAGAGAGGGATGTGTGAATTCTATGCTGAAGAATAATAGCTTAGGCAACGGAACTGAAGGGCGCGAATGGGCTTGGAAAAGCCGAACAATATCTTAAGAAGCGAAGTGTCAGATTTCGCCAATTATGTGCACTGTCACCGTAACTCCACATTGAAATGAGTAATTCTTTGTTACGACTGTTAAGCGCTCAAAAATAGCGTCCTTGTCCTCTTTCTCATATGCGAATTGGGATTAGTATTTTTGACTTATGCCTAAAAAGTTCTGGGGACCTTTTGCGCGTATTGCTTCTACCTCGGATTACGGTGACACCTCACTTAATTCGAAATCGTATATGACCGCGTAATTAATCACATCCCATAGCCATAACAACGTCCTATAAAAGTGCAGTCGGGTGACTAAGACTACGCTTGGGCTTCAAGGATCATCCTTCACCCACGTCCCCTCATCTATCCCATCCGCCTTCGCTGTGCTCTGTCGGACGGGCCCCTTTCTTCTCCCGTTAAAGAAACGGGAGAAGACGATCTTTGCTCGGGTCTAAAGTAACGCCGAATATATCAAACCCTACCCCCCTAATTCCATTTGACCTTCCCCCCAACCCTGCACAATAGTCACCCCATGAACACTCTCAAATCATGGGCTGAACTCGGCCGAGATCTCGTCGCTGTCGCCATGGGGCGGAAGTCTGCTGATACTGTCGTGAAAAACGCCAAATGGGTGAATGTGCATTCAGGCGAGATTATCCCGCACACGGACATCGCGATTTTTGGTGGGCGCTTTGCTTATGTGGGGGCGGATGCCTCGCACACCATTGGCCCCAACACCAAAATCATTGATGCGGCTGGTCGTTATGCAAGCCCCGGTTTCTGCGATGGCCATATGCATGTTGAATCAGGCATGGTCACTGTCACGCAATTTGCCCGCGCGGTGGTTCCGCATGGCACCACATCGATGTTCATCGACCCGCATGAAATCGCCAATGTGCTGGGCTTGCCCGGTGTTAAGTTGATGCATGATGAGGCGGCAGGATTGCCGCTCAACATCTTTGTGCAAATGCCCAGCTGTGTTCCAAGCTTTCCAGGGCTTGAAACGCCGGGGGCCACCATCTCTCCCGAAGATGTGATCGAGGCGATGGCCTGGCCGAACATCATCGGCCTTGGCGAGATGATGAATTTTCCGGGTGTGATCCACGGCGATGCCAAAATGCTGGCCGAAATTGCCGCCACTCAACGTGCGGGCAAAACCGTGGGCGGGCATTATGCCTCGCGTGATTTAGGCAACGCCTTTCATGCCTATGTGGCCGCAGGGCCTGCGGATGATCATGAAGGCACGCATGTGGATGATGCCATCGCCCGCGTGCGCCAAGGCATGCGCGCCATGTTGCGGCTGGGCAGCGCGTGGTATGATGTGGCGACCCAAATCAAAGCCGTGACCGAAAGCAAACTCGACTCGCGGAATTTTATTCTGTGTACAGATGATTGCCACTCCGGAACACTGGTGAATGAAGGCCATATGAACCGTGTGTTGCGTCATGCCATCGCGCAAGGGGTAGCCCCCATCACCGCCATTCAGATGGCTTCCATTAACACCGCAACGCATTTTGGATTGGAGCGTGAGTTAGGTTCGATCACGCCGGGCCGCCGCGCGGATCTGGTGCTGACGTCTGATCTCGTGACACTACCCATCGAACTGGTCATGGCGCATGGCGAGGTTGTGGCCGAGCATGGAAAGCTTCTCGCCCAGTTCCCGCACTTTGATTATCCACTTGAAGCCAAATCCACCATGCATATGAAGCGCGATGTGACGGCTGCTGACTTTGATGTGAAAGCGCCGCTGGGTGCCAACCCAGTCAAAGTGCGCGTCATCGGCGTCATTGAAAACCAGGCGCCAACAAAATCTTTAACCGCCGAATTACCCGTCAGTTCCGGCCTCGTGAGCATGGATTTGACGAATGATATAGCTCAAATCGCATTGGTCGAACGCCACGCCGCCACCGGCAAAGTGGTCAACGCATTCGTGTCGGGTTTTGGTTACACCAAACCCTGCGCTGTGGCCTCCACCGTGGCCCATGACAGTCACCACATGATCGTGATCGGCACCAGCAAGGCGGATATGGCCAAAGCTGCCAATGTGTTGAAAGCCATCGGCGGCGGCGTGGTGGTGATCAGCGAGGGTGTTGAACTCGCCAGAGTTGAACTGCCCATTGCCGGATTAATGTCAGATGAACCAGCCGAAATCGTCGCCGTCAAAGCCGAGAAGATGGTACAGGCGATGAAGGAATGCGGCTGCAATTTGAACAACGCCTTTATGCAGCATTCACTGCTGGGTTTAGTGGTGATCCCCGATTTGCGTATTTCAGATTTGGGTCTGGTAGATGTGACGACGTTTAAAGTGGTGGAGTTGTTTCTTTAAACGTTACGTCACTTCCACGATGCTCGGAAGCATCGGCAACTCATCTGGCACCGGTGTCGGATCTGGATCGCGCTCCGGCAAGAGATCCGGTAAGTTTGGCTCGTCGATTTCCGTGTTTCGGCTTGGAGGAGGGATGTCCACGGGTTTTGGTTCAGGGCCTGCCATAATTATTCCTTTCAAGATTTGAAAGGAAAACGTTTGATTTAGGTTTGGGTTCCGAAGCCGATTATAAGTCTTTTCCACGCCAACGTCGTTTTCCTGATGGGCTCAAAACTATTGTTGGGGTGGAGCGGCTCGAACACTGTGCCGATTTGTGGATTATGACGAGGAATAGCAGATTGACCGTACGCTGTCAAGTTCTTTTTTCAATATTTATGATTTAAAACATAAATTGTTGTGATTGCACTTGAGACGTTAAGTTTCTGCAATGCAATGCGGTCTGCAATAATGTCATCGTTCGGCCTTAGAGAAGCTGATAGGTGTAACTCATACGGCATTTGGCGGCGACCATGATTAAAAAATTGATGATTTGGATTTTGATCTTAGCAGTGGCGGCATCAGCTTATTACTACCGCGATATGTGGTTAACCAAGGTGACGCCTTACTTAGCTTATATTTATCCCGCAGCCAAAACCGATATGATCAAAACCGCCGCCGGAGTAGGTAAACGCGGGGCAGGGCCTATCACTGTTTTGGTTGCAAAAGCCGAAGAGGGCACGCTGCCCATCACGAGGCAGACAATTGGCATCATTGCACCCGTGGCCTCAAGCGCACTGACGACCTCAGTTGCAGGTATCATTTCCGAGATTAATGTTAAAGATGGTGCGGATGTAAAAAAGGGCAATCTCATCGCCCAGTTGGATAGCCGGGTCATTCGCGCAACGATCATTAAAGACCAGGCCACGATGGCCAAAGATCAAGTGACGTTGGATAATTTGAAAACAACGATGCAACGCATAGTTCAATTGGCCACAAAGGGTGTCGTCGCTAAGCAAATAGGTGATGATGCAACAGCTGCGATGAATGTTGCCGCTCAAGCGGTTATTTTTGATCAAGCAGTGCTGGATGCCGATACGGTCAATCTTTCGCTCACTGAAATTCGCGCACCATTTGATGGGCGCATTGGAACGGTCGCATTATCGCCGGGTGCCTATGTTGCAGCCGGGACGGCCATTGCCACAGTCACACAACTCAATCCGGTTTTTGCCGAATTCAGTTTGCCGGAAGGTGATTCAGTGGCCGTTCGTGATGCATTTAATGCGAAGACTTTAACTGCAACGGTCATGCTCACAAGCCTAGACGGAAAAAAGCGGAATGCCGCACAAGGTCCTGTGGTGTTCGTAGACAATTCGATTGATCCGGCTTCAGGCACTTTGAAAATGCGAGCGCAATTGGCAAATGACAATGTTGCATTACTCGTTGGCCAATCAATCAATGTGAGAGTGGAATTAGGACAGACCGAAAAAATGATCTTGGTGCCCAATGTAGCCGTCACCCCCAGTGCAACGGGCAATGCAGTTTATATCGTTAAAGCCGATAATACGATTGAAGTGCGTGCCATTGATCTTGCACTGCGTGGTGAAAATTCGGCGGGCCTCACAAAAGGCATAGGCCTAGGCGAACTAGTGGTCACTGAGGGCCAAATCAATTTGGTCAATGGATCTCCAGTCATTATCGGCAAGCCCAATGCTGATGCCGCTGTCCAAAGCAAAGCCGTCAAAGCAACGCAGGAAGCTGTGCAATGAATATCTCTGAAATTTTCATCAGAAGGCCAGTTGCTACAATTCTGCTCATGCTAGCAATTGTCGTTGGTGGACTTGCTGCATATCGCTTGCTGCCTGTGGCCTCGTTGCCGCAAGCAGATTTTCCAACCATCAGCGTATCGGCAAATTTAGAAGGTGCATCGCCAGACACGATGGCAAGTTCGGTTGCAACGCCTTTGATCAAACAATTCCAAACGATCGACGGCATAGATTCAATCTCGGCCAGTTCGTCTCTCGGTTCGAGCAACATCACCATTCAATTCGCACTGACGCGCAATATTGATGCAGCTGCTGCAGATGTTCAGGCGGCCATTAATCGGGCGCAACGACAATTGCCTGCAAACCTTACGCAAACACCAAGTTACCGAAAGGCTAATCCTGCAAGTCAGCCTGTTTTGTTTCTGGCGCTCAGTGGTGACGGGGTTCCGTTGACCAAAATGGATGATTTGGCACAAAACTTAATTGCGCCTTCGCTGTCGACGGTCACAGGCGTTGCTCAGGCAACGGTGTTTGGTGCCAAGACTTATGCGGTGCGTGTCGAAGTCGACCCCGAAAAACTTGCAGCACGGGGGCTTTCTCTAAATTCAATCACGACCGCTTTAAAAGCTGCAAATGATCAAACGCCACTTGGCACGATGACGAGCCAGAATCAGGTCATGACGATTGATGCGCCAACTCAGCGTGTCGATGCCAATTCATTCCGTACACTGATTATAGCAAAGCCAAACGGAGAGATATTGCGATTGGGTGATGTTGCAACGGTTGTTGATAGCATCAGCAACCTTAAGCAGGGCAGCTGGCTTGACGGTAAGTCAACGATTGTTGTTGCAGTTATCCGCCAGCCTGCGGCCAACACAGTTCAGCTTGTTGATTTGGTGCGTGCGAAGTTGCCTAGCCTCGAAGCGAACTTGCCCGCTGGCATGAAAATCAGCGTGGTGAACGATGCCTCCATTTCAATCCGTAATGCGGTTTCGGACGTTCAAATTTCTCTTGGCATCACAATTGCCTTGGTTATGATGGTAATCTTTCTGTTCTTGCGAAAGCTGACTGCCACCATGATTCCGGGGCTTGCAGTTCCGCTCTGCCTGCTTTCAACCGTCGGTGCGATGTATGTGCTCGGCTATTCAATCGATAATATTTCGCTTCTCGGTCTCACCTTATCCGTTGGCTTGGTGGTGGACGATGCAATCGTGATGCTGGAAAATATTGTTCGGCGTGTGGAACTCGGCGAAGAACCTTTCGATGCCGCAGTCAAGGGAAGTGCCGAAGTCACGGGCACAATTATTTCAATGTCGCTTTCATTGGTTGCGGTGTTCCTTCCCATCCTGTTGATGGGCGGCGTCATTGGCCGCGTGTTTAACGAATTTGGCATCGTTGTTACATTGGCAATTTTGTCGTCAGCTTTGATATCATTAACGGTAACGCCGATGCTTGCAGCGCGGTTGCCTCACGAGCGCCATGACGCGGTTAAGAGAAAAACGATCTTCGATTATGTCACTGATGCCTATGGCTGGGGCGTTGCGTGGTGTTTGCGGCATCGTTTTATAATTGTGTTGGTATTTTTAGGTTCGGCTTTTTTATCATATATTTTATTCACCAATATTTCGCGCAGCCTGTTTCCCACCGAAGATTTAGGGTTGCTCAGCATTTCAACACAAGCCCGCCAAGATATTTCATATCCGGTCTTGCTCGATCTTCAGCAGGCAGCCGCGGCTGCAGTGCAAGCTGACCCCGCTGTCGACCACGTGCTATCATTTGTTGGCGGTGGGCCTGGAGGGGCAGGCGGCAATTCTGCTTCGATGACGGTGCAGCTTAAACCCAAAGCAAATCGCCCCCCACTTGATCAAACCTTGGCGAGTTTGCGCAAACGGCTGGGCACCGTCCCTGGTCTTCGATCATTCATCAACCCGAGCCAGTCTTTGAATTTTGGTGGGCGAAGTTCACAAAGCCAATATCAATTGGTCATGCAGTCGTTGGATGCTAAAGTTACACGGCAGTGGTCGGGAACCTTAGTTGAGGCCATGCGCGCCGACCGCGCAAATTTTATTGACGTTGCCAGCGATTTTCAGAACAGCGCTTTGCAAATTCAAGTTAATATCGATTTTGACCGTGCGAGTGCATTAGGCGTTACGCCAGGTCTATTGCGCGCCACTTTGCAAAACGGGTTTGGAACTTATAATGCCACGCAAATTCAAACCACGGGTAATAGCTACAATGTCATTGTTGAATATGACCAGTCTCTGCCTTGGGATGAAAATAGATTAGCGACAATTAAAATTCCCAACAGTTCGGGCGGACTGGTTCCGCTCAGCAGCTTTGCTTCGGTAACCCGTGTGGCGGCCCCCGTTTCAGTTAATCAGGCAGGTCAACTTACCGCCGTCACCCTGTCATTTAATTTGCCGCAAGGTGTTTCGCTTGGCACTTCGACCGCTCGTATCGAGGCGATTAAGAAAGAAATCAATTTGCCTTCCGCAGTTCTCACCAATTACGCAGGTGCCGCACTGATTTTTCAGCAATCAACGGGCAATACAGGTTTGCTGATCGGTGCCGCAATTTTGACAATCTATATCTTGCTCGGGGTGCTCTATGAGAGCTTCATTCATCCACTAACCATACTTTCGGGTCTTCCATCTGCTGCTTTGGGTGCGTTGCTGGCTTTGCAGCTGATGGGTATGGATCTTTCTATGATCGCCCTGATTGGCCTTTTGATGCTGATTGGTATCGTCAAGAAAAACGCAATTATGATGATTGACGTGGCGCTTCAATTGACGCGAGACGGCACGCATGATGCGGTTTCGGCAATGCAAGAAGCTGCGGTGCGGCGTTTCCGGCCGATCATGATGACAACGTTTTGTGCATTGCTCGGCACTTTGCCAATTGCATTAGGGTCGGGTGCCAGTTCAGAGCTTCGTCAACCGCTCGGCATTGCAGTTGTTGGTGGCTTAATTATCAGCCAAGTTTTGACCCTGTTTATCACGCCAGTGATATTCGTCGAGTTTGAGCGGCTCTCGCAATTTGTTCGGGGTCTATTTAGTCGCAAACAAAAGTCCGCGCCAATAGTTGAAAACAAAACTCATAATGGCACTGATGTCTTGGAAATGGAACATCTCAAAGCTGCCGAATAGAGCTATATGAGTTTTGATATACGCGCTTTACAACAGTTCATTCCCGCGCAGGCGGAAATCTCTGATTTCTTTGCCGTAAAACGCAGAAGCCCGCCATAGCCTGCCCTCGCGGAGGCGGGGGCGGGCATGACGATTTAAAGTAATAGGCCAATAAATATTATCTCCGTCTAAAATTCAAACCTATAACCCACTGAAGCCAGAATATCGACGTTGGTGGTTGATGTCGTGGCTGTCACTGTGTCTTGCCAGCGCGCCCCAAGTTCGCCTTCCAAGCTCCACTGTTTATCAATCTTGTACCGCGCGGTGACACTTGGCATAACGAGATAGGTTTGCTGATTGGATGTTTTGCCGACCGATACACTGGTGCGAATGCGCGGGCCTAAACGTAAGTTTTCGGTGACGGGAATTCTGAACGACGCGTCGGCCATATAGGTGTTGCTGGAGCTGCCGCCAGAGTAACGCAGACCAAACGTACCTGAATCATTTTCTTGCCACAGATTAGAACCACTGAGTTGCACCGAGGCATAATATTCCAGGCCCGGTGGAGGCGTTGCGTCCACAGTTCCAGATGCAGGTGTACCGGAATAATTCGCAACTGTTGCGTCAACCGAAAGCTGCCAATCAGTGCTCAGGTTTTGAGTTCCGCCGATTGACAGAGTTTCAGATGTTGCCGTCCGGTCTGTGGCCCACTGGTTCACATTGCCCAAGCCCACATCATCAACCAGCGTTGTGAGTTTTGAATAATTTTGCCCGGCTAGTGCATTTGAAGTGAGCAAGAACGGCACACGGCGGAAATCAGCCGTGCCATAAATCGTCGTGCCATCGCGTGGCAGCCACGTTGCTGAAACATATGCATTGTTCAACTGACCATAGAACAGATCATAGTCAGCAGCGGCAAAACCGTTGATGGTCTTTCCCAGGTAGCGAATATCGCCGCCAATGGCCCGACGATCTATGATGTCGCGAATATTTTGTTGAATAATATAAGTGCTGCCTGCCCATTCGCGGCTTGGCAAAGTGTATTCAACACTTGCGCCAAAGAAATAACGATCATCCGCGAAGGGATTTGCATTTCGCGAGTAAACAGGTGATCCGCCGACGGCTTGGATTTTGAGATCCTTGATGGGTTCATAAGTGCCCACTGCACCATCGAAGCGCCCGAACACGCCGCCGGTGCTTTTGCTTTGGCGGCCAAGGCGCAGGCCGATGCCTTTAGTCTTCCATTTGCCGTCAACATAGACTGTGCTTAAATTTTTGTTGTCAATGCTGGCTTGATCATCAAAGCCTTTTTCATAATAAGTTGAAAGGCGCATCTCAGTGGCAAATTCATCGTTGCTTCCGCCGAACGAAAAATCAAGACTGGATTGCACTTCGTTTTGATATACGCGGTGGCCGCTGGTGCCGGCGCTGGCAACGGGGACGAAATTGTCATCGCGGTAATAATATTGCGCAAAGCTGCCGTTTTTTTGCCAGATCCAAGCTTTGGGGTCGGGCACGGCGTCTCTCAGGCTCGTCTTCATACCTTGCTGGGTGAATGTGAGGCCGGTTACGGGTTGGCCCACCAAGGTTTGGTTGGCTGCGGATTTATCACCCTTGAGGCCTGTGAGAGGCGTTGGGTTTTCAACATTTGCCAGTTTTGCTTTGCGCAGATCAAACTCTTTGTTTGCTGTGTTTTCCATAGCAGCAACAACACCGTTCAAACGGTCGCGCACGCGGGCTGCATCGGCCCCACCGGGATAGGCTTTCAAATAGGTTTCATATTCCGATTTTGCAAAAGCCATCTGGTTGGCACGCTCGCGCGAAAGGCCCAACATTTCTTGGGCCTCCTGCTTCACGCGACCAGAGCCAATATCAATTGCCTTTGTGAAAAAAGCAGTCGCTCGGTTAAATTCGCCAGCGTTTAAAAGTTTTTTGCCTTCCGTCAGTGCGCTTTGTGCATCTTGGCCCGGGGCAATCGGTGGGGCATCGCCTTTGGCAGCGCTTTCGGTTTTCACGCTGGGCAAAGCCTCGGCTTTTACACCCAAGCAAGATGCTTCATTGCCGATTTCTGCCACTTTTAAAACGATGTGCCGCGCATCTTGATCGGGAACGTATTTGGCCGAAACGGCTTTTGCAAAAACCAAATGGATGATTGGTCCTTGCGTGCTGGCGGGGTCAAAAATAACTGCGGCAGCACCTGCGGCGTTAACCGGTGCAACTGAAGCTGCTTCTTTGAAACTTTGGCCAGCTTCGCTTGGCAGGGTGGTGGCCAATGGCTCAAGCCTGATAATCAAATCTGTGTTGGGCTCAAAGCGTTGCGAGCTTATCACCGAGACGGGTCGGTTCAATTTTATCTCAATGGTACTACAAGATGGTAAACCGTTAACGTTAACGGTTGCTAACAAATGATCTGTCGTGGCTTGAGACCAAGCCAAGCTTGTGCTCGCTACGAATGCAACGGCAAAAAGGGTACTCAGTTTTCTTACATACATTTTAGCGGCTCAATTCCATGCGTTCGTTAATGGCCTATGCTTGGTCTTCGTCGCCCTGTTTATTTTTTTGTTTTTAGTCGTCTGTAATTCGTTTTTGCTTTTCATAACGCTTGGCTCAATTCCAATTGGTACGAGATGCGCGGTGTTTGGTATTCGTCGGTCTATTTGTTTGTATCGTTGTGAGTGTTTGGTCGGCATAGATGTGACATGCGCCTGTGCAATCACGAAGTTCAGTGACGTTGTATTTGACGTTGCCGAACTTGACGTGTGGATCGGGCACGTATTTGTTGGCGTGGCAAGATGCACAATCAGGCACCAATCCTGGTTGCAGGAAAGCGATTTTCTCGTTGTTTTGCTTGTGACAGGTGATGCATGTCGCTCCGGTGGTTCCAAAATAGTGGAGTACATAAGCTGGCGAGATGTGTGTGTATGTCAGCAAGGTGGTCCAATTTGTGGTGGTGTGACAAACATCGCAAGCCTGATTGGTGATGAAGTGCATTGGGCTCTTGGCCACGGCTGGCGGATGCGTGCCGTTGTGGCAAGCAGCGCAAGTGCCTTGTGCTTCACTGTGGGCAAATTGAGCGGGGCCGACTGGTGCCCAGACAGTATAAACATGGCAGGCGGCGCAATTGTTGGTCGTCGTCATATGAGTGGGTGACTTACCGACTGCAGGTGGTTTTGTTCCGCTGTGGCAAGAGACGCATGTCCCCGTCGTTGCTGTATGATCGAACACTTTCACAGGAACCCAAGCCGCGCCGCCGATGGCATGGCAGGCATCGCAGTTGTTTGAAGTCGTGAAGTGGGTCTGGCCTTTGCCGGAGGCGATCGTTCCATTGTGGCAAGAGAAGCAGCTGCCAATCACTTGCGTATGATCGACCTTAATCGGCTGTACAGGTTTCCAAACGCCCGGCGTTCCGGCCACGTGGCAGGCTTCGCAGAGTGTCGTTGTTTTAATATGGGTTTGGTTCTTGCCAACGGCTGGAGGACGCGTGCCATTGTGGCAAGAATTGCATGAGCCGATTGTGGATGTGTGTGGGAACCTCACGATCGGCTTCCACACTGTGGTGTTGTGGCAATCGTCGCAAGTGTTGTTCGTTGCAAAGTGGGTTGGCGTTTTGCCAGTGGCGCGCGCGCCATTGTGGCAGGTGAAGCAAGTGCCGGCTGCAACATTTGTGTGATCAAACGTAGCAGGCTTGAAGGCCCCTGTTGTGTGGCAATCGCCACAGAGATTTGACGTTGGCAAATGGCCAGGTGCAGGAGCGTTCGCTTTGCTCAAGGCTGGCGGGTGAACACCATCATGGCAGCTCAGGCAAGTCGCTACTGCTACGACTGTATCTGTATGGTCAAATGTTGTGCGCGGCGTAAACTTGGTGGTGTTGTGGCACAGTGCGCAATCATTTGAGGTTTTGAAATGCGCTACGTTTTTGGCGATAGCTGGCGGATGCGCAGCATCGTGACACGAAATGCAGGTTGCTGCTTTGACCATTGGATCATTGTGATCAAATTTAGTTGTGACCCAGCTTGTGAAACCAGAGTGGCAATTGCTGCATGTGTCGCTTGTTTTCAAATGTGAAGGAAACGCTGATTTGCCGAAAGCAGGTAGATGCGTAGGCGAGCCATCATGGCAGGTGACGCAATTGGCAACGTTCTGAGCTTCAGTGTGATCAAACAATGCGGGCTTGAAGAGATTTGTATTGTGGCACACATCGCAATTGTTCGACGTTGCAAAATGGTTTGGTGCATCAGTTTTGCCTTTGGCATTTGGAGAGCCGGTGTGACAGGTGATGCAATTGTTCGCAAAAGTGCTGTGGTCAGGTTTGCCGGTGGTCACCCAAGTTGCTGTTCTGTGGCATGCTGCGCAATCTTGCCCACCCATTGCAGGATGGTTGGCTGGGCGCACGACAGCGTTTGGCTTGCCTGTATCATGGCAGCTGGCGCAAGGTTTACCCACCACAGTTGGATCGCTGTGATCGAAATGAGCAGGCTTGAATGCTGCCAAGTTTGAGCTGTGGCAATTTTCGCAAGCGTCGCTGGTGGTGGGGTGAAGCGGCGATTTGCTCAAAGCGGTCGGGATGCTGCCATTATGGCAGGTCACGCATGGGGTAGCTGCGACGGTAACGTCGGTATGGTCGAAATGAGCCTGCGGTTTAAACCAGCCGCCTGTATTCGTGGTGTGACAAACAGCACAATCATTTGATGATTTAACGTGCGTCGCAGCAAGGGTTAGTTTGCCCGATGCCTTTACGCCATCATGGCAAGAAACGCAGCTTCCGATTGCTTGGGTATGGTCAAACTTCAGAGCTGGCTTCCAAGCTGTTGTCGTGTGGCAATCAGCGCAGAGATTGCTGGTCGTCAAATGCTTGCCAGTTACAGAAAGTTTACCGTTGATCGGGCCCACGTCAGCATGAGCACCGTCATGACACGAGAAGCATGTAGCACCCGCTACAGTTGGATCGGTGTGATCCATGTTGCCCACTGCTACTATCCAGTTTGTGTAATTTGTTTTGTGGCAAGCCGCACAATTGGATGACGAAAGAATATGTTTTTGGCCCTTATTCGTGGCATCAGTGCCGTTGTGGCAGGTGGCGCAAGATTTGCCCGCAGCTGTTGCATCCGCGTGATCCATCTTTTCAACAGGACGATACCAAGATGTTGTGAGGGTGTGGCAATTGTTACAGGTGGTTGATGCTGGGATATGGCGGCCCGAAATGCTTAACTGGCCTGTCGCATTCACACCATCATGGCAGGTGATGCAGGTGGCGCTTGTGGAGGCATGGTCAAACTTCATCTTCCATGTCGTGAAAGATATGTGGCATGTTTCACAGCCTGTTGTAATCGGAATATGTTTAGTTGGCTTGCTGGTAAGCGGGCCGCTTAAAATTTTGGTTGTGCCGTTATGGCAACTTAAACATACACCACTGACGATGGCGTGGTCGAATTTCAGAATTGTCCAAGATGTTGTAACCGTGTGGCAGGCATTGCAATCAGGCCCACTATTCACGACGAGATGGGTTGGTGGTTTGCCAAGGACAGGAGCATTGTTATGGCAGCTATCGCAACGTGCGCTACCGATACCCGAATGATTGAATGTCGCTGACCATACTGTGAATGAAGTGTGGCAGGTTTCGCAATCGGTGCCGGAGGTGATGTGGTTAGTGCCTTTGGTGGTGACTGTCTTTTTGCTGGTGACAGTGGTGCCGTTGTGACACGAGAAGCATGTTGTTACGGATATTTCGCTGTGATCTAATTTTTGACCCAACCAAGCGGCCAATGTGGTTCCTGGGCTATGGCAGACCTCGCAGGCATCGGTGGTTGGCATATGGTTGCCTGTTCCACCTTGGAGTTTGCCTGAAATCGTGTTGCCTGAGAGTGACGTTTTTTGTGCGCCGTTATGGCAGTTTACACAAGTTGCAACGGCTGTCTGAGCATGGTTGAAGTTGCTCGATGCCCAGTTTGCATAAGTTGGATTAGTTCCGCCCGTCTTATGGCAGTCTTCGCATACATTTGTGGTGTTCAAATGAGTCTGATTTTTGCCTGTGGCAGACGTGCCGTTGTGGCAATTGCTGCAGCCCGTTGTCGTTCCAACATGGATGAATTTAGCGCCTGTCCAAGTTTTATAGTTTTGCGTGTTGGTCTCGGTGTGGCAATCTATGCAGGTGTTGGAAGATTGAATATGGGTTGGCGTCTTACCTGAAGCAGGGGGATGGTTGCCGCTATGGCATGTTACGCAATTTGAGAGGTTCTGCGCCTCGCTATGAACAAACGACGCCGGCTTCCAAGCTGCTACTGTGTGGCAGGCGGCGCAATCGTTTGTGGTTTGGAAATGTGCACCAGATTTGCCGGTGATGCGAACGCCGTTATGGCAATTGATGCAGGTTTTTTCCGTTGTTGCATCGTGATCAAAACGTGCCGGAGCCCAAGCAATGGTGTTGTGGCAGGATTCGCAGGTGTTATTGGCTGTCACATGGGCTGAGGATTTGCCGGTGGCGGCAATGCCGTCGTGGCATTTGAAGCAGCCACCCACAACGCCTGTATGATCAAACACGCCGACTTTCCACGAAACTGATTTGTGGCAAGTTGCGCAGGCATTTGTTGAGCGGATGTGATTGAAGGGTTTGCCTGATGCATGCAAACGGTCGTGGCAGGTTTCGCATGGTTCGTTTGTGAGCGTGTGATCGAAATGTGAAATTTGCCAGGTGGACGTTACGTGGCAGTTTTCGCACTTTGTATTGGTTTTGATATGGTTTGCGGTTTTGCCAGAAGCCACTTTTTTATTATGGCAGGCAAAGCAACCATCGATGATCGGTGTGTGATCAACGTGAACCTGCGTCCAGTTGATTTGAGTATGGCATTGGCTGCACTCAGAATTGGTGCGCGGATGGGTGATTGGCTTGCCCTTAGCCATATCGCCGTTGTGGCAGCTGGCGCAACTGGTGGGCACGCCCTTGAACACGCCGCCGACATGGCAGATTTCGCAGGTGACATCTTGGTGAGCGCCACGCAACGGGAAAGCCGTTTGGCTGTGGTCGAAGTTCTGGTCAACTTTTGTGAAGCTATCGGTCGTTTGGGCAAAAGCTGATGAAACGGCAAACATAAGCATAATCGCAAATAGAGCGAGCAAAATCTTCAGCTGTGATAGCCCGAAGCTTTTCAAGTTTTATCCAGAATGAATCTGGCCCATTAAAAACAAACACGACAGGGAATAAATCGACACAAAACAGCGTAAACCCCAAAGTGAAGTGCTTTAACGGGTGAACACCGACTCAAAAAAACGCAAAATTGACTTGAAATCATACAAACAGGTTCTGGCTTACAGAACGCTGATAAAAACGCGTGGCTGAAAATTATTTATTAATTCAGTACAACCAATAACTTACGCGTGTTTTCTTAACAATTCATTTACGTATGATTGCCGACTTAAATGTGGTTGTCGAATGGCATTTGGCACAGTCTGCCCCAAAGGCACCGTGATGCACGTCTTGGGCCTTGTGGCAGGCATAACATGTGGTGGGAGCCTTAACCTTACTCACATTCTTCGTTGTGTGACAGGCATAGCAGCCAACCAATGCATGAGCGCCAGTCAACGGATATGTGGTGTCGCGGCCATGATCGAAGTTTACCCGCTTCCAATCGAGTGAGCTGTGGCAGCTTTCGCAATTTGCGCTGAAGCGGCCTTCATGCGTGTCGTCCTTGGCGTGGCAGGCGATGCAGGTGGTTGGTGCGCCTTGGAAAGCCTTGCTCACGTGGCAGGCCTCGCAGGCCACAACCACGTGTTGGCCGGTTAATGGAAATTTGGTCAGGCCGTGATCAAACTTCACATTCTGCTTCCAGCTGTTGGTGCCGTGACAATCTTGGCAACTGTCACCCAGTTGACCTTTGTGAACATCCTGCGCTTTGTGGCAACTGATGCAGGTCATATCGAGTTTTGAACGTATATTATTGCCATGACAATCGGCGCATTGGGCTTTGGCATGGGCGCCCAGCAGTGGGAAACGGGTTTGCTTGGTGTGATCAAACTTCGCACCTTTCCATGCCTCAACCGTGTGGCATTCTTGGCATTGTGATCCAAATTTTCCGCCATGTACGTCTTGTAAAGCGTGGCAATTATTGCAGCTGGTGGATAAGCCCTTGTATATTTCGCCCACATGGCAGCCAAGACACGTCGCCTTCGTATGGCCACCACGAAGGGGGAACCTCGTTTTTTCGTGATCAAAAGCCGCAACTTTTTTCCAACCGTCTACGACGTGGCACGTCTCACATTTTTCGCCGAGATTGCCTTTGTGTGGCTGGCTGTTGGCATGGCAAGCAAAGCAAGTGTGTGGTGCCTCGCGGAATTTTTTGCCGGCCACATGGCACTTTTCGCAGGCAACTGTTTTGTGGCCGCTCTGCAAGGCAAATTCTGTTTCCGAATGGTTGAAGATAATGGGCTCGATCTGGATGAGTTTATGGTCAAGGCCAGCATGTTCACTGTGGCATGCATAACACTCGGATTTGTTGACCATCAGATTGCGGCCATGAAAGTGGTTCTTGGTATCCAGATCTTTTTGAATGTCTTTATGACAGTTCAGGCAGAGATTGGACTGCGCTTCTTTTTTCAGAATAATATGGCAGTTGCTGCAATCATCTTCCAACTTGGAGTGGGCTGATGAGAGCGGACCAGGCATCATCAATTTGCGAATATCGTTCGTGGCCTCCGCAGAAGAGGCGAAAAACAGTGTCGCCAGCATCATAAACATGACACTGGCTTGAACGATCAAGCGGCGCATAGCCTGCTCCTCAGTAGAGGTGAACTGCGATTACGTGAATTACGCCACTAACTAACAAAAGAAAAAACAATGGAACATGGAACACATGCCACAATGAAAACATTCGCTCCCACAAGGAAAGTTGGGCTGCTCTCGAAACTGCGTACACAAACTCAGACACATGTTCACGGGCTTGGCGCAATTGACGTGCTTGCTGCGCCTTAGACCAATTATGCTTTGCAGCGTTCGCGAGAACTGAAGCCCTGACTTCTGACATGATTCGATGTTTTGCGTTACGGGTTTTAATCGGCATTAACAACGTATTGCTCAATGCGCGCAAAAGCCCGGGACTTTTAGGCAATGCGCGGTCGCAATGCTGCGCTAATGCATTCGTAATTTTTGCACTTGAGCCACCAACATCAACCGCCAATCCTTGCATCAAGCGATTAGCGTTTGCAAGGTAGGTGCCGACATCAAGCTTGGCGCCATACATTCCGTTATGCACTTTGCCGTAAACATATCTGCCAACCACACCACTTAGAAACACAGCGAGCATTGCGAACAAAGCGATATTGCTGTTGACGGCACCGAGCGAAAAATTTGAATGATAAAAAATCAAAAGTGGGCCAGCGGTTCCCAAAAACATGTGCCAGCGGAACCAAAATACGGCTTTGGTGCCCGCACCAAAAAGCCGCGAACGTTTAACCATTGGATAGAGCAGCAGCAACAACATTGCGCAGCCGCCGACAATGCCAAACTTATAGCCAATACCTTCGCCAGGCACAAAAATTTCGCGCTGTTTGTTCATATAGCCAATGACCAATAGTGCCACAGTCATAATCCCGATGAGTTTTGCCGTCAGACTCGATTGTACTGGTGCTAAAGCAGCTTTAATAATAGCAGGCGCTGCTGCGGAACCAGACTTTGCTGGCGCAACCGCAACATCAACTCTCTCAGCACGCTGTAACATTGCACCACTCATTTTCACATACTCATACAAAGCGATAAAAACGCAGACCTAAGGGCAAATCACTGACAAATGTCTGACAGGACTTCATTCCAGAGCTTGCCTGAAATTGATTGCGACTTAATGTAGACACATAGTTAAAACATGTGTCGGATTGAATATTTTGATGATGGGGAAGTTTAATTAAATGATTGCTGAACTTGGTCATTTTGCATTGTTGCTGGCATTGATGACCAGTATTGTCCAAGCCACTTTGCCGCTTGTGGGTGCTCACCGCGGTGATCGTGGTTTGATGGCACTTGCAAGTTATGCCGGTGTTACGTCATTTTTATTGGTGGCATTTGCGTTTGCTTGTTTGGCTTATAGCTTTGTGATTTCAGATTTCTCGGTTCAGTTGGTTGCGGCAAATTCACAAATTGCCAAGCCGCTGATTTATAAAATCACGGGTGTGTGGGCCAATCATGAAGGCTCGATGATGTTGTGGGTGTTAATTCTCGTAGTATTTGCTGCTGCAATTTCGATCTTTGGCGTTAACCTGCCGGAAACCTTAAAAGCGCGTGTGCTGGCCGTTCAAGGCATGATCGCCACTGCGTTTTTGGCATTTGTAATTTTCACATCAAACCCGTTTATACGTTTGGCCAATCCGCCGCTGGATGGGAATGGGATGAACCCATTGTTGCAAGACCCCGGCCTCGCGGTGCATCCGCCTTGTCTTTATGTGGGGTATGTTGGATTTTCAGTAGCATTTGCTTTTGCGGTTGCGGCCTTAATTGAGGGCAAAGTGGATGCGGCTTGGGCGCGCTGGGTTAGGCCGTGGGTATTAGTGGCTTGGTGCTTTTTAACCATGGGCATCACACTGGGCAGTTTCTGGGCTTATTATATTTTGGGCTGGGGCGGCTGGTGGTTTTGGGATCCTGTTGAAAACGTGTCCTTCATGCCTTGGCTCGCGGGCACGGCATTGCTTCATTCTGCTTTAGTGGTCGAGCGCCGCCATGCGCTGGTGGGATGGACAATCCTGTTAGCCATTCTGACTTTCTCACTCAGTTTGATTGGCACATTTGTGGTGCGCTCTGGTGTGCTGACGAGTGTGCATAGTTTTGCTGAAGATCCGGCGCGTGGGTTTTTTATTCTCATGATCTTGGTCGCGGCAACAGGCGGTGCTTTGGTCCTCTATGCGCTGCGCATTCCGGCTGTGAAACAAGGTGCACCTTTTGCTGCGGTCAGCCGTGAAAGCAGTTTGTTGTTGAACAATGCACTTTTGGTGGTGGCGACAGCAACTGTTTTCATCGGCACATTCTATCCATTGTTCATTGATCTGATTGGCAAAGATAAAATTTCGATTGGGCCGCCGTTTTATAATCGCACTTTTGTGCCGCTGTTTATCCCATTGTTATTGACGATGGTCATCGGGCCGTTCTTGAAGTGGAAACGTGATGATCTTTCCCCTGTGATGCGCAAGTTGGCTTGGCCGATCGCTGCAGCTTTAGTTGTGGTTGTTGCGGTGCTTGCTTTAACCAATGGACGTCAATTGGGAACAGCATTTGGCATGGGGCTTTCAGCTTGGATTGTTGTTGGCTCAGCTTTCGTAATGATCAAGCGTGTGAAGCTTGGGCAAGTTCCGTTCGATCAAACCGTCGCGTTGCTCAAAACAACACCACGGGCTTATTATGGTCTGCTGCTTGCTCATGTGGGGCTTGGTTTTGTTGTGGGTGCCATCACGGGGGTTTCTTCTTGGCAGCAAGAAAACATCCTTTCGATGAAAATTAATCAGGCAACAGAAGTGGGTGGCTATAGCATCACGTTGAAGGATGTGGCCCAAGTGCGAGGCCCTAACTACGACGCAGAGCGCGGCACATTCCAAATAACCTATGGCGGAAAGCCTGTCACAGTTATGACAGCCGAGCGGCGGTTTTATCCGTTGCAGAAAGTGCAAACCAATCAAACTGGCATTCGCACAAATTTGATCTCCAATATCTATATCGCATTGGGTGAAGCCGACAATAATGGCGGATGGACGGTGCGGATGTATTATCATCCACTGGCCCCATGGTTGTGGATCGGCGGATTTACGATGGCGTTTGGTGGATTTGTTTCACTGTCTGACCGAAGGTTACGGGTTGGTGTGCCGAAGTTGAAACGCGTGCGTGCGACCGGCATTCGCGCCGTGCAGGAAGTTCCTGCCACATGAATAAGCCTAGGCTTTCAACTGTCTTACCGGTGGTGTTGTTTGCGGGGATTGCCGCGTCCATGGCCTTTGGTTTGCAACGTGACCCTAAAGTCATTCCGTCAATGTTGCTTGATCGCCCGATCCCAAAGTTTCAGTTGCCAGCCCTTACGAAAACTCAACCCGGGATTGATAGTTCTAAATTCGGCCCAGGTGGATTGGTGTTGGTGAATGTCTTTGCTTCATGGTGTTCTTCTTGCCGCTATGAACATCCGTTTTTGATGCGCGTGGCACAAGACAAACGCTTCACATTGGTTGGCATAGATTGGAAAGATTCAGTCGATCATGGCAATGAATATCTCACTACGTTTGGCAACCCTTACCAAGCCGTTGGTGTTGATGAAACAGGACGCACGGGCATTGATCTGGGGGTCAGTGGTGTGCCTGAAACGTTTGTTGTTGATCGCGGCGGCCGCGTGCGACTTCGCGTGCCGGGGCCAATGACGCCTGAGATTTGGAAGGCCGAGATCGAACCACTTCTTCAGACCGCAGATAAAACACCATGAGATATATCAACCGCGTTCTAATGATTGCCGCTGCACTTCTGCTTGTTGCGACGCAAAGCTTTGCAGTTCTGCCTGAAGAAGTTTTGCAGGATCGCGCACTCGAAGCGCGCGCCCGCGTGATCAGCCAGGATTTGCGTTGTCTGGTTTGCCAGAACCAATCGATTGATGATTCCAATGCGCCTTTGGCCAAAGATCTTCGCGTTATTGTGCGCGAGCGACTAACGGCTGGTGATTCAAACGAGCAGGTGTTTGGCTATGTGGTGTCGCGTTATGGCAATTACGTTTTGTTAAAACCACCATTGCAGGCCGACACATTTTTGCTTTGGGCCTCGCCTTTCATTATTCTTGTCATCGCTTTGTCAGTTGCATTTATTTATTTAAGGCGCAGACCTGAAATAGAATCATCGGAAGGCATCGATGCCGATGCCGTATCCTTCAACACCGAAAAGAAAGAAGACTGAATATGACTTTGTGGCTGCTGTTAACAATACTTTGCAGTGCGACTGCGGTTATCATTTCGATCCCCCTAATTCGGCGTTACGAAGACTTCGGTTCAGTCAATCAGGATCAGGCCATCTACCGGGATCAATTGAAAGAGGTTGACCGGGATCAGACAGCTGGCAGCATAGACACAACCGAAGCTGAAGCAGCGCGCGTGGAAATCCGTCGTCGACTTGCGACTGCTGAAACAATGAGCAGCACGGCACGACCAATTTCATCTGGCTGGAAGATGCTTGCGCTGGCTTCGACAGCAGGCTTGGTTATCCTGGGCGGCGTTAATCTTTATGGCAATTTGGGTTCGCCCGAATTACCATCAGTTGCCTCCGCACAGCCACCAGCACCCCAAGCTGCTGCGCCATCTACGGCCGAGGCACCTGCTGCCGTTGCCGCTGCCGCTGCCGCACAACCAGCGCCGGATGCAAATGCTGGTGCAGGCCAAGTCGAAAGCATGATCACGAAGCTGCAAGCGCGGTTGCAAACTAACCCTAAGGATGCCGAAGGCTGGCGCATGTTGGGTTGGGCGCAGTTTAACACGCAACATTTTGCAGCCGCTGCTGAGGCCTATGCCAAAGCCTTGGAAATTGATCCTGCCAACGTCGATTATAAATCAGCTTATGCCGAAAGCTTGGTTCAATCGGCCGAGGGTGTTGTGACGCCAAAGGCCCAAGGTTTGATTGCTGAAGTGTTGGCGAAAGACCCCAAAGAATATCGTGCACGGTTTTATGATGCATTGGCACATGAACAAGCTGGCGATCAAAATGGTGCGCTGGATCGTTGGATGGGTCTTCTCGCTGATGCTCCTGCTGATGCAAATTGGCGTGATGATGTAAAACAACGTGTCGTTAATTTGGGTAAGGCGATGGGTCGCGATGTTGCGGCGGCCACTACTTTGCCGAAGCTCGATCCTGCTACGCCACAAAAGCCGCTGGCTGCCGACGAGAAAAATGCAATGGTTGCGGGCATGATTGCAAAGCTGGCCACCAAGCTTGAAGCCAACCCAAAGGACCGTGATGGTTGGGCCATGATGATCCGCTCGCTTGCTGTTACAGGTGATAAAGAAGGTGCTGAAAATGCGCTTCATAAGGCAATTGAAATCTTCAAAGGCGATCAATCCACAATTGATGGTTTAAACAGCATTGCTAAGGCCGCTGGCGTTGCAAGTGCTGCGGCACCCACCAACACTGCTACAGCTTCGGCTATTCCGTCTTCTGCTTCTGCGCCGCAAATATCAGACGAACAGAAAACATCGATTCAAGCATTACCCGCTGATGATCAACAAGCGATGATCAAAGGCATGGTGGCAAAGCTTGCGGATAAGCTTAAGGCTAACCCTGTCGATCCTGATGGTTGGATTAGACTCATTCGTTCATATCAAGTTTTGAATGATGGCGCGGCAGCCAAGGATGCTTTGGCACAAGCTTTGGCTGCGCTTGCCAATGATCCAGTTAACAAGAGTAAAATTGTTGCGGCTGCAAATGAACTTGGGGTGAAATAGGGAGCGCGCACTACATGTTAATGTATTGGCCATATTTCCTGCTTCTGGCTGTTGTTCTATTTCTTTATTATTTTTGGCAACACCAGACGGAAAAAAAGAGCTTGGCGGTTAAAACAGCTTCGATTGAAGCTGGGTTGACGGAGCCGGCCTCGCTGCACCCCATCATCAATCCATCGCTCTGTTTGGGATGCGGCACTTGCGTTCGCGCATGCCCTGAAGGAAATGTGCTCGGCATCATCAGAGGCAAGGCGCAGCTGATTGAGCCATCGCACTGCATCGGCCATGGCGCTTGTAAGACCGCATGCCCGACGGAAGCCATCACATTGGTGTTTGGTTCGGCCGAGCGTGGTGTTGATCTGCCGCGCGTTGGCCCTGATTTTCAAACCAATGTTCCTGGTGTTTTTATCGCGGGCGAATTGGGCGGCATGGGCCTTATTCGCAACGCTGTTGAGCAGGGTCGGCAAGCTGTGGAGTGCATTAAAAAACTTGGCGGCATGGGGCAGAAAGACCGCTATGATTTAATCATCGTTGGGGCAGGGCCCGCTGGTTTTGCTGGTGCATTGGCCGCAAAACAAGCCGGGCTTTCTTATCTCGTCATCGAACAGGATGATTTGGGCGGCACGGTATTTAAATATCCGCGTGGCAAGGTGGTGATGACAGCACCAGCGAAGTTGCCAATTGTCGGCCAAGTTAATTTCCGCGAAGTCAGCAAAGAAAAGCTTTTGGAATTTTGGAAAGACATTGAAGTCAAACAGGAACTCAAAGTGAGTTACCGCGACCGGGTTGAAAAGATCACCAAATTAAACGACGAATTTGAAATCATTTCGCAGTCAGGTGCTAAAAAATGCCGCGCCATTTTGTTGGCCATTGGCAGGCGTGGAACGCCGCGCATGTTGGGCGTTGAAGGCGAGAACAACCCAAAGGTTGTTTATCAGTTGATTGATCCTGAGCAATACAAAGGCAAGCACGTGTTGGTTGTCGGCGGTGGCGACTCCGCTTTGGAGGCTGCCACAAGTATTGCTGAACAGCCGGGAACCACAGTCACATTGTCTTATCGCTCGGAAGCGTTTGGCCGCGCAAAACCAAAGAACCGTCAGAAGTTGGATCAGCTTTCAGCAAGTGGGCGTTTGCAGGTGATGCTCAAATCGCAAATTAAATCCATTGCGGAAAAAACCATTGAGATAAGTTTCAATGGGGCTAACCAGACCTTGAGTAATGATGCAGTTATTGTGTGTGCAGGCGGTATTTTGCCAACAGCGTTTTTACAATCCATCGGCATTGATATGGAAACCAAATATGGCACAGCATAAATTTAAGACATTGGTTTTGGTTCTCGCCAGCAGCTTGGCAATTTCAAGTTTTGCGATTGCCGCAAAGAAACCGGTTAAAAAAATGGTTGAGGTGTCGAGCGTCAATGGCCTCATCACCAAGCGCAAATACGAACAGGCTTTTGCGCAGCTTAAAGCATCGGTGCAAAGTGGAAACCTGAAGTCACAACTTAAATTGGCGAATATGTACCGACTGGGATTGGGAACAAAGCGCGACGATCAAGCGGCAGAGACCCTTTATCAAGCGGCTGCAAGCGCAGGCAGTAAAGAGGCTAGCCTTATTCTCGCGCGTTTGGGCGCAGCGGTTCCTTCAACAGAAAAAGCCAAGCTCAATGGCGTGTCTTCAAAAACTGTCGATATCATCGACTATGCAAAATTGCCCAAGCGCGAGGGCGGTCAAGTTGATTGGTTGACGCTGGCGGCTGCTCGCGGTGATGCAAGTGCTGTTAAAGCGCTTGCTTCTGCAGCGCCACAAGGAGAGTCGCAAGCTCTGCTGGCAGCTGCAAAAACGGGCAAGGTTGAGAATATTTCGGTTCTTTCGGCTAGTTCAGCAAAACCAGCCACAGATGCTTTAGGGCGCAGCCCCGTTATGTTTGCAGTGGCCAGTGGTAATCCAGATTTACTTGATCTTGTTTTGCGCAGCAAGTCTGATATTTCGGCGAAAGATAAATCTGGCATGAGTGCCATTGATCTTGCGGCACAAACTTGCAAACCAAATCTGTTTGAAAAATTGTTGAAAGCAGGTGCCGTTATCGATGGCAAGGGCGATAACCCTTCGCTGCTGCCGCGCATCGCTCAAAATTGCAGCAATTGGTCAGAGTTCAAACGGTTTTTTACTAAGGCTGATATGAATGTTGTCGATGCAGTAGGGCGCAGCGCTGCATGGTATGCCGCGCAGAAGGGCGAAGTTTCGTTGTTGGGTTGGCTGTTTGACCAAGGTGCCAAATTTGAACTGGCAGACAAGCAAGGCATCACTCCCATTCATATTGCTGCTCTTACAAATCAGGTGACGAGCCTTAAATTTATTCTGTCTAAAATTGATAATGCAGATGTGCCTGCGGCGCGGGGCACCACGCCTTTAATGTTGGCTGCTTTTTCGGGTTGCGTTCAATGTGTTGATGCTTTCGTTAAAAAGAAAGCTGATTTGGCGCGCAAAAATGACGATGGTGATACGGCTCTGATGTTTGCGGTTCGCAGTGGCAATGGTCAGATTGCACAAAACCTTTTGGAGGCCGGCAGCAATGGCGATGCCCGCAATATGGCTGGCGATACGCCTAAGAAATTGGGCATTCGTCTAGGATTAGTAGCCCTATCCCCAGCGGATTGATTGTAAGTCGATTGTCAGAATAATGGAGTAAAATATTGTCGGTGGAGAATCACGCAATGAACTTCGACGACCAATTTTCACTCAAACTAGACGCGCTTCGCAAGGAGGGGCGTTACCGGATTTTTATGGATTTGGAGCGGCAGGCAGGTTCGTTTCCGAAGGCCAAGCGGCATATTGATGGCCAGTTGAAAGATGTGACGATCTGGTGCTCGAATGATTATCTGGGCATGGGCCAACATCCGAAAGTGTTG
>JAYWEV010000187.1:0-10897 GCA_043779145.1 Aestuariivirga sp. | reverse complement strand
GAATACTCGGCAATTTTCAGCAATCGATTTTTTGGTAAATAGCTGCGGCCCGGATCGCCGATCAACACATCAATGCCTTTGGCCTGCGCTTGTTCGAGCCAATCAAGACAGCGCTCGGCAACGCCTTTCTCATAAAACAAATCGCCTACCAAAATCAAGTCGACGTCGGGAACGGCATGTGCCAACAAATCTTCAGAAGCGATCGAAAGTGAAACACCATTCAATGCCGCATTCACTTCAATTGCTGCAACCGAAAACAAATCAATATCAGCTGATAAAACCGAGGCCGCACCCGCCTTCATCGCGGCGATGCCAACCATGCCGGAGCCTGATGCAAGTTCGACAACGCGCTTGTCCAACACAAAAGTGGGAGCATCCAAAATGTAGCGCGATAAGGCTTGGCCGCCTGCCCAAGCGAAGGCCCAGAACGGCGGTGGAAGTCCAATCTCTCCCAACTCATCCTCAGTCTTTTGCCAGATCGGCAAAGCCTCATGCGCCAGATGAAGCTTGATTTCGGGAACCAGCGGAGGAGATAAGATGCTCGTATTCGCGCGCACAAAGGCGGCGTGATCCATGGTCACAGCTTCTGGCCGCCCAATTCACAAATCAGGTTCCATTCAGAATCGAGAACCGGTTGCACAGAAAGACGCGAATTTTTCACTAAAATCATCTCGCTCAAAGCGGCAACTGTTTTAATCTCATCAAGCGTGATGTGGCGCGGCATTGCTTTCACAGCGCGGATATCGACGCACTCCCAAGCGGGAATATCGGCCGTTGAATCCGGATGAACCAACGCACAAACCTCAGCGATGCCGACAACAGCTTTGCCAATGTTCGAGTGATAAAAAAATCCGCGATCTCCAATCACCATCTTGCGCATATTGTTGCGCGCTTGATAGTTGCGAATGCCCGTCCACTCTTCGCCCTTTGTTCCCTTGGCCATGAGTTGATCGAAGGAGAAAACATCGGGCTCAGATTTGAAAAGCCAATAGGCCATTATACAGCGTCCGGATTTTTCAATGCCCAGCGCCAAGCTTTGATTTCAACATGCGAAAACAACCCAGCCACATTATAGGGATCATTTGCAGCCACCACTTTCGCTGCCGCCATATCTGCTGCTTCAATAATCACCAAGCTTCCGGTTGGGTTGCCCGCATCATCAAGAAATGGCCCTGCTGCTTTCAGCGCAACGCTCGGCCCATTCAGATAAGTCAGATGTTCGGGGCGCACTTTCATGCGCAAATCAATGCTGTTGGGTTTATCGGTACAGAGTAAAGCGTAGAGCATGTCATCAATCCTGTTTTAATTCAGCGCCGACGGGGCGGCTTAATAATCTGGCTATCTCATCGCGTGGATTTGAACGCCCGTCAATGATTGCTGCTACGGCATCCACAATTGGCATTTCAACATTGTGCTTAAGGGCGAGCTTGGACGCTATGGAGGCTGTATAAGCACCTTCCACAACGCCGCGCGATTGTTCGTTAGCCTGCTCAGCACTTAAGCCCTTGCCGATATTCAATCCGAATGAATAGTTGCGGGATTTGGTGCTGCCACAGGTGAGCAGCAAATCGCCTAAGCCTGAAAGCCCCATCAATGTTTCAGGCTTGGCCCCAAGCTTTGCGCCATAGCGCGATAGCTCGGCAAACCCCCGCGTAATTAAACTCGCCCGCGCACTTTCGCCTAAGCCTTGCGCATCAGAAATGCCACAAGCGATGGCCAGCACGTTCTTCATCGCTCCGCCGATTTCAACACCCATAACGTCATCTGATGCATAGATGCGAAAATGCGGCAGGCTCAGAACCTTGGCCCAACGTGCTGCTTGTGTAATGCTTGGCCCGGCCAATGTAACCGCAGTCGGCAACCCCGCTGAAACATCCGCGGCAAAGCTGGGGCCCGACAGAGCATAGAACTCCACATTGAGATTCAATGAATCAATGACCTCGGCCATCGTCAAACCGGTTTCACGTTCAATGCCCTTAGCTGCTGAAATGAATACGCGTGGCAGGTGATTGGTTGACATTACAACTGATCTTACCGCTTGCGCCGGCACAGCCAAAATCGCAGCATCTAAACCCTGTGGGATTGTTGGAAACGTGCGCGACCAAATTGCAACTTGATTACCCGCTTGCTCGGCCACTAGCGCCAATGCCCTGCCCCAAGCCCCATCGCCCAACACGACAATATGCTTGCTCACGCCTTTGCACCCAGGCGGCCGGAGCCGTAAACTGGAGCAGAAACTGAATCGAGCGGCCAGCGCGGCCTTGCGGCAAAATCGATATTGTCCGTTAAACCAAGTGCCAGACGTTCAGCACCCGCCCACGCAATCATCGCGGCATTGTCAGTGCAGAGATTAAAAGGCGGGACATCAAGCTTAAAACCATGCTTGGTTGAAACAGTTTCAAACACCCCGCGCAAAGTCTGGTTGGCGGCAACACCACCAGCCACCACAAGTGTTGGGCTTTCAACATCAGGATGCATTTCACGGAATTGCTGAAAAGCGCGCTTTAACCGATCGGCCAAAGTCTCAGACACTGCCAATTCGAATGATGCGCACACATCAGCCACATCTTGCTCGGTCAATTTTCCGAGCCCGTGCACCACTTCACGAACCGCTGTCTTCAACCCGGAGAATGAAAAATTACAATCTGCTCTCCCTTTGAGCGGGCGCGGAAAATCAAAGCGTTTGTTATCGCCGCGCTTGGCATAGGATTCAACACGCGGGCCACCGGGATAGCCGAGACCCAAGAGCTTAGCGACTTTGTCAAATGCTTCGCCGAGAGCATCATCAATCGTTGTGCCCAAGCGCTTGTAGTGCCCCACACCTTCTACCAGTTGGAATTGCGTGTGGCCGCCTGAAATCAGCAGCAACAAATACGGGAATTCACAAGGTGCCAGCAGACGCGGCGTGAGTGCGTGGCCTTCCAAATGATTGATCGCCAAAAATGGAACATCCCACGCCATCGCAATGGCCTTGCCAGCTGTTAAGCCAACCAGCAAGCCGCCCAAAAGCCCTGGCCCCGCAGTGGCGGCGACTGCGTCCAAGTCTTCAAATCCCAATTTTGCTTCGTTCATGGCCCTGCCGATAAGGCCGTCCAAATGGGTCACATGAACCCGCGCCGCAATCTCGGGCACTACACCTCCAAAAGGCGCATGATCCTTCAACTGGGACAACACGACATTGCTCAACAACTCACCTCGCCCATCCGCATGCCTGCGCACCACAGCTGCTGCTGTTTCGTCGCAAGATGTCTCAATTCCCAATATATATGTAATTTGCTCGGTCATTCGTCAGCAGATTGTGTGGATGAAAGGTTTTAAAGGCTTGCTGCTCTAGCACCGAAACCTTAAACTTGGCAAATTATGACGGTTATTCCCAAAATACGAATTGGCACGCGCGGTTCACCATTGGCCCTGGCGCAAGCTTATGAAACCCGTGACCGGCTGATGGCGGCACATGGCTTGGAAAGCGATGCTTTTGCTATCTTTACCTTTACAACAACAGGAGATGCCATTCGTGATCGGCCTTTAAGCGAGATCGGTGGCAAAGGCTTGTTCACCAAGGAGCTTGAAGAAGCTCTGTTTGCCGGCACCATTGATTTGGCCGTTCACTCGATGAAAGATATGCCCGCAAAGCTGCCGTTAGGATTGGATATTGCAGCCCTGTTGCCGCGCGAAGACCCGCGCGAAGCGTTTATCAGTCTTTCATCGACAAGTCTGAATGAACTTCCGCAAGGGGCAATTCTCGGGTCATCATCAGTGCGCCGTACTGCACAGGCTTTGCATGTGCGGCCCGATCTGCGGTCAGTGCAGTTTCGCGGGAATGTGCAAACCAGATTGAAAAAACTTCAGGACGGCGTTGCCGATGCAACTTTCCTCGCCGTTGCTGGTCTCAATCGGCTGGGACTTTCAGATAAGATCACCAGCATCATGTCGATGGACGAAATGTTGCCATCGGTGGCTCAGGGTGCCATCGGCATTCAGACTAACTCGCATGATGAAGCCACGCGCAGATTGGTTTTGCCACTCGACCACGGTCCGACTTCAACAGCAGTTATTTGCGAGCGCGCCTTCATGGCAGCATTGGATGGTTCTTGTCGCACACCAATTGCAGGCCACGCCATTATTGAGGATGGTCGCTTGAAATTCCGGGGTGAGGCACTCACGTTGGACGGGAAGCATGTGTTCCGAGTTTCGCGCGAGGGGCCATTGTTGGATGGTTTTAAGATGGGGCAAGACGCTGGCGAAGATGTCAAAGCGCGCGGCGGAAAATTGATCGCGTATTAATGCGGATCATTCTTACACGCCCGGTTGAAGATGCAGCACTGCTTGCAAAAAAATTACGCGAGCTTGGGCATATGCCAATTATAGCGCCGCTGCTTAAAATCGAAGCTCGGCCAAATGTCTCATTTCCACCCAAACGCTATCAAGCAATTTGTTTGACCAGTGCAAACGCCATCCGTGTGTTAGGCAACATTGATGCTATTCAAAATATTCCCCTCTTTGCTGTTGGTCAGCAATCAGAGCAAATGGCAAAAGACAAAGGCTTCTCTAAAGTGTCAGCGCATGGCGGTGATGTGATTGGATTGCATAAATTTATAATTGGCCACCTTAATCCTCAAGATGGCGTACTGCTCTATCTTTCGGGCGCAGAGACTTCAGGCGATTTGCAAGGGCGGCTGCAAGGGTCAGGCTTCGAAGTTGATCGCATCATCACTTATGAGGCTGTCAGATCTTCTTTGGCAGATTTTTCCGATGAAATTCAAAGCGCCGAAGCGGCACTCTTATACTCCCCCAGAACGGCAAAGCTTTGGGCAGCGGAAATTGAAACCTTGAAACTTACACAAACCGCAAGCCGCATTAAACATATTTGCTTATCGGCGAATGTTGCAGCAAATCTGCCACAAAGCTGGCCCAGAGCCGTCGCCGCAGCGCCAACAGAAGCGGAATTGTTGGCATTGCTTGATTGAATCAGCAAAGCAGAATAGGTGATTTGGGCATGATCCAAGACGACAACACATCAGACATTATCGATATTGATCCAGACCACGTTATTGAGAATAATGTGGATAACGCACCAATTGCACCCGCCAAAAGTAAGCGCAGTTTTGGCAGATATGGCCTAGGCGCTGCTGCCTTGGTTCTGAGTGCTGTGGCCGGTGCTTGGCTCTACCGCGATGTGCTTGCAACCTATCTCCCGTCAAATCAGCTTCATGCAATGGCAACACGAATTGATGCCGTTGATCAAGCCAATCAACAAACTGCAAAGAAGTTGGATTTTGTTGTTGGGCTGACAGATGAGATAAAGTCTCAGCTTGGCGCTGCCCAAGCCGCCGCAGAAGATGCGCGTAAACTAGCCACAAATTTGAAAGCAGATACTGGTGATAGCAAGGCGAAATTTGCCGCTTTGGAAAAATCTCTGGGCCTTGCCAGTGCCTCTGTCGACGAACTGAAAGGTAAGATTTCTTCTGGAACGACGACGATCGTTTCTGGTGATTCATCTGGCCTCTCAGTCCGCGTTGACAAGCTTGAAAAAGACTTTGCGTCTCTGAAAGATTTGAATGCAAATGCTAAAGTGGAGTCTTCACAACTTTCCCAGTCTTACGCTGATCTCAAAGCAAAAATTGCGTCGGGTGCCGAATATCAAACGGAGCTCAAATCAATTGGTGCCCTTGTGCCAGCCGCTGAAGGACTAGATGTTCTGGCCAATGATGCCGCAAAGGGTATTTTGACAACTCAAGTGCTGAGTGAAAACTTGAAAAGCTTTGCTGCACAAGCAGCAAAGCCAGACGAGGCGTCGCCTGTCCAAGACGATAGTTTATGGGGCAAGACGACAGCCATGTTTTCGGGTCTAATTACCATTCGAAATACGGGTGAGGTTGATTGGGCACCTGTTGCTTTGCAAGGCGCTACGTTGGTGGACGAAGGCAAGCTTGAGGACGCTGTGAAATTACTTGAGCAAAATTTGAATGTGATGCCGCAAGCTTTGCAAGATTGGCGCATCGCTGCAATCAAGCGCATTGCGGCTGATCAAGCTGTAGAGCAGTTGGGCCGTGCTGTAACGCGCCAAATTGCGGCGCGAGGATAAGCGGCATGATCAAGTTAATGTGGCGGTTTCTATTGTTGGTGGTGGCGGCCATCGCGTTTGCGTGGCTCGCAGACCGCCCTGAAAAAATTGTTATTCAATCGCCACTTCATGAAATTCAAGTTTCGCTGCTCGTCGGTGTTGTTCTGCTCAGTTTGGCATTGGCTGCGGGCTATATTATTTGGAAGCTGATCCACAGAATCTGGAGCAGCCCAAAAACTGTGCGTGAATCTTTGCGCTTCCGCAAACATCGCAAAGCCTACGAGTCACTGTCACGTGGTATCATTGCTGCGGGTGCAGGCGATGCACAAGCTGCTGCTAAACATGCAGCGATTGCCAGTGATACATTAAAGAACGAGCCCCTTATTACACTCCTCACGGCGCAGGCTGCGCAGCTGAAAGGTGATCGCGCTGGCGTTAAACGCGCCTTTCAGGACATGGCCAAATCTCCCGATACCGAGCTTTTAGGATTGCGCGGATTATTCGGTGAGGCAAAGCAAGCGGGTGACTGGGTGGAGGCTCGGAAAATTGCCGAACGTGCTTTGGCAAAGAATCCGCGTTTACCTTGGGCATCGAGTGCTACATTGCAAGTGCAAACGACCGCAAAGGATTGGTCCGCAGCAGCTGCAACGATTGCCCAACAGGCCAAAGCAGGTTTATTGCCGCGCGAAGAAGCTGCCACCAAGCAGGCGATTTTGCTCACAGCCCACGCGTTAGAGTTGGAAGATAAAGACCGCGACCGTGCACTCAGCGTTGCACAAAACGCACTTGCGCAAGATGCAAATTTGGTTCCTGCTGGTTTAGTTGCTGCGCGCAGTTTTGTGGCCAGCGGCAATCACCGCAAAGCCATGAAAGTTCTGCGCACCAGTTGGGCATTATCACCTCATCCCGAATTAGCCGAAGTTGCCGCCAATGCTAAGCTTGACGATGGCGCGGAATTACGCTTCGAACGGGTGCGCGATCTGGTTGGAAAACCTGAAGGCAATATTGAATCCGCTTTTGCATTGGCGCGTGCTGCAATTGCCGCCAAACGCTGGGATGTGGCCAAGGCAGCATTGGAACATCACGTCAGTGCGCAACCGCAAGCCCGCATTTGTGGTTTGATGGCACAGATTGAAGATGCGCAAGGCGATGTCGGTCGTTCGCGCGAATGGTTAGCGCGCGCGCTGCATGCCCCAAGAGACCCGATCTGGGTTTGCGACGGCGTGGCATCGGCACGCTGGACGGCTTTGTCACCCGTGACAGGTGAAATTGTGCCCTGTGTGTGGAAGCCACCCTTCGAACAACCCGCAGGCATTGAATGGCAGCTTGAATCTAAATCAGAAACCGCACTTTTAGAAAAATCGATTGCAAAACCCGTAAGCGCTGAAACCCACCGTCCACCCGACGACCCCGGAATTGACGAAGAGTGATTGAAAAAAGCCGCGATTTCGTCTATCAGCAAAAAACCAAGTTCAAGCCGCTTTAGCTCAGTTGGTAGAGCACCGCATTCGTAATTAGCGGGTCGATCCGCAAAAGACGAACGGTGACAATAAGTTGGTGATTTTGGTTTTGTGTTAGTAGGCGATTAGTAGGCTGTAGCCCAAAACGGGCCGCTTTAGCTCAGTTGGTAGAGCACTGCATTCGTAATGCAGGGGTCAGGTGTTCGAATCACCTAAGCGGCACCAGTTTCAAGATATATTGCTGTCGAGTATTAGCAAACAGAGCGAGAGTTAAGGGCAGCTAGGGCTACTTATATTAGTCAGCTAAAAGACAAACTGGGGCCGAATATGCCCTGAGAATTTGGGTTACACCCACTCGTGAATCAAATTTATGAACCAAACAAAATCTAAAAAATGTTCGATAGAGTGGCCGTTTCATGAGTTGCGAGGCACATCTTGGTAAGCAACTGTCATTAACGCATCCCAGATTCTTTTCGAAGTGCGCCTGCCGCTAGCAGATAGCTTCTAACGAACAGGAGTGAAAAATGACTTTGAAGTGTTTTCTTTTTTCGTGGCCGTTTCCTCCTCTCCAGCGTCTCAGGCGCTCCCATTCGGGTAGTGTATTGCCGAGCATTACTGGGGCGGATATCGCGCAATAGGTGGGCGTCTGTCCTTGGTCGGGTCACTGGTGACACTTTCCCATTTAAGGTTTTAGCCAATCCAAGCCTAGGAATGGTGCTCTCCGAATCTGCGCCCGTCATTTTTCAACAAACTAGCCTGTGAGCAACTATTTGGTTCCTCCAACCGTTTAGCCCGCAAAGCACTTGATAAGACGACAGTTTTTGTTCAAGTATTGTGCTGTAGTAAGGACAGTGCGGGCGAGATGTCAGAGAATCCAACTCCAGATATTCTAACTAGCATATTGACCGGACCAATAGCTGGTGCCGGCATTGCTCTTTTGGGCGGTGTCGTAACTCACCTTCTCACCCGAAACTTTGAGTACAAGAAAATTGAAGTTCTCAATCAGAACTCAAGGCTAGATGTTTTGAGCGAAAAGTTAGCCGAACTCGTCAATTCTCGAAACCTAGAAGAAAGTAGCAAGCATAGATTGGCTTTCAGCATTCTTCTTGCAACATTCGCGAACGCAGAAGATACGCTTACCCGCTTAAAGAAGCTGCCTCACGATCCATCGGCAGAAGAGTACAAAATACAATCAGAGCTTCTCGTAAGACAATTCATTGAATTTCGTAAGCAGGTGTTGCTCAAGGAAAGGTGGCAATCATTAAAGGAATTTTTTAAAGATGAGTGAAACGCCACGTAGTAGTAAGAAAAGAACGTCGTCCCGCCATTTTCCGAAAACATCAGACGGACAAATTACTCAGGTCCTTCGCGCCTTTGTCGAACAAAACCTCCAAAAACGTCTTGGTGACAACACGGGTGAATTCGTCTCTCATACTAGAATAAATATTCCACAAGGAAGCGATGCAGTACTTCGAGCCAAAATGTCGCCTACCGACGTCGATTGCCTTAATTACTTAAGGCGGGTTTTTCAATGGTGGCCCGCCAACCCAAATAAGCCCGAATCTTTATCGCGAGTTCTAGCAACTTATCATGTATCCAAACTTCAAACAGGCATTGTAAAAATGAGCAATGCCGCAAACTCTGTTGTTGGCTTAAAATCAATACCCATCGATGCTTTACAGTCAGAGATCGCTCGCGAATATCAGCATTATTTCAATGGTGGAATTGGTCCGAAATTCATCTTAGACGATTGGTTAGAGCGCGACGGAAGCTACTTTGTAGCAGGCTCGCGGGGGTCAGGAAAAACGGCATTTTTGAACTATTGGCTCATACTTAGACACCCCCAATTTGAGTCCACCAATACGACATGGTTTCGATTTGACGTAGCTAAGGTATATGAAGCTTGGCAATTGATACAGTCGATGCCTAGTGTCTAGGGACGGAACAAAATGCCCTCCGTCACGGAAGTTTATCTCAGATATTTCAAAGTTCACACAGCATATGTCCTACTTTGCTATGGCGATTCAAAGTTTAAATCTATTTCCCCCCAAGTAGGTCGTTCTACGAGCAGGGTCCTCGAGAGGATTGTCGCTCGCTGTAGAGCTAACTCTCCAGAAGTAACCAGCAAAATTAGCGACATATTTGCAGCGGAACTGCACAACCTAGCAAGGCGATCACAAACACCAAAAGGTCACGATAATGCAATTGATGATTTCAGTACGCGAATTGTGCGTGATATCGTAGTTCAAAAAGATCGATGGGAAAGCCTGCAGGCTGATTTTCAGTTTTTCATGGAGAATGTCGGACAGGCCATTGGAGAGGAAGAAGTTGCGCCACTACTTATTTTTGATGGTCTAGACAACATCAATTGGACAAAATCCAACAAGTTTTACTCTGACAGCTGTGCCGAACTGGGACGGGTCTGCAATATGTGTGTTGACCTTCTGACGGTGAACGCTCGAATTCTATTTTTTACTCGACCGGAAACATTTTCTGAGTTTCATCTTCAGAACGACAGGCTCGAAGGTTACAACCACGGCCTCCACCAAACTTTCAGATTACTTCGAATAGAGCCACCGGATTTAAAAGGTGTCTTGGAGCAAAAATTTTCGGCGGCAAAGCGATGTCATCACATGAATGCATTAGTCAGAGGCGTCTGGAGGATAAATGCTCATGGCCAAGACACCATCGATGATAAATGTGGGGCAAGTATTGATCGTATGGAAGCACTTGTGCACCAATATACTAACGTCATCGAAGAGGAACTTCGCGAACTTAATCTCACAGAGGAAATTGGGCGTCTCTGTAGGGAAAGGCAAATGGATGAAAACCTTCTTGGGTACTTATTTGACAACGATGTACGAGCGTTGTTGGAATGCTTCTTGAAGGTCGCAGCACTTGATAAATTCTATAAGGACACCAAAGGGCCGACCGCATTTAACAAATGGAGGGTGCTACAGTACTTGATGTTGAATGGTGAACCTTTCTGTATCACCTCGGAGTTCTCTCAACGGAGGAAGGACAGGGGCAACGTTTTTCCCAATATTTTCTGGTTTGATGTTGACAAGCTCGATGCTGGAAGCCGCGCTTGGCATGGGTTGATTGCTGTATCACTGATTGAAATGACGGGACAACTTCAGCTACGCATGCGCGACATGATGTATTTCTTGCAGGGTGCATTTGGGTACTCAGATCAAGTTATTGTGGAGATTTTTGAGGCTCTTGTTGCCTTTTCTATTCTTGATGTTGTTCCATCACAGAATGGTTCTGACAACTTGGCTACCACGGCTGAAAGGCCAAGCGCTCTTTTTAACAAATATGGCAACAAGTACTTTGTAACAACAAAAGGACAAGTTTTTTTGAAATTGCTCTG
>JAYWEV010000186.1:0-10899 GCA_043779145.1 Aestuariivirga sp. | reverse complement strand
GTGCCATGCATGCCAACCTCCTTCGGCAAGCAGTTTGAATCAGGCTTTTTCTGATTTGGGAAGACCAAAAGAGTCAGCCTCAGTCAGAGGCACTCTAGCTCGGTCTATTGGACCAGCCTGGGATTTGGTACTTTCACCATTGGGCTTTTGTGGGCATCAGGAATTCTAGGGGAGGTTAGCTTTTTCGCGTTTTCGCACCGCATTGTTCATAATCTTGGTGTGGAGCGCTTGCTGGTGATTGGTTTGGTGGGTGGGATTATCCGCTGGATAGGCACGGCATTTTTGACCAACGAGCTCTTGTTGCTGATATTGCAATTATCGCATGGGATTTCATTTGCGTGCGCGCATCTGGCTTTGATGCATTTTATCCGTGCGCACGTGCCGCCCAATTTGCGTAACACCGCGCAAGGCCTTTATGCAGCACTTGCAGGCGGGCTGCTTTTATCTTCGATCACGTGGATGTCTGGCCCGATTTATGAGGCCTATAGCGGCTTGGGATTTTTGGCGATGGCTTTGATTTCGGCGATCGGCTTGGCGATTGCGGTTTATTATATTCGCACTAACCCCAAAGCGATGGGTGGGGTGGCTGCATGATGCCGTTGCTGAATGTGATCCCATGCTGGCGGTCTTTGGAAAGCAGCAGCGGTCCATCAAGATCAACATAGTCGGCCAGTTGGGCGAGCAGAAATGCAGGTGCCATGGCTAATGATGTGGCCAACATGCAACCGACCATGATTTTGAAATTTATTTCGTGGGCTGCTTTTGCAAGCGCCAAGGCTGAGGCTAGGCCGCCGGTTTTATCGAGCTTGATGTTAATGGCATCATATTTGTCGACGAGATTTTTGAGGCCTGCAATATCATGGGCTGATTCATCGGCGCAGATGATGGTGCCGCGCGGCATGTTGCGCAGAGCTTCATCATTGTCGGCGGGCAGGGGTTGCTCTACCAATTCGACGCGATATTTTTCGCACGCTTCTAACATGGTTTGCAGAATGTCTGGTGACCAGCCTTCGTTGGCGTCTACAATGAGACGGGCATTTGGCACTGCTTCGCGAATGGCATTCAAGCGTTCAATATCGCCGTCACGGCCAAGTTTTAATTTTAGCAACGGAAAATGCGCGACGTTGGCTGCGGCTTTGGCCATGGCATCTGGTGTGTCGAGGCTGAGCGTATAGGCGGTGATTGCGCTGCTCGGTTCGTGCAATCCCATCAGTTGCCAAGCGGGGGTGTTGGATTTTTTTGCTTCCAAATCTAACAACCCACAATCGACTGCATTTTGCGCTGCTTTGGGAAGGCCGAGGCTTGGCAATGCTAAACGATCAATGCCGCCTTCAATTGCGCTACGCGATGCTTTTAAGCTGGCTATGCACTGCGGTACTGTTTCATGATAGCGGCTGTAGGGAACGGCTTCGCCGCGCCCTGTAAAACCATTCTCACTCAAGGTGACGACAATAACTTCAGCCTGGGTTTTGCTGCCTCTCGCAATGGTAAAGCTGCCCGCAATCGGCCAGCTTTCTGATGTGATTTCTAACTTTCGCAAAGCCTATGACTGGCTCGGCATACGACCTGCAGCTTCAGCGAGCATCACATAGATGCGGCCTTGTTCCGAGGCTAAGACTTGTTCCATCACAGCTTCACCGCCTTTTGATTCAGACAAGGTGTCGAGCAGCTTTTCGAACAGGCGGTTATATGCCTGCACGCGACCGCGCAACAAACGTTCATCCGAATAGCGGCCTTCAATGGCTTTCACCAATTTGCGGCTACGGCTTTCATAGAGGCGCTGCGTGTATACTGATTTATCTGAACCAGCGAAACGCTTTTCCAAATCACGCGGCAAACTGCCTTCAATGGCCTCCACCAAATCTCGAGCTGAGACATGAAGTTTTTGCGTGAAGGCATCTACTTCCTTAGCAAGCGCACTGGTGGATTGAGATTGACGTGGCTGTGGTGCTTCTGCTGGTCGACGCACAGCGGCTGGCTGTTCGACGGCTCTAGCAGGGGCAATACGTTCAACCTGGCGCTCCACTTGGGCTTTAATGGCGCTCATCGTTCCAACAGTTGGAGCTTCGAACGAGGCGCCCTCAGATTTTCCCGAGTTGGGCCCTCCGGAACTTCGCGGCGTTATGTAGCCGGGGCCTGAATAATCAAGGCTGCCAGATTGCTTGCGCACCACTTCAGCCAGTGCATTGAGTGCGCTGATCTGATCGGCCACCACGCGGCGCATGTTATCAGCGTTCACACGGGTTTCTTCTGGCATGTCGATAACGGCTCGCTTCAACTCGCCACGCGCGGCATCGATATCTTTCACTACTTGTTGAGCAGTGATGCGCATGTCTTGTGCGGTTTGCTGGAAGTCACTTGCTGTGGACGACAGCATTTCGTTCATGCTGGCCAAGGCGCGTTCATGTTGATCACGCAACACACGTGCGGCTTGCTGAGCTTGGCCGTTCGAGTTGGTTTCAAGTTTGCGCAGTTCTTCTTCCAGGCGCGATAGGGCGGCGGCGGTTTGGTCCGACACTATGCGGTTTATATTTTGCGCACGGCTTTCGGCTGTGGTGAGCGACTCTTCAATCAAATTGATGTAACTGGTCATCACGCCATCAACCTCAGACGCGCGACGGTTCGCATCGCTGACCAACATGTCGAGCGAGTCTTTGCGACTCTGGAGCATTTGCTCCATCTCGTTGTTGAACTTGTCGATGGATTTTTCAACCAAGGCTGACACATCATCGAGGCGTTCGGAGATGCGGCTGCCTGTCATTTCAAGCTTACCTGTCAGCTTCATTGAAACGCTTTCGAGGCGGGTATCAACGTCAAGCGCTGCTGCAGCCAATTGATCAGCCAAATAGGTGTTTGCCGTTTCAACATGCTTGGCAAATTTCTTGCCGGCTTCGTCGAGCTTGCCGGATGAGGAGTTTGCCGCACCATCAAATTCTTGAACAGCGCGGTCGATGCGGCCCACAAGCAGGCCGGTTTCTTGCTCGAAGCGACCAGAGATTTGCATTGTGGTTTCGCCCAATCCTTCATGGAATGCATCGCGGGCTTTGCCGAGATCATTGAAGATTTGGCCAGAGGCTTCGGCCAGAACTTCGGCAAAGCGTTTGCCCGTTCCGTCGAGGCGTGTGGAAATATCGCCCGTTACGCGTTCCAAATGATCGGTTGCTACATCAAAGCGTTGGCCCAATTCACGTGTTGTGCCTTCAAGCTTGCCAAACATAGCTTGGCTGGCATCTTCGATTTTGGATGTCACATCATGGCTTGAAGCATTGAGTGCTTGAGCAGCACGCACTGCGGTTGATGCGAATGTGGTGGTGACAGCAGTAGAGCTTTGTTCCAGCTGTTCGGTCATCATGCGGGTGTTCACATCAAACAAGGCTGCCAATTCAGTGGTTGCTTGTTCAAGCTGATTGCCCATACGCGATTCCGTGGTGGTGAGCAGAGCGCCAAGCTGAGTGGACGAGCCATCGAGTTTATTGGAAAGCTTTTCGGTGACAATCGTAACGCGGTCTGTCACGTCGGCTGCTTGATTGATGATGTGATCTGCAACCTTCAAAGACATATTTTCAAGTTGATCAGTGATGTGAGCTGACGCTTTATCGATGCTTGTGAACATTAATGAGGTTGAGCTGTTGAGCTTGCCACTCAGTTGGTCAGCCGTGTTGGTGATGTATTGGGTGGCGCTGGTTGACGTTTGATTCAATTGGTCTGTCACCCGATCAGCAATACTTGAGAGATGCATGGCTGCTGTAGATGATGTGTCGTTTAGTTCAGCTGCAATGCGTTCGGCCACTTCAGCAAGCTGACCATTCATTTCAACGGATGCATTTTGCAATCTTGTTGTGAGTTGCGCCGTTGTGCCCGAAATTTGATTGGTTACAGCTTTTCCTGTTTCATTCAGCTGGTTGTTGATGCGGCCCGAAATTTCGTCGAGCTGCGTGTAAAGATCAACTGTTGAATCTTGCAATCTTGTTGAAACTTCAGATGTGCGTTCAACGATATGGTCAGTTATGAATTTTGATGTTTCATTGAGTTGATGGGTGATCTTGCCCGAGGCAGTACTGATTTGGCCAAAAATTTGGGTCGAAGTTGTTTCCAACTTGCCAGTCATTTCACCAGACACATTCAACAGCGCGTTGAGCATGTTGTCGCGAGTGAGGTTGACCTTGCTCAAGAAGTCTCCCGAAGCATTGATGAGGCGGTCTGTTACCATGCCGCCTGATGTTTCAATGTTCTGAGACAAGGCCAAGCCAGAATCTTGCATTTGGCGACCGACGATTTCGGAGGTTTCCTTCAAATGCGCTGCAATGGTTCCGCTGGTGGCAACGAGCAAATCATTGACGTTAGAGCCCACAGCTTGCATCTGACCTGTGACCAAGTTCGAAGCGTTGTTGAGGCTGTTGCTGATTGTAGCGGCGGATGCATCAATACGCGTGCTGGTTTCGCTCAAACCGACCAGCGCTTGGTTCAAGCTGCCATCCATGCCCATCGTAAAGTTCTGTGCGGTGTTAGCCAGAACTTGACCGTGGTTTTCGGCTGTTTGCTGAATTGTGGTGGCAAGTTTATTGGTGTGATGTTCAAGTTGTGATGTCAACTTGCCGCTTACGGCGTCAAGCGCGCCAGTCAATTTGCCGGCACTTTGATCAACAAGCGATGTGAGGCGACCACTGGCTTCATCGAAGCTTATGCTGATGTGATTTGCATGACGGTCAAGTTGTGACGTGACGCGTGTGCTGGCCTCTTCAAGATTTGTTGAAGCGCGATTTACGTTTTGGTCAAGTTGAGACGTCAGGCGGCCGCCAATTTCGTCAATGCGGTTGGCATAGCTTGTGCCCGACGTTGCGAGTTGGGAAAGCAACTGATTGCCAGATTGATCAAGGCCTGCCAACATTTGCGCGCCTGATTGATTGATGCGTTCATTAAAGCGCGTGGCTGCAACGTCTACGGCCTGAGCCACTTGGTTGCCGGAATCGCCGACGACATTCAGCAAATCTGTGCGGGTGGCTTGCACTTTTTGAATGAAATCATTGGCCAGTGTTTGCAGGCCGTGGGTTACCATGCCGCTGCTTTGATCAATGCGGCTTGCGGTATCGACACCAGAACGTTCAATCAATGATGCAATTTCATTGGATGTCGATTTCAGATGATAGGTGATATTTTCTTCGATTGTGCCAAACGTTTCGGCAAGCTCGGCTGCTGTTTGCTTGGCGTTTGCCACCGTGCCAGTGCTTAAACGCTCGATGGTTTGGCCCACTTCCATGTTTGCAGCCGTCAATTGGCTGGCGCTTTCCTGGAGCAGAGTGAGCAAGCTGGTTTCCATCCCCTTCACTTCGCCACCAAATTTACGGGTTTCATTACCCAAATTATTGGCTGTGAAGTTCAAGGTTTCAACATATTGCTGGAGTTGATTTGAGAACCCGCGGAAATCATTTACCAGTGTCGTTGACATGCGTTCAAACTGCTGGCTATGGCCACCAATTTCTTGGCCAGTCATGGCTGCGCGTGCTGCTACTTCTTCAATGGTACGAGCGAGTTCAGACGTTGAGCCCTTCAAACCATCTTCAAGGCGGGTGAATGTCGACAATGCAAGATTTATGACTTGGCCTAAATTTTGTGTGTTGGATTCCAAACGGTTCAACATTGGACCCGCATCATTGCTGACTAAGGCGCTGGTTTGTTGAAGTGCGATGCGTTGGGTTTCAAGGCCGTTTACAAGACCACGAATACGGTCTTCATTGCCACCAAAGGCGCGCTCAACAGCTGAAATTTCTTTGTGAACGATTTCTTCCAATGCTGTTGCGCGTTGGAAGGCGTGTTCGATGCCACCGACCAAGAGGTCAACTTCTTGGCGTACGGCTTGAGCAATTGAGGTCAAACCGTCTGTCGCCAAATTTTGTGGATGGATGAGGCGCAGAGCCGAATGCATCAGCACTTCGGACACTTGGCGCAGTTGCTGGGCGCGCCAGTTGAAATAGGCGATGGAAAAGATCGCGATGATAGGCATGAACAAAACTGAGGCGGCTTGCAACAGATCGGTTGGTGGACGATTAACCCCGCCGAGTTCTGCACCAATCAATGAGTTATAAGCCATCAACCAGCCCACAAACCAAAGCGCTGAGATGCCGGTGGCAAAATAATACACAGACATGGAGGGCTGTTTGCGCAATCTGGCAAGCATTTGTGCTGTTGTGCGATCGTTTTCATTTGCGGGACTGGTGCGCAAAGTTGGTGCAGACGCCTCTTGTGGCTGTTCTGGAGAATCCAAAACCGGCGTTCTGCTTCTGCGACGATTATCCGTTGGTTTAGTTGCCATACCTGTTACCCGCATTTATAGGGTGTTCTTGCACCCGATTTTTGGTTCCATAACTTATCCCAAACTGGCTTGCGCTGATCTGGGGGCCCATAAGCTCCGGAACTTCTCAAATTACATATTAACCTAAATTTACCACATCTTGAACCCGTAATCAGGGTTGCCCACTGGCTAATTGAAGAAATGGTTAAAATTGTGGATCGAATTGAATCGATTCGGAAAATTGTTTGTTAGGGGTCTTTCTTCAGAACTTATCATGAAATGCGCGCTAGTGTGCCGAAGTCTAGACTGGGAGAGTTTGGTGAGTAGGCAAGATTTTAAGCACGTTCTGGTTGCGCCGGGTGTTGCTCTGTCTGAGACGGTATTTGACCGTGTCCGATTTGCACAGAGCACGATGGATGATATTGCCTTGCAGTGTGAAGTTATTGGGCTTTTTCGGGCCCAAGTTGCGGAAACGAAAGAACGTATCAAGCTTGGTTCGATTTCGTCTCACGACCGGAAATTTTTGAGCCATAATCTGCGCGGAGCGGCTGCTGCCATTGGCGCTTTGCAAATTGAAGAGCTGGCCAAAACTTGGGAAAACGTGAGTTTTGATGCCTCAGTGCTTGAAGCGCTCTTAGACCAAGCGGAAACTGCCTTTATTGTTGAAACGAGGGCTTTTCACAGTTAAGCCGACAGCCGTTGCCTTTCCGCCTTGCTTCTCTTATGTAACTTTTGCATTTTAGAGATTTGGGGCACACATGGCCAAAATTACGTTTATTCAACACAATGGAAATGAAATATCTGCCGACGGCATTGCTGGCATGACCGTGATGGAAACGGCTGTGAAGCACCAAGTGCCGGGCATTGATGCCGATTGTGGCGGTGCATGTGCCTGCGCCACCTGCCATGTTTATGTGGAGTCCGACTGGGTGGCCAAGACAGGAAAGCGCAATCCGATGGAAGAGGACATGTTGGATTTTGCTTTCGATGTGCGTGAAAATAGCCGCCTTTCCTGCCAGATTAAAGTTTCAGACGCGCTGGACGGCTTGCGGGTTAAAGTTCCTGAAAAACAATTCTAAGAAAGTTGGCTCCACATGTCTGATGTGATTACCACGGATGTTGTTATTATTGGCGCAGGCCCTTGTGGTTTGTTTACGGTTTTTGAATTGGGGCTATTGGACATAAAGTGCCATGTGCTCGATATTCTGGATCGTCCGGGCGGGCAGTGTGCTGAGCTTTATCCAGAAAAGCCGATCTATGATATTCCGGCTTTACCTCTGGTGACTGGTGCAGATCTGACATCCCGTTTGATGGAGCAGGCTGCACCTTTCAAGCCACAGTTCCACTTTAACCAAATGGTGACGTCGCTCGATAAACGTGGTGAAAATGATTTTGTGTTAAAGACCGACGGTGATTTGGTTTTTAATTGCAAAGTTGTGGTTATCGCTGCGGGCGGTGGATCTTTCATGCCAAAGAAGCCGCCGATTCCGGGCATTGACGCCTTTGAAGGCAAGTCAGTTTTCTATTCCGTGAAGAAGATGGAAGCTTTCCGCGGCAAAGATATTCTGATTGTCGGCGGCGGCGATAGCGCGCTTGATTGGGTGAATAATTTGCAGCCTATTAGCAACAGCATGACACTGCTGCACCGCCGTGATGAGTTCCGTGCAGCGCCAGACTCTGTGAACAAAATGCGCGAGTTGGTGGCTGCTGGCAAAATGAAATTGGCGATAGGTCAGGTGACAGGTCTTGGCGGCGCTGATGGCAAATTGGCTTCAGCAACTGTTAAAGGCTCTGATGGCGCTTCGTTTGACGTGGCTTGCAACACCATGTTGCCGTTCTTTGGTTTGACCATGAAGCTTGGCCCTGTTGCGGATTGGGGTTTGAACCTGACTGAGAATTTGATTTCGGTTGATACGGAAAAGTTTGAAACAAATGTGCCCGGTATTTTTGCGGTGGGCGATATCAACACCTATCCCGGCAAGTTGAAGCTGATCCTTTCAGGCTTCCATGAAGCCGCACTCATGGCGCAACAGGCTTTCCGTTACATCAATCCGGGCGAGCGCTTGTTGTTTCAGTACACAACCAGCAGCACGAATCTGCAGAAGAAGTTGGGTGTTGCCTAAAACACGCGGCCGCGCATTGGGTTTGCCTTTTCCTGGCAAGCCGGGAAATTTTAATGCGATCACTGATGTGGCGGGTGTTGAAGTTGGCACAGTCACTTTGATTTCAGGTGAAGGACCTTTGATCGTTGGCAAAGGGCCTGTGCGCACGGGTGTTACTGCCATTTTGCCATGTGGTCGAACAAGCGCTGTGCCTTGTGCGGCAGGGTCTTATTCCTTTAACGGCAATGGCGAGATGACGGGTCTGGCTTGGATTGAAGAAGCGGGTGAACTGCAAACGCCGATCACAATTACCAACACGAGTTCTTGTGGCGTGGCGCGCGATGCAACTTTACAATGGTTGGTCAAAAACAAAATCGGCACGGGTCAAGATTGGGGTTTGCCAGTTGCGGCTGAAACTTATGATGGCGATCTGAACGACATCAATGGCTTTCATATCACTGCTGATGATGTGATGCAGGCTTTGGACAACGCCCGCGGCGGCGACGTTGAGCTTGGCAGTGTTGGCGGCGGCACGGGCATGCTCACTTATGATTTCAAAGCGGGCAATGGTTCTTCGTCGCGATTAGTTTCGGTAGATGGAATGACTTATACGGTTGGTGTTTTCGTGCAGTCAAATTTTGGCGCTCGGCAAGACTTCACTGTGCTGGGTGTTCCCGTTGGCGCGCATATTTTACAAGACCAACTGCGCGGTAAGGAACAAGGTTCGGTGATTGCGATTGTGGCGACTGATGCGCCGCTGCAACCGCATCAACTCAAGCGATTGGCGCGGCGCGTGCCACTGGGCTTGGCGCGCACAGGCACTGTGGGCAATAATAGTTCGGGTGATATTTTTCTCGCCTTCTCAACAGCAAATGAAACTGCGATGGGATCAACTGCCAAACTTCGTCGGGCTGACTATCTAGCGAATAATGCAATTGATGGATTGTTCCGCGCGGTTGTTGAAGCCACCGAGGAAGCGGTGCTTGATTCTGTGATCTGCAATGCAACAATGGTGGGGCGCGATGGCAATACTGCTATCGCCTTACCCATTGATCACATGTTGCAACTGATGCAAAAACAAGGACGCCTAGCCTAATTTAACTTTGTTGCGGTAGGGATGAAGCGCACCAACAGCGTGCCCGCAATCATTGCAGCGACAAAGATAAAGCTTTGTTGATAGCCAAACACAAGGCTGGCAATTGCAGGCCCCGGGCAAAACCCTGATAGAGCCCAGCCCAATCCAAACAATGCTGCTCCACCGGTCATTTTAACGTCGATGATTTCAGACGTTGGTAGATGGAAGTTGCTGTCGAAGAATGGTTTGCTGCGCCTGAAAATAAGTTGATACCCGACGGTTGTAACGATCAAACCAACGCCCATTACAAAGATCAGCGTTGCATCAAACTGCCCAGTCAAATCCAAGAAGTTTAGTATCTTTGCCGGGTTCACCATGCCTGAAATCGTGAGGCCTGCACCAAACAATAAACCGGAGATCAGCACAAAGAATTTCTGCATCAAGCAACTCCTAAAACATGCCGGACGATGAACACTGTGATAATGGCGATCAACATGAATACGCAGGTGGCAACAACCGAGCGCAGTGAAAACCGCGAGATGCCACATATGCCGTGGCCGGATGTGCAGCCATTGCTGAGTGTGGTGCCAAAACCTACCAATATACCGCCAATAACGATGAAGTAATTGTTTGAAACGAAGCTGATGTTATGGGCCGCGCCTGTGATCAGGCCGGTCCAAGCTGTGCCCAGCAACAGGCCAACTATAAAAATCATGCGCCACTGAAAAGCATCGTCAAATCGCAGCGTAAGAAGACCGCGGAAAATTCCGGTTGCGCCCATGATGCGGCCTGCTGTTGCCATCAGAATGACAGCTGCAAGCCCTATGAGCGCGCCGCCGATTGCGCCTGAATATGGTGTGAAATCTGTGATCGCCATTTTATCCTCGAACCGTTTGGAATAACTTGGCGGGAATGCGCCCATCAATCAAGGCCAGGCCTACTCCAATCACAGCCATGCCTAAAATATGATTGAGCGTGATCTGTTCATTCAAGAGGACTGCTCCTAAAATTATGGCGCTGATTGGAACGAGAAATGTGACGAGGCTTATGTTGGTTGAGCCGGCGCGTTTTAATATTGTAAAGAACAAGATGTAAGCAACTGCAGTGCACATCAGAGCCAAGCCGAGCTGCGAAAATAGAGCCAGGTTGCTTGGCATTGGCAACGCCCAGGGGTGGTCAAAAACCAACATCAAGGGCAACAGCATAACACTTGAAGCGGCAGTTTGGCTGGCCGCATTGACAATCGGTGGCATGTTTGAAAACCGCCGTGCCCACACCGCGCTGAAACCATAAAAAATTGCGGCTAAAACGATCGCCAGTTGCATTACTAAATCGCTCCCGAGCAACTTAATTGAATCGACGCCAACCAAAGCGGCAACGCCGATCAGCCCTGTTAACGCGCCTGCCAACCTATACCAACTTAAACGTTCATT
>JAYWEV010000185.1:0-4143 GCA_043779145.1 Aestuariivirga sp. | reverse complement strand
GCATTCCAGTATTTGCCGTCAAAGGCGAATCTCTCAAGGAATATTGGGAATACACAGCGAAAATATTCGAATGGCCCGATCATCAACCATCTAACATGATACTAGACGACGGCGGTGACGCGACGCTTTACATTTTGCTCGGTGAAAAAGCTGAAAAAAATCCAGCGCTCATTGCAAAACCAACCAGCGAAGAAGAAGAGTATCTTTATGCTGAAATTGCCAAGCGCATCAAGAATCAACCAGGTTGGTTTGCAAAACAACGCGCCGCAATTATTGGTGTAACTGAAGAAACCACAACGGGTGTTCACCGCCTCTACGAAATTCAGAAAAAAGGTGAGCTGCCCTTCCCAGCAATCAATGTGAACGATTCAGTCACCAAATCCAAATTTGATAATAAATACGGCTGCCGCGAATCATTAGTTGATGCAATCCGTCGCGGCACTGACGTGATGATGGCAGGTAAAATTGCCGTCGTCTGTGGATATGGTGATGTGGGCAAAGGCTCGGCCGATTCCCTTCGTGGTGCCGGTGCCAGAGTAATCGTCACTGAAGTTGATCCAATCTGTGCGCTCCAAGCGGCCATGGACGGCTATGATGTGCAAACCTTGCAAGATGCACTGCCAACTGCCGATATCTATGTAACGGCGACAGGTAATAAAGACGTTATCACCGTTGATGATATGCGCCTCATGAAAGACATGGCAATTGTCTGCAATATCGGTCATTTCGACAATGAAATTGAAGTTGCTCAGCTGAAGAATTTCAAATGGACGAATGTAAAACCACAAGTTGACATCATTCAATTCCCGAAAGGTAACCGCATTATCCTTCTATCTGAAGGTCGCCTTGTAAATCTCGGCAACGCCACAGGCCACCCAAGCTTCGTGATGTCAGCGTCCTTTACCAACCAAACATTGGCGCAGATCGAGCTCTACACCAACAAAGGCAATGGTAAATACCAGAATGAAGTTTATGTTCTCCCCAAGCATCTGGATGAAAAAGTCGCCAGACTTCACCTTGGCAAACTCGGTGTTAAACTCACAACGCTGAAGCCTGAACAAGCCAGCTATATCGGCGTGACCCAAAATGGTCCGTTCAAGAAAGAAACATACCGCTATTAAAAGGTAAAAGATCTCCAATAGAAAGCCTGCTTTTGGAAAGAACACGGATTCCCGAAGCAGGCTTTTTACGTCTATATCTTGGCCGGGCAGGGGCGTGATTCGTGAAAGCCGCAGGATTGGCAGAAAACAGATTGCAAGGGCGAGATAAGATAAGAAGCACAAAGCAACATCGTATGTTGTTTCTTGCCGCGTCTCTGTCTGCTTTTGTTGCGTTGGATGTTCGGGCTGCCAAAGCCGATCCAATCTTTCAGGAGGTTTCGAGCTTGCTTGGAACTTTAGCCGGGCTAGCAATTTTAGGGTCGGGCTTTTTCATATATCGCCATTACCGCAAACTTAGACAGAGCGAAGAATCGATAAGACGCAGGCTGGTTGATTTGGAACGCCAGCTTAATGAATCAGAGGCCGCAATTGATTCCGAGCCTCAAATTTTGGTGGCGTGGCGTGGCCGCGATTCATCACCAGAGCGCATCTCAGGACGTATCCATGAACTCAAAGGTATTCCAACAAATTTGGAAGAGTTTGCGCAATTTCGCGCGTGGCTCGAAAACGATTCTGCCGTTATCTTAGAAGATGTCGTAAAAAATTTAAGGGAAACGGGTGGTGGCTTTAATATCGCAATCAAAACATTCGATGGTGACTTGCTCGAGGCGGCAGGGCGTGCCGCAGCTGGTCTAGCAACACTGCGCTTGAGGCCATTGTCCGGTGAGCGGCGTGTTGCAAGTGAAACAGATTACGACGCTCATAAATTGGCCAAACAAGTAGAGCGCTTGAGCGCCATACTCGATGCAGCACCATTCCCAATTTGGATCAATGATAAATCCGGCATCTTAGGTTGGGTCAATCAGGCATATGTCAGCGCAACTGAGGCGCCAGACAGCAATGATGTCATAAAGCAAAAAACTCAGATCGCAAAACTCGAAGCAATTGACCGTAAGAATGCGGATATAAACACGGGATTGGTCGGCAGAGCTCACGCAGTTCAATCAGGAAAATTGAAAGCTTATAATATTTTTCAATCAGAACTGAGTGTCGGTCAGGCCGGTTATGCAATTGATGTCACGTCTATTGAACAAATAGAAAAAGAACTTGAACGCCACATCAACGCGCATGCTTCAACACTTGATAAACTTAACACCGCAATCGCAATATTTGGTCCCGATCAAAGATTGAGGTTTTTCAATCAAGCCTATGTAGAGCTATGGCAGTTAGATGAGACATGGCTACAGACCGAGCCGAGCGATGGCGAAATTCTGGATCGCTTGCGGGCAAAACGTGAATTACCTGAAGAAGTAAACTACCGTGAATGGCGCGCAAAACAACTCGCTGCTTATACCAATCTCGAAATCAGAGAAGTCTACTGGTATCTGCCCGACGGTCGTTCACTGAGAGTCATCTGCGAACAACACCCATTCGGCGGTGTGACATACCTCTATGAAAATCTTACAAAAGAATATCAACTTGAAAGTAAGTACAATGAACTTTTTGATGTTCAGCGTGAGACACTTGATAATTTGGCAGAAGCCGTTGCCCTCTCCGGGCCTGATGGCAGGTTGAAATTATTTAATCCTGCCTTTATGCGGTTTTGGTCACTTGATAGTCAGTTTCTCGCCGACAAACCTCACGTTGGAGATATAGCACAACTCGCAAGTCTAAGTTCGGACGCGAGAGCAGGGTGGCAGGACATTAAGTTTGGTGTCACCGGAATTGAAGCAAACCGAAAACATCACGAAGGCAGAATGAACCAAGACGGCAGATTTTTGCGTTACCGCGCGGTTCCATTACCAGATGGCAACGCGCTTATAACTTTCACCGATATTTCTGATAGTGTAAAAGCCGAACAAGCTCTGCGAGATCGTGCCGAAGCGTTGGAAGCCGCAGACCGCCTCAAAAACAGCATTCTAACAAATGTCTCATATGAAGTTCGTACACCACTCACAAGCATCGTAGGTTTCGCCGAAACATTAGAATATGGGATTGCTGGTCCGCTCACCGCCAAACAGCGTGAATATGTTTTAGATATTCGAAAATCATCCGAAGATCTAAAAACAATTATCGACGGAATCATTGATCTATCGGCGATTGACGCAGGGCAGATGGAGTTAAAGCTTTCGGAAATTGATATCGGTGATCTACTAACATCTGCTGCTGAAAGGCTTTCGCCGATACTGGAAAAACGAAAGTTAACAGTCGAAATTGAATTATCAAATGACATCAAAAATATGATTGGTGATCCAGCGCGTCTCGAACAGGTTTTGGTTCATCTGTTATCAAACGCGGCAGGCTTTTCAAAACTTGGCAGCACCATTCAAATGGGCGCGCGCAAACAAGCACAAAATATTCAGCTCTGGGTGGCCGACAACGGGCGCGGTATTGAACCCGAACTCCAAAGAAAAGTATTCGACAGATTCCAGGCTAAGCCTTCGGCCGGAAGCCACCGTGGGCCAGGGCTGGGCTTAGCGTTGGTCAAAAGCTTCACCGAACTTCACGGCGGAAAAGTATCGTTAGTTTCCAAATTGGAACATGGAACCACCGTGATATGTACTTTGCCAATCGATGGCCCGCGCAAATCTGGCACAACACTGAGCAACCGAAACTTCGCGGCATGACAATTTCAATTACGCAAACTATAGTTTGCAGCTCACAAATCGAAACAGAAAAGTTTGCACGAATGCTGTCCCTCTGGTCTAAGCCGGGCTTAGTGATAGCGCTGAGGGGTGAGTTAGGTTCCGGAAAATCAACTTTTGCCCGCGCCTTTATAATGGCTTTGGCCAAACCAGATGATACCTTCGATGTACCAAGCCCAAGTTTCTCGCTGGTACAACTCTATGACAATACGCGTGTGCCCGTTGCTCACATTGATCTCTATCGTTTAAATACCGCCCAACAAGTAGATGAGCTAGGACTTGGCGAACTACTGACACAGTATATCTTATTAGTAGAATGGCCTGAGCGTATGACCGAAGCGTTAGCTACTTCAACACTCATACTGAATTTTTCTGGCAGCGGTGAAGTACGCGAAATT
>JAYWEV010000184.1:0-4158 GCA_043779145.1 Aestuariivirga sp. | reverse complement strand
CTCGCTTGAACAGCCTGCGATTCCCGCATGCATTCATTCGGACATGGCTTGGCGCTTCCCCAATCGTTCCGAACGAGACTATATTTTGACATCATTTACTGACCTCCGCCTGTCTGAACCGCTTCTGAAGGCCCTTGCCGCAGAGGGTTATGACAAGCCGACCCCTATTCAAGCCCGCGCTATTCCTTCACTTCTTGAAGGCAAAGATTTGCTCGGCATCGCGCAGACCGGCACCGGCAAAACCGCAGCCTTTGCGCTCCCAATCTTAGAGCGTCTTTCAAAGCACGCCGACCGCCCGGCCAAAGGCACGTGCCGTGCGTTGATCCTGTCACCGACGCGTGAGCTTGCAGCGCAAATCACCGAAAGCTTCAAGACCTACGGCAAATATATGAAGCTCTCACGCGCCTGCGTGTTCGGCGGAACATCACTCGGCAAGCAGATGGAAATTCTGCGTGGCGGTGTTGATATCCTCGTGGCCACACCGGGCCGCTTGGTTGATCTGCTTGATCGCCGCGCTGTGACCTTGAGCAAGGTTGAAATTTTCGTGCTCGACGAAGTTGATCAGATGCTTGATCTGGGCTTCATCCACGCCATCCGCAAATTGACGGCCATGCTGCCAAAGCAACGCCAGAACCTGTTTTTCTCGGCTACTATGCCCAAGGAAATTTCAAATCTTGCTTCTGGATTGTTGACTGATCCCGTGCGGGTTGAAGTGGCTCCTGTTGCTACAACAGCTGAGCGCGTGAACCAAAGCGTCATCCATGTTGATCAAGGTGCAAAGCTCGCTTTGCTCAATGAGCTTCTCAAAGACAATAACATGACCCGCACTTTGGTGTTCACCCGCACCAAGCATGGCGCTGATAAAGTGGTGAAGGGTTTAGCCCAAGCCAACTACACAGCATCGGCCATTCACGGCAACAAATCACAGGTTAACCGTGAAAAAGCCTTGGCCGGATTTAAGAATGGCAAGATCATGGTGCTGGTAGCAACCGACATCGCAGCCCGCGGTATTGACGTGGACAGCGTGTCGCACGTGATCAACTACGATCTGCCACACGTTCCTGAATCATACGTCCACCGCATCGGTCGCACCGCGCGTGCGGGCGCTGAAGGCATCGCCATTGCGTTCTGTGCTGGTGATGAGCGTTCATTGCTGCGTGATATTGAAAAAGTCATTCGCAAACCCGTGCCAGTGATGGTTCATGCTTTGGGTAAGGCCTCAGTGCCAACCGAAATCACTGGAGCCACAAGGCCCAACGGTCGTTCAACCAAACCCCAGGGCGGCAAGAACCACCGTGGCCAGCCAAGTTTTGCCAAGAAGAAAGAATGGAACCCCGTTGCTGGCGAAGGTCGCAGCGAAGGCGGCCGCTCGAACGCCGAACGCAAATTCGGCAGCGCCCGCCCACCAGGCTCCAGCGCCCCAAAGCGCACCGGCAGCAAACCCAATTGGGCAAAGCGCCCAGAAGGTGGCGGCCAACGCACGGCGCGGACGGGGTCGTAGTTATTGTCCTCTCCCGTTTCTTTAACGGGAGAGGGTGAGCTCTTGCGAACGCCGCGAAGCGGCTGGGACGGGTCCCATCGGTCTTTCGATGGGGAGGTGAGGGACAACAAGCTCCGTCGCCGCCGTCCCCTCACCTATCCCACGTCACTTCGTTCCGCGGGCCCCTTTCCTCTCCCGTTAAAGGAACGGGCGAGGACATTACGCTCCCACTTTCTTCTCCAACTGCTTCCCCACCCCCAACCGTCATCCCTGTAAACTCAGGGGATCCCGCTTGGCCACAATCGAGCGCGTAAAAAGCTGGACCCCTGCCTTCGCAGGGGTGACGGGTGGAGTGGGAAGCGGTTTACAAATTTTTTTTCCAAAACCTAGGCCTAGGGTTTGCCTTTACAACTGCCTCTGCAACTTTCATGTGGGAACTTTCTTGCCATGGGATAACCAACGATAGAACAGTATTTCCTGTCTTAATCGCAAGTGACTCCAAGACAACTGGAGCAATTTGGTCGTATATTTTTGCCACAAAAACAAATCGAGCAGCGGAAATTACAATTGTCCCAACTCCATCAGACAGTTCATAGAACGGAGAAAACTGGGGGATTTTCCCATTATCATATTCAGAGATAAAGCAATCGATCTGCGTTTGAGCTATGTTGTCGCCGTTAAATGAACGTTTGAGTAAATCTTCGTACTTGCCTATCGATACACGACTAAAATAGCTGTGCTGCGATCTTGAAGCTCGCCAAGCGACAAAAGTGATGAATTTATGCAGTTTTGATCCATCGGCTTTGTCGTAGCTAATTCCCTTGGCACCGCCTTCACCTAGAGTAAGAATACCTTTTTCTTGCAAAAGAGTTTTGCAACCGTGCTCATCAAACTCGCGAAACTTATCCTCACATTCATTACAAAGGATATTTTCATCATAGACACCAATGTTGGACCTCAAAGGTCTGGATTTCTGATTGTCACTGAATATTGCTAAAGGCCCGACACTGTTGTTTTCTGCATTCCAAAAACACTCAGGTATTATGTGAGCTTTAATTAGATTTCCATTATTTCCACAATGCTCACAAATGCCAATCTTCATCGCTTCAAATTCCTTCTCGCGGCATTATAGACGTTACGATTTCAAAAAACAAAAAGCCCGCGATCATCTCGCGGGCTTTTCAAATTCTTACGTAGGCTGACCATTTATAGCCCCGCCTGCAGACTCTTCAAATGATCCAAATTCTCGTTTGCACGGCGTTTGGTTTCGTCGCCTTTGGCTTCGGCTACATCATCTTCGGCGGATTTGATCTGGGCACTCATGGTGCTCGCATCTAGATCGCCCATGGCAATCGCGGTTTCGGCCAACACGGTGAGGCCCTTGGCATTCACTTCGGCAAAGCCGCCGCGCACGAACATTCTATCGGTTGTGCCGCCGTCTTTTACCACAGTCACAATGCCTGGGCGCAAGGTGGCCAGCACGGGAGCGTGCATTGGCATGATGGTCATTTCGCCTTCGGTGCCAGGCAAAGTTACCGATGCCACGTCGCCTGAGAACAGGAGCTTTGCGGGGGAGACTAATTCGAAGTGTAAGGCCATATTAAAACATTCCCTTGCCGAAAGACCCCCTCCGCCCTTCGGGCACCTCCCCCAGCAAGCTGGTGGAGGGTTCAATTTAATGCGCTCCCTCAGCTCTGCTGGGGGAGCTGTCCGAAGGACTGAGGGGGCCCTTCGGTTGAAGTGTTGCTTAAGCTGCCTCAGCGGCCATTTTCTTGGCCTTCTCTACAGCTTCCTCAATCGTGCCCACCATATAGAAGGCAGATTCTGGCAGATGATCATAGGCACCGTCACACAGGCCCTTGAAACCCTTGATGGTATCGGCCAGCGGCACCAACTTGCCCGGTGAACCGGTGAACACTTCGGCCACGAAAAACGGCTGGCTCATAAAGCGCTCAATCTTGCGGGCTCTCGCCACTGCGGTTTTATCTTCTTCGGAAAGCTCGTCCATGCCGAGAATGGCGATGATGTCTTGCAGAGCCTTATAGCGTTGCAGAATGGTTTGCACACGGCGCGCAACGCCGTAATGTTCTTCACCCACAATGCGCGGATCCATCATGCGTGATGTGGAATCCAATGGATCCACAGCAGGATAAATGCCTTTTTCAGCAATTGAACGCGACAGCGTTGTGGTGGCGTCCAAATGTGCGAAGGATGTTGCAGGAGCAGGGTCGGTCAAATCGTCGGCTGGCACGTAAATGGCCTGCACAGACGTGATTGAACCTTTTTGCGTTGTGGTAATGCGCTCTTGCATTTGGCCCATGTCGGTGGCCAGCGTTGGCTGATAACCCACGGCTGAAGGAATGCGGCCGAGAAGAGCCGACACTTCAGAACCCGCTTGTGTGAAACGGAAAATATTATCCACGAAGAACAACACATCTTGGCCTTCATCGCGGAAATGTTCGGCAACTGTGAGGCCGGACAAGGCAACACGCGCACGCGCACCTGGAGGCTCGTTCATTTGGCCGTACACAAGTGCAGCCTTGGAGCCTTCGCCGCCGCCCTTCTTGTTCACGCCAGACTCAATCATTTCATGATAAAGATCATTGCCTTCACGGGTGCGTTCGCCAACACCTGCGAACACTGAATAACCACCGTGGGCTTTGGCTACGTTGTTGATG
>JAYWEV010000183.1:0-4160 GCA_043779145.1 Aestuariivirga sp. | reverse complement strand
GGCGAGGGTGACGATAACGGCCCGGTGCTAACGTTGTATGGGCTCGACAATACTGCCTACTATCGGCACATCAACGGCATTCTCGTCAACGACACTGGTTGCGGCAACACCGTGGCCATGGACCGCCCACATGTGATGCAGCTGGTGGTGGATAGTTTGCGCCACTGGGTTTTGAAATGTGGAGTTGATGGCTTTCGGTTTGATCTCGCACCAGTGATGGGCCGCAGTGATCTGGGCTTTGATCCAAATGCTGCGCTATTTCAGGCCATCGAAAATGATCCAGTTCTGTCCACCCGATTCATGATTGCAGAACCATGGGACATCGGGCCCGGCGGTTATCAACTCGGAAATTTTCCGCCGCGCTGGTATGAATGGAACGATAAATACCGCGACGACGTACGCCGTTTCTGGCGTGGCGACAATTACACTGCCAATGCGTTGGCAACCCGCATCAGCGGCTCTTCCGATATATTTCAAAAAAAATCAACCACAAGCAAAAGTCTGAATTTCATATCTGCCCACGACGGTTTCACCTTGCGTGATCTTTTAAACTTCACCACTAAAAACAATCTGGCCAATGGTGAAGACAACAGAGACGGAAAGAATGATGAAATAACTTGGGCCTCTGGCAATATACGCGCTTTGCTCGCCACACTATTTATGTCGCGCGGAGCCATCATGTTGTCAGCAGGCGATGAATTTGGCCGCACTCAGAACGGTAATAACAATGCTTACTGCCAAGACAATGCTATAACCTGGCTTGACTGGACAAACGCCGATCAACAATTAATCGAGGCTGTTGCAGAACTTAGTAAATTACGCAAAACATTTCCCTTGATCGCAAGTGAACAGTTTCTAGCGGAGCATTTAAACAGCAATGAGCCTTTGGGTTATTGGTTTGATGCAGGTGGCCAATTGTTGGAATGGAATAATCCAGAAACAAGATTTGTCGGTTTGCGAGTTGCCAAAGGCCAAGAACGAAATGCCATCGTTTTCAATGGCAGCAATCGCGGCGAAAAGTTTCAGCTTCAAGCGCGCCCAACTTTTCAATGGAAGCGCATATGGTGTTCCAACCCTGCGCCTGAATGCCCGCCACAATCAGTTTCAATTTTCGTCGAGCAGCCGATCAATTGAGTTAGACTGCCTTCGATAAACCCAATTCAAACTTCTTTTTCATATCGAAGTTCGGGGCCGAAATGTTTTTAAGGTTATGATAGTTTCGCCACATCGAAACCCAGCCCGCTTGTCCAGGCTCTCCGCCCGCACTCATACTTGAATCCATATTATTATAGATGGGTTCAAATTTTTGAAATTCACTCAGCATTACTGGGGCCCATATTTGCGGCGAAATAGGTAGATCAACGGAATCGCCCATATTGCCTTCAAATGCTGCCTTAACGGCATTGAACAAGCGCGCTGTTTGCGCTGAAAATGCCGTACGCTCTGCGTCATTGAGCAGTGTGCCCAATTTGCGCGACAACGACGTGAAAAATCTCAACACATACACGTATGAGATGCCCGTGCAGGCAGAAATGTGAGCTTCGCTGATAGCAGATCTGACAGAATTTTCAGCATCCACACGTTCAATGAATGAAGTTAGCATCTCGCCAAGTCTATTTAGCTCATCAACGCAAGCTTTGATTTTGCTTACATCGCAAACAAACAGGAACCGATCTTGGTCTCCAAGCAAGTTGTTATAAAATGTGTTGTAACTATCAGCTATAAACCTAGCAGCAGATTGTGGGCCGAGGTTCGAACCATTTTTCTTTAACCCAGAAATTATATCTTGGTAGGGATATCCTCTGGCATCGACCACCGTGCTGGAACACAACACAAAACTGGTTGCATTGCGCAATTCAAACATCGCCTCAATCATGCACATGTAGCAAGCGTCAAAACCTATCACATCAAATTTCAAATTATTGCCGCCTGGTTGGGCTTGCTCTTCCAAGGTGGCTGCAAATTCGGCGATACTCGCCCTTGCAAGCTTCGCGCCTTTGGTCTGTTCATCAAGCATTTGCAGGCCGCCGCCATGCCCCCAAAACACCAATATTTTTTGGCGTGTCGCTGTATCACCAAAATGCGTGCGCGCCCTGATAAGAAAGCGTTTAAATACATCTGGTGAAGACGTTTCTTTATCGGGCCAAACAAATGGATTCTGAATATTGAGAACCGCACCCACAGGCACAGCATAATCTTCTGTTACGCGAGATTGATCATCTTTGAATTTATCAAGCATGATATAAGCTGAAATGTTATCAAGACTGCCGCAGCTGTTAATCGCCTTTAAATTTTCGGCAGCATATCCAGCCAGTTCATTTTGGGCAGACATGTAAAGTAATAAATCAGTTGCAACTTCACTCATTATCGTTTCCTGTTAATTGCTGCGAATTTTTTGGGGGGGCGCAAATCCGAATTTCTCCAAACGGCGCAGATAGATTGTTGGAATGAATTCTGGTGCACGCGAAAGATTGCTTTTTGCTTTTTTAATGATGGTGGTTGAGTTCGACAAAAGTTCACGGCAATCGCGCTCTTTGACCCCCTGGCCACGCTTTGCAAACCAATCACTTATTTTTTCAATTTCAGTGTTCGTTCGATTGTTTTGCAAAGCCGATCGCAAACTGGCATCTAACGAGCGAAACTTAAAGTGCTGCAACTTCGCATGGCCAATAATGTGGTCTGCGTCTTCAATTTCCAGCACCTTCGATAGAACTGCTTGTGCAACAAAGTCACGAATATCGATCATTGCATCGCTCAAAGCTGGCCAATTCAATTCTGCAGGCCCGTGAACCACCGCAACTTCGTCGTCATCGTTTAATTGGCCGTCTGCGAATGCATTGTAAATCGCACCATATCCCGTCATGCCCAATGCAGATAGTTCTGCTGCGCGCAAAGCGCCCATGCTTGAAGCACCAATAACCGCAATGCCTTTTGAAAGCGCAAAGAGAATTTCTTTGTGCCAGACTGATGGTTGGTCTTCAAACACCCCGTCGATCAATATTATGGCTGCCGGATTTTTGGCCACCGCCCGCGTAATATCTCCCATGCCCGCCGGAGGCCGAAATTCAAAAGTGCAGAGTTCCGCCGCCGCCGCGGGTCTCAGCGTTGGTCCAAGAAATACGATTGGTGTGGTTGTTTCTGTCATGCAAAGATGTGTTCGACAGCTCGTTCTGTGCGGCTGTGTATTTCCAAATCTTGCACATCGTGAAGTGCGGGAACGACGACTTTCACGACAGCGACTTTGTCGTTGTTGCCGGTCAGGCGTACAACAATGACATCCTCAATTCCGCTTTTTTGTAGCACATCGCAGACGGCATCCAATTTTGAATTCACACAACCCTCATCCTCCATCCAGCGAGGAACGTTGCGGGATGGCGTCAAATTTTCCAAAACCCATTTGCGGTTTGCGACTATTTCATCATATCTGCTGCCATAATCACTGCGGTCTAAATCATCGCGACTCCCCGAAATATAGGTAAGCCTGATTTGCGCGGCTTCGCACAGCGCCCTGTAAATTGCACGATGTGGCGACATATCGGCAGCTGCACCATGGGCATATTTTGTGTGCGTGAAAGTTTCCAGATCGAAAATTTCAACAAGATAGCAGGGGATGCCGCGCTCACCCGTCATATCCCACAATAGCACTTCCAAATGAGCAGACTTTAAAACATCTAAAAAGTTCGCTATGTCGACGGCATCATTCGCGTGAAGATCTACAAGTGTGGCTTGCCGGTCTGCATCTGAAATAGCATTCCAACTAGCGTGGCAATCACGCTCAACGACTTCATAGAGCCCGTGTAAGATTGCGCGCGTCTCATCAAACGCCGCGGCCAAACCTGTGGGTCCAAAAACTAAAATGCGCTCTTCTTGGCGCGCCTCCATGCTATAGTCCATGGAGATTATCTCCCACGGAACCAGCACAGGCTTGCCGGACTTCAAATTGAAACCGGATACCCAATTAAATTTTGTGAGCAACACATCTTCAGGCGAGCTGGGCAGTACCAGCTGCAAGGGATTAAGCGCAACACGGCTTCCCAGTTCAAGATAAGGCGCATGAACGGTTGGAAACTTATAAGATTCACTAAAATGAAGTTCCGACGCCTCCATCACGGCCGAGAGGCAAGCGTTTTCGTAACTATCGCCTTTGCCAAAACTAACCG
>JAYWEV010000182.1:0-4219 GCA_043779145.1 Aestuariivirga sp. | reverse complement strand
AACTCCTCAATCGGTTTTTAATTAAAAATACTTTACGAACCCGTTGCTGCCAACATCACTCGTTCTTGTGTGGCCTCAACTCGACTTAATTCACCATTGATCCGCCCCTGTCTGACGACCAACACTCGGTCACTCACGGCTAGCACTTCCGGCAAATCAGATGATATCACAATGATCGAGAAACCTTGTTCGGCAAGGCGCGCCAACAGCGCATGCACTTCCGCTTTTGCACCCACATCAATTCCGCGGGTTGGTTCATCAACGATCAAAATACGAGGACGCCTTGCCACCCATTTGGCGATCACTACTTTTTGCTGGTTGCCCCCGCTCAAGTTGTTAATTTTTTGTTCAATACTCGGCGTTTTTATTCCAAGTTCCTGAATGAAACTATCACACTTTGCAGATTCTTTCTGCCGGTTTACAAAATCAAAAGAGCAATAGTCAGAAAGGTGGGTGAGGCTGAAATTTTCGCGTACCTTCATGCCAAGTACCAGACCTTGCATCTTGCGATCTTCGGTCACAAAGCCGATCCCATTTTCAATGGCCGTTGCGGCATCCTTTATTTTAACAATCTTGCCACCAAACCCAATGTCCCCAATGTAGGCGCGCAGGCCAAAAATCATTTCCATGATTTCTGTTCGCCCGGCCCCAATCAAACCGAAAAAGCCAAGCACTTCACCCTTATGCAAATCAAAGCTCACGTCGGTTACATGAGCTTGGTGAGGGCTTGCATGTTTCATCGATAGACTGCGCACGGACATCAGGACATCTTTGGTTGCGTGAGAAACATGTTTGCCAAAGAACTCAGAGAGTTCGCGATCCACCATTTTTTTAATCAGAATATCGTTGGTCATCTGACTAATAGGGCGCGAATCAACAGTCTTGCCGTCACGCAAGACGGTGACGTGATCGGCAATCTGAAAAATCTCTTCAAGGCGGTGCGTAATATAAACAATGCCGATATTCTCATCGCGTAGTTTTTTTATTACCCGCATTAGCGTTGAGGATTCATGATGGCTTAGAGATGCTGTGGGCTCATCCATGATTATAATTTTTGATTTATAGGAAATAGCACGAGCAATTTCGATCATTTGCTTCTGGCCGATACTCAGTTTGGCCATAGGTGTTCTGGGGTCAAGATCAATTTCAAGCTCACTTAAAACTTTGCGAGCATTTTCATTCATTTGTTTTGATGAAATAAAACCTCCGCGCCCGAGGGGTTCTCGCGCGAGGAAAATATTTTCAGCGACAGTTAGATTTTCCACCATCGAAAGCTCTTGGTGAATTATGCTGATGCCCAGCGCTCGAGCGTGAACAGGATCTTTGATTAGTGTTGGCACTTCTTCAATGCGGATCACTCCACCTGCGTCGGCCGTGATAACGCCCGTCATGATTTTCATGAGGGTACTTTTGCCAGCACCATTTTCTCCTGCGATCGCATGAACTTCTCCAAGACGCACCTCAAGCCCCACCTGATTCAGCGCCTTTACTCCTGGATAGGTCTTGGAAATATTCAGCATTTCGAGGAAGGGCATATAATATCTCACGCGTTTGTACTCTCGATCGAAAACCCGGCAGCGTAAGGGAGTTTTCGCTGCCCGGGTCTTGGGCCTAGTCGAATTTACTTCGTGTAGCTGCCCAAGTTTGACGCATCAACAACGGTTACACCCGTATCAACATTGGCTGACTCTTTTTCTGTGCCGTTAATTTGTGCCAGCAAATGCTCAACCGCAAGCTTGCCCATGGTGACAGGACGCTGCACCATGATGCCAGAAATGAAACCTTCTTTCACGCCTTTTACTGTGTCTGGAAGATCATCAAATGCAAACACTTTCACAGCATTCTTTTTGTCGCCAAATTCCTTTGTTGCCATAACTTTAGCAACAGAAGGTCCGCCAACTTGGCTAACTCCAAAAATGCCCTTGAGTTCTGGATGGCCGCGGAAAATCGCCTCAACAACTGAAACGGCTTTGGCGAGGTCATCTTCAGTACCTTCGGTCGCGACAACCTTGATATCAGGGTATTTTGCGAGGGATTCTTTAATGCCGTCGATGCGTTCATTTAAATTTGATGCACCAAGCTGGCCTGTCACAATGGCCACTTCGCCCTTGCCGCCGAGCGCTTTGCCCATGGATTCACCCATTGTGGCACCTGCAGCTTTGTTGATTGTACCGATATACATGCTGCGACCGCTGTTGGCGCTGTCACTATCAAATGTCACAACCTTAATACCGGCGGCCATCGCAGCCTTGATTACACCTTCAACAGATTTTGGCTCGTTTACTGAAATCGCAATGCCATCAACTTTTTTTGCAATCAGATCTTCCATTATCTTGACTTGAGTTGAACCTTGCGTGTTTTGTGGAACAACCCACTGATATTGAATACCCGCAGCATCAGCGGCCGCTTTGGCACCAGTGTTGCAATCATCAAAAAATGGCACCGCCACTTTTGGGATAACGGCAATCACAATGTCTTTGGCATCTTTAGCCATGGCATGGACGGAATAAATTAATGGTAGCGCTAACATTGCAGCACGAAACAGATTTAAATTTTTCATTAGTAGATCCTCCAAGATGTTTAAAATTATTTGCTTTTTTCTTTAGACAGTAATCTGATTTTTAACTTTAACCACGACCTCCTCTGCTGTTTGTGCGCAGCACATCCATGCTTACGGCGATAAGAATGACGGCTCCGGTAATGGCTTGTTGCGCATAAGTGTTGATATTCATCAGCACCACGCCATTGGCGATAATGCCTGCCAAGGCAGCGCCGATAACAGCACCACCTACACTGCCGACGCCACCTGAAAGGCTGGCACCGCCGATTGCCGCGGCAGCAATTACGTCAAGCTCGGAGCCAAATCCTGAAGCCGGTTCAGCTGAGAGATAACGTGAGAAGCTGATTACACCAGCCAAGGCCGCAATAGTGCTTGAGGCAATGTAGACTATCATTTTAACACGGTTAGTTTTGACTCCGCTCAGTCTTGCTGCCGTTTCGTTTCCACCTGTGGCATAAACATGCCGACCAAATCTGGTTTTGGTCATGAGAATGGAAAATACAATCATCATCACGATCATTATGATCACCGGAACTGGCACAAACCCAATATAACCTTGACCTAAGACTGAAAAACTCTCCGGGGTGTCTGGTGTCAGCGGAACACCGTGCGTGATAATATACATCAGACCGCGCCCAATACTCAGCGTGCCAAGTGTTGCGATAAATGGCGGCAACCCAATTCCTGTGATCAATAGACCGTTGATGGTTCCGAAAACCAATCCAACGCATAGCCCGGCAGCAATACAAATGCCGGTAGGCAAACCAATACTAAAACAAAGAGCCGTCACAAGTGAAGAAAGCCCCATCGCAGACCCCACAGAGAGATCAATGCCACCCGTGATGATCACCATCACCATGCCGATGCTCATGATGGCTGTCATGGAAAATGATCGGAACACACCCATCAGATTGTTGGTTGTTAAAAAATAAGGTGTAAATAAACTGATCAATGCGCCCACAACAATGAGGGCGATGAATACATTGAGTTCACGCACCTTCAATAGCTGCTGAACACGAATCAAGAGTTTGGACGCAATACCTTCAGGGGACAATTTTAACGGGTGTTCCGATGCAGACATTTACGCTTTTCCCCAAGACTCTATTATCGCTCGTGCGATGGTCATTTGAAATCGACTTCACACCGTCGCTTTTTTATTCATTGCACCAACTGCGTTTGCGTGAAATGAAAATTTCGCAAAAATGTTAGCGCTGTCATTTATGTCATTATTTGCAGATATTTTGGAGAGTGTCAATCTAATGGTTTTGAGATATCGATGCAAACACATCATTGCAAATTGCATGACGACATTGCGACGCTTGGCAATAGATCTGGAGTTGAAGTCTGAACATCATCGCAGCTAAAATCCGAAGCACAGTTTGAAAATTAACAAGAAACATTTGACACAATTATTGGATCGCGCAATGAATCCACTCGGAGGATAAGTAAAAGTTTTGGAAGTCATCTAAATAATACGACCTCTGAGACCCAGAAGTTTACCTGCCGAAACAAAAAACAATATTTAACGGGAGCTCTAGGGCGTGTCCTCATTTGAGCCAAGCCAATGCACAGACGAGATGAATGCCAGCGAGGAAGTTTCTGGCGGTTTTTTCGTAGCGCGTTGCAATACCTCTGAAGTGTTTGATTGTGTTGAAGAAG
>JAYWEV010000181.1:0-4234 GCA_043779145.1 Aestuariivirga sp. | reverse complement strand
CACCATGTTTCAATTCAACACCGCGAAACGGCGGTGAAGTTACAACACCTTCGCGCCTGGCAAAGCGTATGTCATCACCCAGCAAGCGTAATGAAAATGCACGACGTCCCGTCGATGCACTGTTATTTGCAGGCGCACCGTGAAGCGTTTTATAATTAAAAGCCACAGCGTCACCTGGCTTCAATGCCCAACCTAAAACATCATAGGCTTCTCGGTTGCCATTAATATCCGGCACAGGCTCTAAACCATCATTTTCATTGAGCGGCGTCTTGTTAAATCGCTCGGGCCTGAAATATTTGTCCCATTTATGCGAGCCACCAACAAATTCCAAAGTGCGTTCACGAGGCACATCATCGAGTGGAATCCATAAGCTCACCGTCTGGTTGCCATCTACGCAATAATAAGGCTGGTCTTGATGCCAAGGGGTTGCCACATCAGCGCTCGCCTCTTTGACCAGTACGTGTTCATGAAATAACCGCACATGTTGGCTGCCCATCAGCTGCCGTCCAATGGATGCCGCCGAAGAATTGAAAATAAAATCGCGATATTCTGATATCCGCGCCCAGTTGCAATAATCGCCAAAAAACCTGCCCGCACCACCAGAACCTGTATAAATTTTCACATCAGCGCTGGGCTCGGCCATATTGCGGGCAATGCCGTTGCTTAGAACCTCAACCCAATCAGCAAAAGCACCGCGAATAACACAAGCGCCATCACGCTTGAATGCGTCTATTGTCGATGCCTCAACTTTAAACTCGCTCATCCCAATTTCCCTTGTAATTCATCGTCAATATGCACGCGAATAATATCTTCAAAACTCTTATCCGCGACAAAACCAAGAGCAGAAGCGCGCCGCGCATCAAATTTTTGCGGCCACCCACTGACGATCTTGGCGATGGTTGCGTCTGGCTCACGCTTGATAAGCTTCACCCGGTCAGGCCCGCCAACCTTGGCCAACGCTTCAATCTGCTCAGCAACCGTGCATGAAACGCCTGGCATTGAAATGGCGCGCCGCGCACCCATCTTCGATAAATCCATTTCGGCAGCATGGAGTAACATGCCGACGGCCATACGCGGCGAAGCATGCCAATGTCGCACTTCTTCACCAACTGGCAACACAGCTTCCAGCCCAACTAAAGGTTCGCGAATGATATTCGAGAAAAAACCTGAAGCCGCTTTATTAGGCTTGCCCGGCCTAACGCACACTGTGGGCATCCGCAAAGCAGTGCCATCAATAATCCCGCGCCGCGAATAATCCGAAATCAACAACTCGCAAATCGCCTTCTGCGTCCCGTAGCTAGTGAGAGGGGTTGTAAAATATTCATCGCCAATTGCGTCTGGAAACGGAGCACCAAACACAGCAATGGAAGATGTAAAGATGAACTTCGGACAATAGCCGCCACCAACCGCGCGGATCGCCTCAAGCAAGTTACGAGTACCATCAAGATTAATCCGGTAACCCTTATCGAAATCCGCCTCAGCCTCGCCCGAAACAATCGCGGCCAAATGGAAAATCACATCTGGCTTTTCCGCAATCACAACAGTGGCTTCCGCCATCGTCGAAACATCACCCATCAACGTCGAAATATCAAAATCACTCTGCGGCGGAGCAGGGGCCAACACCACATCATAGCGCGTAATTTTTGATATTGGTTTCCCACAAACCATGCCATCACCAGCAAGCCGCTCAATGAGCTTGGCCCCCAGCATGCCTCCAGCACCAATCACAAGAATATGCATCGCACCTTACATCTCCAAACCACATGCCTACATACTACCGCTTTTGTTTGATTTGTGCACACCGTTAAAGGATATTTTCAACGTCTGGAGAATCACTCAAAACAGTATGCCGCGTATCCAAGGTTGCGTTAAAGAAATTTTACGTTTAAAATCAGTCGCTTAAAGGCGTTAATCATTATTAACGACATAATGTGTTAACCATGCTGCAATAGAACTAAGGTTGGGGAGACGAAATTGACAGCACTCGAGGAAAAGCATCCCGCCGATGAAATTGGCAAAGCTTTGTCACGTGCTGGGGGCATATTAACATCACTGACAAATTGTTATGACAGGAATGACACTGATTTTCAGATCAGCGTTCAATTTATGTTTGAAGCTGTATCCGCAGTCGAGAATCTGCTTGGTCAGGCATCAGCAGAGCTCGCCAAACTTTACAGTTCATACGACCTAAACAAGATTTCGCACCAAACCGAAAATACACAGTCAACGCCGGCTGAGGTTGATTTTTCGCAACTCTATTACGATCACGTTGAAGGCATTGGTGATCACCAATACAATTTAGACGGTTCGACTCACGATCAGCGACATCGAACCGAGACTGGGTCTGATGCCACTGAATCCCAGTATCTTGGGTTATTTGGGCCAGCAGAACAAGTTACGAGGTTAGCAACTCGCATCGACAGCTTGCTGGAAAAAATGCCGGCAAAACCTGTCGCAGTGGCAGCAAGTGATTTTATCGACAAACCAGCTCTCACATATAATGAATTGCTGGATAAACTAACGGCAATGGCAGATGCAGCAGCTTATAACGCACACCAAGGTCAAGACAATGGTCAGTCTCTTTTGCCCGTATTAGAGAACCTGCGCGCCGACATGCTTCGCATTCGCTCGGTCGCCTAAAAGCGCTCAGTTTTTATAAGAAGGGTCAGTGCCGTCTAGAAGAGTTTTCATCTCTTCAAAATGCGCAAGAAACTGTTCGCGGTCAGATTCCCATTCCTGGGCTGTTTTCTCAGCCACATCGCCCGACATAACATGAAGCTTCTGCCCGGTCTGGTAAGCCAGCACCAAGTTACGGCATGAACGTTCCAGATAGTACGTCAGGTCAAACGCCTCGGCCACAGTCTGCGCACAAATCAAAACCCCATGGTTGCCCATCATCATGATTGATTTGTTGCCCATTAACCGCGCCAACCGGTCACCTTCCTCACCAGAATTGGCCATGCCCCCATAACCCATATCAACCGCTACCCGGTTGAAAAACCGCGCCGTATTTTGGTCAATCGCTTTTATCTCAGGATCAGCAAGCGACGCGATGGCGGTTGCATAAGGTGGATGTAAGTGAATAATACAACGCGCTTGGGGCAGAGCCGCATGCAGCCTTCCATGCAAACTCCACGCCGTCAAATCAGGGGCATTGGGACGCTTCATCGTATCGTGATCGTCACTATCCAACAATAAAAGCTCAGATGCTTTGATTTTGGAGAAATGCCGCCAGCGCGGATTCATGAGAAATTTTTTGCCATCTTTCGAAACTGCTAGGCTAAAATGGTTTGCCACAGCCTCATGCCAGTCATTTTTTGCCGCAAGCCTAAATGCTGCCGCAAGATCAACACGGTATTGCCATTCACCCGCGTCAGAAGTCTTTTGCGATTTGAAGCTGGTCACATTGTTCAACGTAGCTACTCCCTTGGATTTTGGGACATGCTATAGTAAGCGAGGAACGGCGACAACCGCCTCTCGCAGTAAATTAAATTTTTTGAGAACGAGGAACGCTATGTTTCGTAAATCTATTCTAATTCTGGCAGCCATGCTCATAGCGAGCCCTTTGGCGCTCGCAGATGTCAATCCAGAAGGGATCTGGAAGTTGGATTCCGGCAAAGTCACCGTAAAGGTTGTTCATTGCGGCAAAAACATTTGTGCAAATATCATTGACCTTGCCAGCAAGAACTACCCCGATGGTACGCCGTTGCTTGATGCGCTGAACCCAAATAAGTCACTTCGCAATCGGCCCGTGATGGGCCTTCCGGTCATCAATGACATGACGCAAACTGGGTCAAACACATATAAGGGCTATATCTATAACGCCGATGATGGCGGCTCCTACCGTGCAACAGCAACTCTCACAGACACAAATATGGTGCTTAAGGGATGTTGGTTGGTGTTCTGCCGCGATTCAAATTTTGTTCGTGTTAAATAACAAGCGCGGATTAATCGTGCTGAATAAGGAATGGGATGCCTGTTTTTAACCGACACAGTTTGATGCTCACAACTCTGCTGTTAAGTGCCACAGCAGCAATGGCAATCGACAGTGGCTTAGAAAAGCTCCCGTTCGTTAAAAAAATGCAGCTCGCCAAAGCGGGCGATCCAGACGCGAAAATGGCTGTGGCCGAAGCATTGGAAGCAGGCCTTGATACCAAGGCAGACCCAGCACAGGCAGCAATATGGTACCGCGAAGCTGCCTTAACAGGCAATTACGAAGCCCAGTTCCACTTGG
>JAYWEV010000180.1:0-4235 GCA_043779145.1 Aestuariivirga sp. | reverse complement strand
CTTTTTTGTTTAGAAAAACGATTCCAATTCAAGTACTTACGAATCTGGATTTCCGTTATTCCAAGTAAAGCCGTATCTTCGGACTTACAAAAAAAGCCCTATTTTACTGGTTTTTTTCGTAGGCGGAACCGCTCTGCACAGAGATGTGTGAATATGATAGGGCCCCAACGGGGAGAGGGGACATCTTTGCAAATCGATATTTTCTGTGCTTTCTGATTCAAATTGTCGTCATTACGAGAAATATTCAAATAACACCTCTAGAGCATCGGATGGTCAATTGAATCCATATCCTGCTGCGATGAAGTAGTTGGAGCGTTCTTCTGTTGTAAAGAGTTTGCATATGTCGCCGATGGCCTTCCAGAAATCGTCAATGGTTCGCGCAGCAGTGGTCCGAAGGTTTTCTTTGAGTTTTGAGAATGCCATTTCGATGGGGTTGAGGTCTGGGCTGTAGGGCGGCAGAAACAGAACCCAAGCGCCCTCGGAACGGATGGCCGCTTCGGCGGCAGGACTTTTGTGGGCGGCGAGATTGTCCATGATGACAACATCTCCGGGTTTGAGCGTGGGCGCGAGTTGAGTTTCGATATAAATATCGAAACTCACGCGGTTCATGAGTGCATCAATGACAAATAGCGCAACAAGCCCATCGTGACGCAAGCCCGCGATGAGGGTTTTGGGTTTTCCAGTGGCCAAAAGGAGCTTTGGCATGCAACCTGTCGCCTTTGCAGCAACGCCCGCGCAACCTGGTCATCTTGGTCGTCGAGCCGGTTTCGTCAATGAACACAAGTTTGTACTGCTCCCGGCTCATGATGGGTTGGCAGGCATCTTTCCATTCGGCCCGTGCGGCAGCGATATCAAGCCTGTCTTGTTCGGATGCCCTCAATGTTTTTTTTAAAGCTGAGGCCGTGGGCTATGAGCCAGCGCGACAGCATGGCCAGAGCCACTTCTGTTTGCTTTTCCGCGCTCGGAAGCGCCGCCAGTTCCGGCATGGTGATATCACTCTTGCACTTGACCTGCCGCAAGATGAATACCCGATGCTGCTTCAGCTTGCTGTGACGGTAGCCGCCACGCGGGCGAGGCTCAAAGCTTCCCGTTTCTCGGAAAAGCGTCATCAGATTAATCACAAAAGAAGGTGATATCTCAAACCGACGGGCAGCCTCATGACAGGAGTTGCCCGCCTCCACAAACCTCACGCAACGCTCACGAACCGCCTTCGGCAAAGCATACAGCATGGCAAATCACCTCCATGCCCTCTTGAATCATGTCTAAGCCTGCTTGGGAATCCAATTTCGATTCCATCTGACCATCTGACGCTCTAGTTAAGAGAATATTGTGGATCTTACTTTCCTCTCAGCATCTGCTGTCTTGGTGGCATTTTATTTCATCGTGATAACTGGGTCCTGGCTTGATGACAAAATTAGTCTTTGCTCTGATGAAAATTCAGGTAGGTACATTACCGATGTCGAAGCCCGCAAAAAAGTCTGTGGGCCAGATTGACTTCTTATGAAACCTGAACACCAGCCCTCAATAATACCTCGCCGCCCGCATCGCGGCATCAATCCGGTTCTGGCTTCGCGTTAGCGCCACCTCATCCGAGCACTCGCCATTCAGCGCTGCAAAAATCTCTTCGCCCAGAATTTCCTCAATCACATGATACTCCGGCACCGGTGGTCTTTGCCAGTTTTGGATTTTGTTTTGTTTGGCGAGTTTGTCGACGAAGCTCACGATTGGCGTGGAGGCTGCGGCTTCTGGATCGGCGCTCACGCTGAATCTTGGCGCAACAGGAAAACCGTTTTTCACATGCTCTTTCATGGCAGCGGGGGAAGCCGTCCATGAAATCGCCTCAAAGGCTAATCGCGCGCGTTCGGACGGAAGCGACGCTGGAACTGCCAGCAGAAATCCACCGATGGGCGAAACACTGGTGCCACCGGGACCATGCGGGTGGGGATAGTAAGAGACTTTGCGTTTCACCACCGAATGAATGTCATACTCAAAGCGTGCCGCGCGCATAGTCCAACAATAAGTCATGGCGGCGTGGCCGGTCATAAAATATTCCAGCGCTTTGTTCCAATCGATCGATAATATATCAGGTGGCGAGAACGCCAAAAGTTCATGCATATATTTCAGAGTGTTGCGGCCTGCCTCACTTAAAATGCGCGGGCGCATGGCCTCGCCTTTCAGCTTGCTATAATCTACATGCAGGCGGGGGCTTGGAATATCAATCACCGGGCTTCCGCAACAGCCCATGAAAAACATAAACGAATGCGAGATGGGCATGCCCTTGGCGGCGTTCCACACTACGCCATGCATGCCGCGTTTCGGGTTATGCAAAGTCTTTGCGGCTTCGATCACTTTTTCAAAACTGGTGGGCTGGCTGAGGCCATGTTCTTCAAACAAATCCTTGCGCACTGACAAGGCTTCAATGGTGCAATAAATTGGAATGCCGAATTGTGTTCCGTCCCAAGTGCCCGTGGCCCAGATATTGGGATGGAAATCGAGTGGGTTGATGCTGCTGCTTTTTAAAAAATCGGTCAGCGGTTGCGCCACACTATGCCCCACACTTTCACCAAGCCACGGCATGTTGATGGCGATCACATCATATTCGCTCGCTGCACGACGGGCATTTGCGAAAACTTCTTCGCGCAGTTCCGGCAAGCTCAAGAGGTTGAAATTCTGCCGTGCCGAAAGCTTGCTGCGAAAATCGGACCACATGTCGCGCATCGAAGCGAAATAATTATCCTCATGCAGAAGAAAACGCAGATCAGGGCCGGAGTCTTTGGTCTTCTCCATAATCTCCAGCGGTGGGATGATTTGCCCGGCGAAATAAGGCCCGCCAAAATAATAATCTTCAGAATTGCCACTGCCGGTCTTCAGTCCAAACGTATCAGCCAACAGGCCTTTGACCTTGGCGGCATAGTCAGTGAAACCAATGGCCAGTTTGCGGCTGGGTTCCAGATAATGTGATTTGCCCGTGGTGCCGCGCTCGCGCAGCTGAATGTCGCCGTTTGCAATGAGCTTATGAATGCGGCGCATAGCGCTGGCAAAGGGAACATCTGCGGCAGAAGCGAGCGATGACATCGTAACGTTCTCACCGCGCAAATGCTTCTTCATCAGATACAGGATGATGTTCCAGTTGGGGTCGGGCTCAGCCGCTTTGAGCAACTTGTCATAAGGCGTGCGCATGCGCTCAAGAAACGTGATAATGCGCAAGAGTTCATATTCAGTCATGGAGTTAGACTAGACAGTTTCGTCGTGGCAGCATAGGCTTCGCGAAAATATAGGAGAATAAAATGGCAGAGCGCGTTTTAGGCATGCATCACATCGGCATTACGGTGCCTGATATCAAAGAGGGCATTGCTTTCTTTAAGGCGGTGTTTGGCGCCATTGAGGTGTTCAATACGGGTCCCTTTGATGTTGATAATAATTTCATGAGTGGCAAGCTGGGCGCTACCCCCACCAGCCGCATACGCGATCTGGTTTTCCTGCGTTGCGGCAATGGCACAAGCGTTGAGCTTTTTGAGTATGATGGCGAAGATAAAAACGCCCCGCAAAAGCGACCATCCGAAGTGGGCGGCACTCATATTTGCTTTGAAGTAGAAGATGTATTTGCCTCAGCTGAACGCCTGAAGGCTCAGGGTGTGGAAATGCTGGAAGGGCCAAACACAGTAGAAGACGGCCCACTCGCAGGTTTCAACTGGGTTTATTTCAGAGCCCCATGGGGACAGGTGCTGGAAATCGCCAGCTTTGATAAACTTGGTTACGAGAAGGGTTCACCACATCGCCTTTGGCGGGCAAACCCTAATCAAATTTAGGAATGCGCCGATAGGGGCAAAGAACGTCACAATAAAAATTGGCACGCCCGACAGGATTCGAACCTCCGACTGCTAGATTCGTAGTCCATATTTGATGAAAACCGTGAAATTCACGAATTTACCAAGAAACACCTAAAATCAATAGCTTATCACGATTTCAAGGGCAAAATTTTTCTCGGAAATACTCTAGAAATCTCCACAATTTGCTTACCAAGTGCTTATACCAACCTTCATAAATTCTGACTGATGGACGCCCAGTTACGATTTCCGATTGATGTGATGCGTTGTGGCTCTGCAATGAGGTTGTTCCATGCCTTGCAGCAGGCCTCGGTGGATTCACATTTGAAGTGCAACAGCTGCTGACAGAGGACTTCTGCCGGAGTTTTAAATTTGAGGCATTTGCGCGGCGTGTTGTTGTAGATTTGC
>JAYWEV010000179.1:0-11197 GCA_043779145.1 Aestuariivirga sp. | reverse complement strand
TAAGCCCGTGTTCCCGGTTTCCCAGCCGAGCTTCCGGCCTTGCGGCGATCAGGGTTCCCACTGGGCCAGCTTGCTTCTGCGGTTTGAATATTTGAATTCTTCGCCAGCGGATCATCCATCACCGCAAGCTCCACCGCCTTTAACCGCTTCACTTCATCACGCAATCTTGCGGCTTCTTCGAACTCTAAATTCGAAGCGGCTTCTTTCATGCGCTTTTCCATGTCGGCCAGCACGCGTTGCAGATTATGCCCAACGAGAGGCGCGCCGCCTTCAGACATGCCGCCCCCCACCTGCACATGATCTTGCTCATACATGCTGCCCATGATGTCGACAATGTTTTTGCGGATCGACACAGGTGTGATGTTGTTCGCCACATTATAAGCGGTTTGTTTTTCGCGGCGGCGGTTGGTTTCGGCAATGGCGCGTTCCATGCTTCCGGTAATTTTATCAGCATACATAATCACCCGGCCATCAATGTTGCGCGCGGCGCGGCCGATGGTTTGCACCAGTGATGTTTCAGAACGCAGAAAACCTTCCTTATCCGCATCCAAAATCGCTACTAGCGCACATTCCGGAATATCCAAACCTTCGCGTAGCAGATTGATGCCAATCAACACATCAAAAGCGCCCAACCTCAAATCCCGCAAAATCTCGATGCGCTCCATCGTATCAATATCGCTGTGCATATAGCGCACGCGAATGCCTTGCTCGTGCATATACTCAGTCAAATCTTCGGCCATACGCTTGGTTAAAGTGGTGACCAGCACGCGCATGCCCGACAGCGCCACGATTTTGCATTCGGCGATCAGATCATCAACTTGCGTGGTGACGGGGCGGATGATCACCGGCGGATCAATGAGACCCGTTGGGCGGATCACTTGCTCGGCAAACACGCCGCCCGTTTGATTCATCTCCCAACCGCCGGGTGTGGCCGACACGAAGATTGATTGCGGCCGCATGGCTTCCCACTCTTCAAAACGCAGCGGGCGATTATCGATGCAGGAGGGCAGGCGGAAACCAAATTCCGCCAGTGTGGCCTTGCGGCTAAAGTCGCCCTTGAACATGCCGCCGATTTGCGGAACCGTGACATGGCTCTCGTCGAGGAACACCAGCGCATTATCGGGCAGATATTCAAACAGCGTCGGAGGCGGCTCGCCGGGCTTGCGGCCTGTGAGATAACGTGAATAGTTTTCAATGCCAGCACAACTGCCCGTGGCCATCATCATTTCAATATCGAACAATGTGCGCTGCTCCAACCGCTGCGATTCCAATATGCGGCCTGCGGCATTGAACTCGGCCAAGCGAATGCGCAGATCATTCTTGATGCGCAAAACCGCTTGCTCCAGCGTGGGCTTGGGCGTCACATAATGCGAATTGGAATAGACTTTGATATTATCAAGCTCAGCCGTTTTATGGCCTGTGAGCGGATCGAATTCTGAAATGCTTTCAATCTCATCGCCGAACAGAGAAATGCGCCAAGCACGATCTTCAAAATGCGAGGGAAAAAGCTCAATCGTATCGCCGCGGACGCGAAACGTGCCGCGCACAAAATTCTGATCATTGCGGCGGTAATGCAAGGCCACAAGATCGCCAATCAGCGCGCGTTGTTCAATGCGCTGGCCCTTCTTCACTTGGAAGGTCATGGCCGAATAGGTTTCAACGTCACCAATGCCATAGATGCAGGACACGGAGGCAACAACGATCACATCATCACGCTCTAACAGCGCCCGCGTGGCCGAGTGGCGCATGCGGTCAATTTGTTCATTGATGGCGGATTCTTTTTCGATGTAAGTGTCGGTGCGTGCGACGTAGGCTTCGGGCGTGTAGTAGTCGTAGTACGAGACAAAATATTCAACCGAATTATTCGGAAAGAAATTTTGGAATTCGCCGTAGAGCTGCGCGGCCAAAGTTTTATTCGGTGCCATGATTAGGGCAGGGCGCTGCGTGGCTTCGATGATCTTGGCCATGGTGAAGGTTTTGCCAGAGCCAGTGACGCCAAGCAGAACTTGATCGCGATCCAAGGCCTGCACGCCACTGACCAGTTCTTTGATCGCAGTAGGCTGATCACCCTTCGGCTCAAACTCGGAAACCACCTCAAGCCTCTTGCCACCTTCGGATTTCGGAGGCTTAGGCGGCTTGTAAGGCACATAAGCGGGAATCACCCCAATTTCGGGCCGCAAGGCCTCTAAACCAGCCCGCGCCGTCTCTGGCAGCTCATAGCCTTCCAGCGCCGACTGAGGAGCCTCCGCGAATCCACCTTCTTGTCTCGAATGTCCCATGGACGAGATATAGGGGCTCATAGCGCGAGCGGGAAGGGGTGCAGCTGACAACTGCTGTCAGCATGCGTGAAACTCCATTGCCAAGTGTTAATAGTTCAATTAGCTTCGGCTAATGATGAATTGTCACGAAAGTTGACGAGCATCATGGGAAAAACAACAAGGGGTACATCGCATGAAACTCATAAATCCGTCACCCTCGTTACACAACGAGGATCTGGCGCCCGCAGTCAATCGAAACTGGGGTGCCTTTTCAATCTTCAACGTCTGGACTTCAGACGTCCACAGCCTTTACGGATATTTCCTTGCCGCCAGCCTCTTTCTCGCCTGCGGCAATTTTTTTAACTTTGTGATCGCCATCGGCCTAGGTTCGGTCATCATTTATCTGTTGATGAACATGGTTGGCATTGCTGGTGCGCGCACCGGTGTGCCTTACCCTGTATTAGCACGCGCATCTTTCGGTACATTCGGCGCAAACATTCCAGCTTTGGTGCGGGCCATCGTGGCGTGCTTCTGGTATGGTGCGCAAACATCGGCTGCATCTGGTGCTATCGTCGCTTTGCTGACGCGCAACCCAGGCATGTTGGATTTCCACACGAACAATCACATGCTGGGCCACTCGACGCTGGAGGTGATCTGCTATGTGGTGGTGTGGGCGTTGCAATTGTTGATCATTCAAAACGGCATGGAAACAGTGCGCAAATTCCAAGATTGGGCCGGGCCAGCAGTTTGGGTAATGATGTTGATCTTGGCGATTGTTCTGGTTGTGAAAGCCGGAGCGGTTTCTTTTGGTTCAGATATTCCAGCTGATAAATTGGCGGCTGCTGCTGCTGATGCAGGCATTCCTTATGCACCAGGCTCAATTGCAGCGCTTGCTGCGGTGGCTGCAACATGGGTTACGTACTTTGCTGCCCTCTATTTAAACTTCTGCGACTTCTCGCGTTATGCGCCAGATGAAGCAACGGTTCGCAAAGGCAATCTCTGGGGCCTTCCCATCAACCTTCTGTTGTTCTGCTTGGTTGCAGGCATCACCACCACCGCGGCTTACACCGTTTATGGTGAGTTGTTGCTGCACCCTGATCAGATTTCAGCGAAATTTGATAACTGGTTCTTGGCAGCACTCGCAGCGCTCACATTTGCTGTGGCGACACTGGGCATCAATGTCGTGGCGAACTTTGTTTCACCGGCATTTGATTTCTCGAATGTGTTCCCACGTCAAATCGACTTTAAGAAGGGTGGCTATATTGCCGCTGTCATCGCCTTGGTGCTCTATCCATTCGCACCATGGAATGGTGGTGCAGCCCATTTCGTCGGCCTAATCGGTTCCACTATGGGCCCGATCTTCGGGATCATGATGGTAGATTATTATCTGATCCGCAAAGGTAAGCTTGATGTGAATGCGTTGTACCAAGAAAATGGCGAGTTCAAGTTCAATAATGGCTGGCATGTCAATGCCTTTATCGCCTTGATCATCGGCGGCTTGTTTTCAACCATTCTGCCAAACTTCACGTCCATCCTGCCAAGTTGGTGGGGTGTTTATGGTTGGTTCTTCGGTGTCGCTATTGGCGGCAGCGCATATTACGTTTTGCGCACAATGACGAGCAAACAGCTACAAGCTGCATGATCTTCAGACGCACAGGCTTTCGGGCCTGTGCGTTTTAATTGAACTCAGTTCTATGATAGCCCTGCAGATAAAGCAGCGCCGTCAAATCCCCATGATTGATAGAAATCGGTGCTGCCTCCTGCACTTTCGGTTTGGCGTGAAGTGCTACACCCATGCCGGCCTCCAGCAACATCGGAATGTCATTGGCGCCGTCACCTACTGCGATCACGTCTTCTTGTGAGATGCCGCGTGTCAAACAAATGCGCTTCAACGACTCAACTTTTGCCTCTTTGCCCAAAATCGGAAGCGCCACTTCGCCCGTGAGTTTGCCACTCGCAATGATCAAAGAGTTGGCACGGTTCTCGGCAAACCCTAAAGTCATTGCAACGTCCGACGTGAACGCGGTGAAACCACCTGACACCAGAGCGGCGTATGCACCATTGGCTTTCATCGTGCCCAGCAATACCTTGCCACCTTCCATGAAAGTAATCCGCTCACGGATCAGTTGGCCAATGACGGATTCATCGAGGCCCTTTAACAGGGCAACACGTTCTTTGAGCGCTTCCTCAAAGTCCAATTCGCCCCGCATGGCGCGGGAGGTGATGTCTTTGATATGGTCGCCAACGCCCGCCATCACGCCCAGCTCATCAATACACTCTTGATGAATCATGGTTGAATCCATATCGGCGATTAAAAGTTTTTTGCGCCGGTTTTCGAGGGGAACAAGATTGGCATCAATCGGTTGCCGCTTGAGATAATCAAGGAAGCCTTGCATGCCATCAAATGGTTTTACCTCAGCCGCCTCACCAATGCTCAGCCAATGTGGCGCGCCACCAAAACCACGAAGTGTTTCGATAACACCAGTATTGATTGCGCTGCTGCCCGGCGCTGCTATGAGAACGAGTACGGAATCCATATGCCACTCACAAATAACAAATCAGTGTTGCTTATTGCAGGGCCAACCGCCAGCGGCAAGTCTGCTTTGGCCTTAGCTCAAGCGCAGGTACGGGGCGGAGTGATTATCAATGCCGACTCAATGCAAGTGTACAAAGAGCTCCGCATCATCACAGCAAGGCCGTCGGTGAAGGAAGAGCAACTGGTTTTGCACCGATTGTTTGGCCATATCGGCGGGGCCGAAACCTATTCTACAGCGGCTTGGCTTGCCGAATCTGAGATTGAAATTCAGAAGTGTTGGGCCACTGGCCAATTGCCGATTGTTTGCGGAGGCACTGGCCTATACTTCATGGCACTGGAGCAGGGGCTTGCAAAGTTGCCACCCATCGACCCTGAAATCCGAGAGAAATGGCGCAACTTCCAGGGCAATCTTCATGTAGAACTTGAACAACGTCACCGCGAAAGCGCTTCCCGGCTGAACCCGGCCGATCGTCAGCGTTTGATCCGCTCACTCGAAGTCTTAGAAAGCACAGGTAAACCATTGATAGAATGGCAGAAAGAAGCACAACTAGAGTCGATTTTGAAAACCGCAAAAATCGAACGCATCTTTATGAACGTGCCCCGCGAAGAGCTCTACGTCCGTGCCGAACGTCGATTTGATGCAATGATTGAGCAAGGTGCATTAGATGAAATCCGTGCATTGCCGAAATTCGATAACGCCCAACCGCTGATGAAGGCCATCGGCGTCCCCGAACTACTGGCCTATAACATGGGTGAACTTACGCTTGAAGATGCCAAAAACAAAGCGAAGACGTCCACGCGCAATTATATCAAGCGGCAAATGACTTGGTTTAGAGGCCAAATGAAAAATTGGCATTAGATCAACCTGAATTTTGACGGAATCGTCAAAGTTCAGAAAAGTTGATCGAAAATGTTTACTTAGGACGGTTTGACTTTTCTATGCAAAGTCAAAACGCTCTCGTAAATCTTTAAGTTGCGTGAAATCCAGAATCACCTAACTTTGCTGCATGGCGTTGAGCAAGCGAGTGTTGATTTTAGTTTGTGCAGCTGGTGTTTTTTTACCGCAACCAGCCCAGTCGAGAAGTGGTGTTGCTGACGCGCTCCGCAAGGCCGAGAAATCGCTTTGCAAAGTTTTGGATGCGAAAGGCTGTAACCGAAAGAAATTCAAGTCGCGCGAAAATAAGCCAGCGACTCGCAAGAAAACTCAGATTCAAAGCCCGGAAACGTCGCAGCTTGAAATCACCAAGCCTGGAACGCCAAATCCAATCGTGCCTGATCTGCCAATCGTGACAATTGAAAAACCTAAGCCGCCTTTGCCGCGGCCAAAGCCGCTAGACTTACAAGAGATCCCGCCTGAACCGACAATCGATATTACACCTGAAGCCCCCGTCAAACCAAACCTCAGTATCCCGAATTCGTCTTTTTCGCCCAAGATTAATCCAGCGCCAATCATAACCCCTTTGCCAAAGGAGGGTGCAGCGGCATGCCATGCGGCACTGTCGAAACTTGGGGTGACATTCACGCCGAATGCACCTTATGAGCAAAACGGGAGCTGCACCATCGTCAATCCTGTTCAGCTCAAATCATATAAAGTGAACAGCGCAGATATTGATTTTCCTGATCACCCGATTCTGAATTGCGATTTCACGCTGCAACTGTTGCATTTTATTCGTGATAGGGCCGATCCAACTATTTCCGATAAAACATCTTCGCAAATTGCCAAACTTTATACAGGGCCAGGCTTTGTCTGCCGTGGCCGAAACGACGATTTATCCGCCAAATTAAGTGAACACGCATCGGGCAATGCAGTTGACATCGAACGCATTCAATTGGCTGATGGAAGAATTATATTGGTGAAAGATGCAATTGCTGGCACCACTAAAGACTATGAGGTTTTGACTGCAATCCGTCATGCCGCTTGCACATATTTCACCACTGTGCTTGGCCCCGGCACAAACGAGGCACATGCCAGCCATTTCCATTTTGATTTAGGTCAACACGGAAAAAGTGGAACCTACCGAATTTGCGAGTAGACTCGTGGCCAAAACAAATTCAGCGCCAACCCACTCAATACCAATCCTGCCGCAATTATTTTCCACGCAGGCATTGCCTCGCCCAGCACGAGCGCCGATGTGCTCATGCCGAATATTGGAACGAGCAACGCCATCGGCGCTACTGTCGCCGCCGGGTAGCGTGCAAGCAGCCAGCCCCACAGTCCATAACCAAACATCGTGTTAGCAACGGCCTGCCATACGACTGCAGCCCAAGACAGCAAGTCAGCCTGCTGCACACCAGCCAAATCCGCCCGCCAGCCTTCAAATATCAATGACAAGATAAACAATGGTGGAACTGAAAATACCGCCGCCCAAACCACATAAGCCAGCATATCAATTTTGCCCGCCGCGCGGTTTACAATGTTGGCAATGCCCCAACTGATCGCCCCGCAAATCACCAGGAACAACCCAAGCGGCGTTGCACTTCCCCCACCATAAACCGCGATGTTGGCCAACCCCAACACGGCCAAGCCAAACGCCACATATTGATAGAGGCCCAATTTTTCCGAGCCGCGAAAAACTGAAATGCCGATGGTCACAAACACCTGCAACTGGATCACCAGCGAGGTTATACCAGGGCTGATGTGACCTTTCATGGCAATGAACAGAAGCCCAAATTGGCCAACACCAATCAACAAGCCATAGCTTGCAAGATTGCTGAATGACACATTCGGCTTTTTCAAAAACAAAGCCAAAGGAAAAAACACGAGTGCAAAACGCAATGTTGCAAAGAGCAGGGGTGGCAGATGATTGAGCGCCAATTTGATCACCACAAAATTGCTGCCCCAGATCGCAACGACAGCGAGCGCCAAAAGAAAATGGGCTCGAGAAAGCTGTGTGTTCATAAATTAATTGGCCGCATCACTGGCCGCAATGCAAGTCAGATCACCTTCTTGGCAATCCAACCTTGTTTGCAACTGTTCGGTGCGAAGCTTCGTCAGCCGAGACAAACACTGATTATAAATCATCGGCTGCGCGCTTCCGCCCTCTTCGCCAGCCGCTTCCAATGAGCATTCCGCGTCCCTAAACGCCACCCATGCGCGTTGGGCTTTTGTGAGCGCGGTTTTGGCGATTGGGATCTTGGCATAGTTTTCTTTGAGGCGGCCATAGACATCGTTTAATCCCACATCTTCTTTATTGAACTGCCATCCTGCACAATAAGTCATATCCGATTGTGTGACCGGGTTTTCGCAGATTTCAGCAAAAGCGAAATTGGGTGCAACCACCATACAACAAATTCCCAAAACCCAAATTGCTTTCATTTTCGAGAATCCCCTAAAATTGAAACTCTATCAAAACCGTTTGGATTAGCTAGTGCGCGGACAGGTGAACCAAGCTATGTTAAATTCCGTTCAAAGGTCGATTTTAAAAGAGGTTGACGCCCATGCATAAGGCAATTCGGTTTTTACATTTGATTGCAGCGCTGCTGTTGATGTCTCATCCAGTCTCCGCCGAAACCATCATCAAGCGCATACCCACGCAATACATTGCAGCGCTGGGCGACCCCACGGCCAAGTCTGGTGTAGGTGCGGAAACTTGGGGACTGTGGCCTGTCGATCCCGGCCCGCGCGGTGTTCGGTTGACAGGCTATTCCAGTTTGAAAGAGGCGGGCGGAATGGCCCCGCGCGGCTGGAAGTTCGACAACGCAGATTGGTGGCTTGAAGAACACGGCTTGATCATGGAGCAACCCACATTTCCCATTCTGGCCGGCAAATATGTGGTGACGGGCGACCGCGATGCAACCGCCACTCTAACGGTGCACCCCAGAGGCGCAGACGGCATTCAACACTGGGAACTGAACCACGGTGCCACGCTCTATGACGTCACACACCTCGGCTGCCGTGCGGCGCGCTATACACCAGCCACGGCCAATTCATGCACGCCCGAACACGCCGACCAAGAAAACTTCCCGGTCTTCCCCGGAGCCGTTATGCCGCTTGTGGGGGGCTGCAACAAGCAGGATTATCAGGTGCTGATTGTGGTGGGCATGGAGGTTGAGGGGTAGGGGTGGGCAATTACCTTTAAAAAGTCACTATTGCATTTATTCCTTATGTTTCAATATTATATGATTTTTATGAAATTAAATTAAAATAATCCTTGACACCGTACGGTCAACCTGTTAGATTTCCCTATACTCCACACATGGGTCAAAAAAATCCCGAGCCATCACTCAACAAGTCTTGCAAGCTCAAGAAGACGACGTTGGTTGAAGGGTGGGAGCGCAAAAAACCAAATTATTGATCTTGACCTGGAGGATTATCACTAATGGCCATCAAGCTTTCGCCTTTCTTTGTAGTCCACCCCGGCATTTGGCTGCGCGAGGAAATTGTCGAACCGAACAAGGTTGGCGTTTCCGAACGTGCCAACCATTTCGGCGTATCGCGCCAAGCCATGAGCACCCTGCTTAACGGCCGCGTGGGCCTGTCAGCCGCCATGGCCATCCGCTTCGAAAAAGCCTTTGGCCTGAAAGTCGACACCCTAGCCTACATGCAAACCGCCCATGACCGCGCTGCGTCACGCGAACATGAAAAGAAGATAAAAGTGAAACCATTTGGTGTTGCGGCGTGAATTGCAGGTCGACTTATTGCATGTGGCGGCATCGAGATCAAGTAAACCATTGATACCAATAGGTTATTTAATAAAGTGAGCTGTCACCGTAATTCAAGTGAACAATTTAATGCACTGTCACCGTAATCCGAGGTGAGTGAAGGAACTTAGGCAACCACAATTTAAGTCCAGTTAAACAGGTAGGAATATTTGACTCAAGTTTCATACGACGTTAGATGGTGAGGATGTCTGAAATTTCGTGTTTTATTCATCCGCAAGGGTAATCCGATGGCAAACGGCACCTCACTTGAGGACTATGAGATTGCACTAATCAAAACGATGATACGGCGAAAGATGAAAAACGCCAGTATTCAGTTTTATTTCAACAGGCCTGACAGGCCTGTTAATAATGGTAGAATAAGTGAAATTAAAAATGGGGACCGAGGTGCTCATGTAAAAGCGGCATACGAATTTGAAGTTGATGAGTTTATCAACAGACATCAATTGACTCGCAGTGAAGACCCAGTTCTCATGCTGAAAAACGGGGACGTTACCCTTTTCAATCACGTTAAATCAAAAAAACGGAAGCCAGACGTTGATATATTCAAAACAAAGGGAAGCGTCCCCTTTCAACCCGGCTGATGGCAAGACGCTGATTGACCGGGCCATCTATGTGGAAGACGCTACAGGTGGCTATTGGACGCGCTTTGGCTTTGCTTCAAACGATAATTTCAGACTGCAATCAAATTGGAGGGCCGCGTGATGGTTCATGGGCTTTATATAGTTCCAACTGTTGACTATTCAATCGGGTCAACTCCTTTGGATGGTGACATCGATAAGGTTGATGCTACTGATCGCACGCCCGATGGCGGTACCTTAGTAGGCGCGTTTGAGAGTGGCCGTGCGGTTGATATAACATTTATGCCGACAAAAATGCGCTGGGAGGGCGGCAAAGTTAGAATTCCTGATTTTGATCGCTCCCATTGCATCAATGTTTCCGAACGCGCCAAGGCCTTGATCGAGCGCTTTGAAGCCAACGTGCACCAGTTCATTCCGGTGGATTATTACTACGGCACGACCGATGTGAAAGAACGGCGGTATTTTTTCATTTGTTGTAATCGCATTGATAGTTTGGATCATGAGAAAACGACATTTGTTTTGCGCCCTAGTTTGCAGCCGGGCGCAGATCGAAAGTTTTGGGTTCCCATCCAAGATTTGGTACGCAATGGTGAGCAAGATCTTATCCCACCACATTTGACGCCCACCACAAACTCTAAATTCGTTTTCAGTTTTGCGAAGATCGGCAAGATGCATCTGTGGTGTGATAAGTTTATGTCAAAGGGCACTTGGCTATCCGACACTCTGGCAAATGCCATAGTTGAAGCAAGGCTAACAGGTATTCAACTCCCCAACAAAATGGAGGCTGTGTAATGGCCAATATCAATGAAAGAAAGGGGACGCTTCCCTTTTGCTTTTGAAAGAAAGGGGACGCTTCCCTTTGATTTCGTGTAGAAAAACGGGGACGTTACCCTTTTCAATCACGTTAAACCAAAAAAGCGGGAGCCAAACGTTGACATATTCAAAACAAAGGGAAGCGTCCCCTTTTCACTGCAACAAAGGGAAGCGTCCCCTTTGGGTGAGCACTACCAAAACAAAGGGAAGCGTCCCCTTTGGGTGGGGTGCCTTTGGGTGTCCCCTTTGGGTGCACTGCTGTCCGGTTAAAGTTCAGCATAATTGCAATTGCATTGGATGTTGAGATTTGACTTTCACTCTTGTTGGTGGTGATTTTTCGATTGTTTGGA
>JAYWEV010000178.1:0-4254 GCA_043779145.1 Aestuariivirga sp. | reverse complement strand
AGGTTTCTGTGGCTTTCATCAAGTGAGATAAACGTTGAGGTAAATTTGGCCTGACTTTTGTGGCGGCCTCGACTGCATCTGGAAATTTGGCGGGGTGGGCCGTGGCGAGTGTGACCATGGGTGAAGATGTGCTGATTTTTTGGGCAATGGCGTAACCGACCGCGGTGTGCGGGTCGAGCAATTCGCCCGTTTCAGCTAAAACATTGGCCATGGTTTTTGCTGCGTCAGCGTCAGACGTTGCGCTCGAGTCGAATTCTGCACGGATTGATTTGATGGCTTCAGATTGCAAGGTGAATGCGCCAGATTGCTTAAGCGACTCCATGGCGCTGCGAACGGCTGCTGGATCATTTTTATTTGCCAAATAGACCAGGCGTTCGAAATTGCTCGACACCTGAATATCCATCGAAGGGCTGGTGGTGGCATGCACGCCTGTTACGGTGTAGCTGCCCGTTTTCAATGTGCGGTCGAGGATGTCGTTGCTGTTTGTGGCGATGACCAATCGGTCGATATCAAGGCCCATGCGTTTAGCGGCAAGACCAGCAAAGATGTTGCCGAAATTGCCTGTGGGCACGGTGAAGCTAACGGCACGATCAGGCGCGCCCAATTGCAGGGCGGCATAAAAATAATAAACAATCTGGGCCATGATGCGGGCCCAGTTGATCGAGTTCACGCCAGCAAGACCCACATCATCACGGAATTTCAAATCATTGAACAGGGCTTTGACGATGGCTTGGCAGTCATCAAAATTACCTTCAATGGCAATATTATGGATGTCTGGTGAGTTAACGGTCGTCATCTGTTTGCGCTGCACGTCAGAGACAAGGCCATGCGGGTGGAGAATGAAAAGACTTGTTTGATTGCTGTTCTTAAATGCTTCGACAGCAGCACCTCCAGTATCACCGGACGTAGCGCCCACAATCACGAAGCGCCTGTTGTTCCTAGCCAGAGACCAATCCATCAAGTGGACGAGCAGCTGCATAGCAACATCTTTGAACGCAAGAGTTGGTCCATGGAATAGTTCGAGCAGATATTGATTAGGGGCGAGTTGTTTCAACGGTGTAATCGCAGGATGGTCGAAACTGCTATAAGCTAAATCAATAATTGATTTTAACTGCTCTTCAGGAATTGAACCTTCGGTGTATCGCTTGCAGATGGCAAAGGCGACGTCTGCATAAGGCTTTCCGCGCAGGCTCAACAGTTCATCACGCGAGATCTGTGGAAACTGCTCTGGCACATAAAGCCCGCCGTCGCGCGCAAGGCCTGAGAGCATGGCACCTTCGAAATCAAGGATGGGTGCTTGGCCTCGCGTGGAGATGTACTTCATTATTCGTTTTCCAGATTTGATTATCCACTCTTTCATCCGTCATCCCCGCGCAGGCGGGGAACCAACTTTTAATAATGCAGTCTGCATGAAGTTGGGTTCCCGCCTGCGCGGGAATGACGAACCGTAAGAGCGATTACATATTGATTTAGGGCTTTAGCGCGAGCGGCACCGCGCATCAAGCGTCAGACTTTCGGAGCGAGAACACGTAAAACCCAGTCACCCCTGCAAGTGCAGTCGCAAGGCCAAACCAGGTGATGGCATAGCCTAGGTGGTTGTTGGCGAGTTCGACTTTCGGGGTTTCGGCTAGTGGCACTTCGTTTTCAGTTTTGTTTGGTAGTTTCTGCAAAATAAATGGGGCAGCGTGAACGGCAGCAATATCCTTCAATCCGGCCAGCATTGCAGGCACGTCCCACCAATACCAAATGTTTTTGGCTGGATCATTGTCGTTATCGAAATATCCGCGGCCTTTATTATGAATGCGGACGACGCCCTCGATGGTTTGTTGGTTTTCTGTTAAACTCAGAGGTTGGTTTTCGGCTATCGCACCTAGATCGACCAAGACCAAACTGCCATCGTCGGTTCTAAATGGTGCGATGATTTCCCAGCCTGGATCACCGTTGATGCTGGTTACTTTGCGGAACATATTTTTTGTATCTGCCTGCCCGATGAGTGTGACCTTAAGGTATTCAATATCTTCGCCCTGCCCCTGTTTTGCCAAGGCCCCCATCAGGGAAATCGGTTTGGTCATCAATCGTTTTTCCAATGATGAAATCAGCGCTTCTTTCTGCCCCAGCCGTTTGACCTGCCAAACGCCAAGTCCAAACAAGATGGCGATGCCAATTGCGCTTGCAAAGAATATGGGCCAGAGGCGGGTTTTCATTTTACTTCGCGACCTTCTTGAGCACCAGTTTTCCATTGTTGCGCCAGAAATGCGCCCTTCAAAGGGCGAAGCAAAAGCATGGGTAATATAATCAGTGTGGGGATCGCTATGAGTGCATGCACCCAATAGGGCGGGCTATAAGCTACTTCAACGCCAAGGATTGCACCCACGCCGAAAACACAGGCAAAAAGCATAACAAACCAAGCCGCAGCATCGCCTGCGTCAGCAAAGGAATATGAGAGCCCACAATTGCTGCATGATTCAGCGACCGTCAAATATCCCGCAAAAAGATTACCCTTGCCACATCGCGGGCATTTTCCGGCGATGCCCGTTTTGAGGGGCGATAAATCGGGGTAGAAGTTTTCGGTCATTATTGTTCCAAAAATTAAAGGCCGCCAGCTGAAAGCGAGCGGCCTTTCTTTCAAATTACAAATAGATCATTCAATCGGCATTACGCCGCCATGTGAGCCCCAGATGTAGATTGCGGCAAACAGGAACAGCCAGACCACGTCCACGAAGTGCCAATACCAAGCGGCAGCTTCAAAACCGAAATGTTGGGTTGGTGTGAAATCGCCTTTCCACGCCCGGTACAAACACACCATCAGGAAGATTGTGCCGATGATCACGTGGAAGCCGTGGAAGCCCGTGGCCATGAAGAAGGTGGAACCATAAATGTTTCCAGTGAAGGTGAACTGCGCATGGCCATATTCCCAGGCTTGCACACCTGTGAACAGCAAGCCGAGGAGCACAGTGATGATCAAGCCATTGATCAGGCCCTTGCGATCATTGTTCAGCAATGCGTGGTGTGCCCAAGTGACTGTGGTGCCGGATGTTAACAGAATGAGCGTGTTGACGAGTGGCAAATGAAAAGGATCGAAAATCGTCGTGCCTTTTGGTGGCCAGATGCCGCCTGTAACGGCCACGCGTGCCACCATCTTTGCTTCGCCTGCAAACAAGCTGGCGTCGAAGAATGCCCAGAACCATGCCACGAAGAACATGACTTCGGAGGCAATGAACATCAACATGCCGTAACGCAAATGCAAGCCAACCACTGGTGTGTGATCACCCGCATGTGCCTCAGCAATCACATCACGCCACCACATAAACATGGTGTAGAGAACAAGCGCAAAACCTAATGTCATGATCATGACTGCGGGCATGTGCATAGGATCAGCTGGTAGATTAAGTTTTGCACGCGTTGCAGCTGAATCTTGGTGATGCATAAAATTGACAGCACCAATTGCTAATATGAAAGCAGACACTGCACCAACAAAGGGCCATGGGCTTGGGGATACCAAGTGGTAATCGTGGTGTTTGCCATGTGCGTCGGCCATCGTCGTCTCCTTAAGTCAATTCGTGTTCGCCGCCGACTTGCCTTGAAGAGCAGGATCGGAGCTGGGGTAAAATGTGTATGACAGTGTTATTTCTTTAATGTTCTTGGCGTCAGCATCATCAAGCAAAGCTGGGTCTACGAAGAATGATACTGGCAACTCTTCGGCCTGGCCTGCTTTTAATGTTTGCTTGGTAAAGCAGAAGCATTGGATCTTGTCGAAGTAAGCGCCCGCACTGGCTGGCGATACGTTAAACATGGCAGTGCCCGTGTTGGTGTTAGAACCGATGTTGCGTGCATCATAATAGGCCATGTTTTGCTCGCCAATTTTTACCTTCATTGCGGTTTGGCGGGGGTGAAACTCCCACGGCAAGCCTGAAGAGGTGTTGGCATCAAAGCGCACCATGATGAATTGATCTGTGGCTTTGTCAGGCGCTTTTTCGGCGCGTTGCGTGGTGCCGCCAAAGCCAGTGGCGCGGCAGAAGGCTTTGTAAAATGGCACTGCGGCATAGGATAGTCCGAGCATCATGCAAAAAGCACCGGCTGCAAAAACAGCCACGCGTCGATTTTTTTGCGAAGCTTGGTCCATCACACTTTTCCGGCGCCGCCCAAGTTTACGAGCGTTGTCACAAAGAACAAAACCAACAGCCCAACCAAACACCAAGCCATAACCTTCGCGCGACCTTTGCGGCGCTTCATATCTTCAGGTGAGAATGCAAT
>JAYWEV010000177.1:0-4272 GCA_043779145.1 Aestuariivirga sp. | reverse complement strand
TCAAATGTGATACATGCAGCCGTGGCCAATGGTGGCTTGGCTGAGAAATTGCTGGATTATGCGCAAAAGATCGCGCAGTACGAGCATTTGAAAGTTACAGGATTAGGGTTACAGACGTAAAGCATGAGCGATATTATCGATAATAACGACAAGACCGGCGCACCACGCACTGGAAGCACGTTGAGCCTGAAGCGCCCAGCGATGGTAAAGCAGAACTTTGCCCATGGCCGTCAAAAGACCGTGGTTGTTGAAACCAAGCGCAAGCGCTTTGGTGAAGGTGGCTCTACGCCCGCTGATGAAAGATCGAAATTTACGATTTCGCCAAAGGTTGCAGAGCCGGTTGCTCCAAAGCCTGTTGTTGCAGCACCTGCGCGTCCTGGCGTTGTTCTCCGCACACTTTCAGCTGATGAGCGCGATGCCCGCGCGGCTGCATTGGCCGATTCACGGGTTCGTGAAGCCGATGAGCGCAAACGCCAAGAGGCTGATGCCATTCGTCGTGCCGAGCAAGAAGTTCACGATAAGATAGAGCGCGACGCTGCGGCTAAGCGCAAAGCCGAAGATGATGCCCGCCATAAGATGGAAGATGACGGCAAGCGCAAGGCTGATGAAGCAGCAAAGAAGCTTGCTCCAAAAACCGAAACGCGCACCCCTGCCTCTGCTGAAGATGATAATAGTGATGGTAACAAGCGCGTCAAAACCATGATGCGCCCTGCAGGCGGTGTGATCCGCCGCATTGTAACGCCACCTGCACCCACACGCACTAAGGCTGATGCTGATAAGCGCCGTGGACGCCTTACCGTTTCCAACGCTATGGCTGAAGGTGATGACGACCGCGCACGTTCTGTGGCTGCCTTCCGCCGCCGGACAGAGCGTCTGAAGAAACAAGCCCAAGGTTTCACCAAGCCAACTGAAAAAATGACCCGCGAAATTGTGATTCCAGAAGCGATCACGATTCAGGAACTCTCAAACCGCATGGCCGAGCGCGCCGTGGACATTATCAAGTTGCTGATGAAGCAAGGCCAGATGCACACGATCAATGATGTGATCGATGCTGATACCGCGCAGATCATCGCTGAAGAAATGGGCCATAAGGTTAAGCGCGTTTCCGAAGCTGACGTTGTTGAAGGCCTCGATATTCAGGACGATCCAGCGGAATCAATGTTGCCGCGCCCACCTGTGGTTACCATTATGGGTCACGTTGACCATGGTAAAACTTCGCTGCTCGATGCCATCCGCAAGACCAATGTGGTCACCGGTGAAGCAGGCGGCATTACGCAGCATATTGGTGCTTACCAAGTTAAAACGACCAATGGCATTGTGACATTTATCGATACCCCAGGCCATGAAGCCTTCACCTCGATGCGAGCCCGTGGCGCGCAGGCGACGGATATTGTGGTTTTAGTGGTTGCAGCTGATGACGGTGTTATGCCGCAGACAATTGAAGCCATCAGCCACGCCCGCGCGGCTGGTGTTCCAATTATCGTGGCGATCAACAAGATGGATAAACAGACTGCTAATCCAACGCGGGTGCGCACCGATTTGCTGCAACATGAGATCGTTGTTGAAAGCATGGGCGGTGACACCATGGATGTGGAAGTTTCCGCAGCCAAGGGCACAAACTTGGATAAATTGCTTGATGCGATTTTGCTGCAAGCTGAAGTTCTCGATCTCAAAGCCAATCCAAACCGCATGGCATCTGGTCTTGTGATTGAAGCGCAGCTTGATAAGGGCCGTGGGCCTGTGGCCACTGTGCTTGTGCAGCGCGGCACCTTGAAATTGGGTGATCTTTTCGTGGCTGGCTCTGCTTGGGGCCGGGTTCGTGCTTTGATCGATGATAAGGGTGCGCATGTCAAAACCGCTGGGCCATCGGCTCCGGTTGAAGTGCTGGGCCTCAACTCGGCGCCAGAAGCGGGTGATCGTTTCGACGTGGTTGAAAATGAAGCGCGTGCGCGTGAAATTACGGATTACCGTGAGAGGAAGCGCCGCGAAACACGTGGTACAGGTTCGGTTCGTTCATCACTCGAACAGATGATGAGCCAGCTCAATCAAGCCGGTCGTGCCGAATTCCCAGTATTGGTGAAAGCCGACGTGCAGGGTTCTGCGGAAGCCATTGTTCAAGCCATTGAAAAAATCGGCAATGAAGAAATCCGCGCCCGCGTGGTTCATTATGCAGTAGGTGGTATTTCGGAGAGCGATATCAACTTAGCCTCGGCATCCGGCGCTGTTGTGCTCGGCTTTAACGTGCGTGCCAATGGGCAGGCGCGTGATGCGGCCCAGCAGCAAGGCATCGAAATTCGTTATTACAACATCATCTATGATCTTGTGGACGATATTAAAGCCGCCATGGGCGGCAAGCTGGCACCCGAAATTCGCGAAACCTTCTTGGGTAACGCCAAGATTTTGGAAGTGTTCAACATCACCAAAGTTGGCAAGGTTTCAGGCTGTATGGTTACCGAAGGCACAGTTCAACGTGGTGCGAAAGTGCGCTTGATCCGCGATAACGTGGTGGTGCATGAAGGCACGCTGAGCACACTCAAGCGCTTCAAGGACGAAGTGAAAGAAGTGCAAACCGGCCAAGAATGCGGCATGGCGTTTGAAGGCTATCAAGACATGCGCGCTGGCGATGTGATTGAGTGCTTCAGGGTTGAGAAGGTGCAACGGACGCTGGCTTGATAGGTTGAATGAATGACTTCATCAAATCACTTGAGCAACGGGCGAGTTGTTGCAGAATTTCAAGCGACCGCTGAAGACCATTGGTTGGCATCAAACTGGGTGATTAAGAATCTTCGCCGAATTGATAAGGTCAAGACACTTGTTGGAAACCTTATCTTATTCGTCGTCAGCATTATTGTCGTGTCCGTTTACTATTGGATTTATAAGTCTTGGATCCTCTCGCTCAGTATAGGCGGTGTTGAGGTGCCTAACTTTTGGGCATGGATATTGTCCTCCATGCCCTTTATCATATTGCTGCTGCTGATGTTCGTGTCGGCTTTTGTTGCCCGACGACAGGCGAACATATCCTTAAAGCAAAATTTTGTTCCGCAGTGGGTAACCGTTAAAGTCAACGACCGCGGCGTTTTGTTCGATGGCTTAAAACGAGCGTTCTTCATCGCGTTTTCTGAAATACAAATTGTGGAACCACTGAAACATGGATACGTAATTGGTTGGGGGACATTTGCGAGTTTTATTCCACGGATTGGGTTCTCCTTGCAATATGAGGCCGAACTTTTTCTCGAAATGTTGAGAAGTCGCGGTGTTCAAAAAGTGACAGTCGAAAGCTGAGAATGATTTCGGGCATCTCTCATCTGACATTCATCGCTCATGACCTCGAAAAAATGTCCCGCATCATTGTTGCCGTTATTGTCGGGCGTGAAGTTTACTCCAGCGGGGATAAACTCCACTCCCTCTCGCCCGAAAAATTCTTCAATGTTGGCGGTTTCTAGGTTGCAATCATGCAGGGTGATCCGCCGCATCACGCTCTCTTCGCGACGCCCTCCGCCAACATCGCTGTCACCATGCTGTCGTATGTTTCATAGGTCCGGTTGGCGAGGGCATTTTGTCTGAGATATTGCCAGATGTTTTCCTGCGGGTTGAGCTCGGGGCTATAGGCGGGCAAGCGGAGAAGGCTGATGTTGTCAGGGGTTTTGAGGGATTTGGTGGTGTGCCAACCCGCTCCGTCAATGATGACGATGGCATGCGCGCCATAGGCCACCTGACTGCTGATCTCGACAAGGTGGGCATTCATGGCATGGGTGTCGGCATGCGGCATGACCAGTGCCGCACCCACACCGCGTGCCGGACAAACCGCTCCAAAGATATAGGCGCATTCATATCTCTGATCGCGTATGGCGCGTGGTCGCGTGCCTGTCTCGCCCCAGACATAGGTGAGCGTTCCCTTCTGGCCTACGCGAGGGCAGGCTCTGAACCCAGACTTCGAGACACTTGCCAATGGCGTGTCCGGGGAGGATTTCCGCGACTTTGGCGTTAAAGTTTTTTTAAAAGCAGCCTGAACTTCAACGTCGCTTTCGGGGTGCAAAGGGCGTGTTGAGACATGGCTCAGATTGAGGGCATGAAGCAGCTTGCCGATTGTCCGCTCGTGATAGTGCACCTTGTATTCCGCTTCGATCCAACGCTGGATATCCACGCAGCGCCAGCGAACCAACCCGTCCTTCTTCTATCTGATGCACACATCTTTTGTGGCTTGAGGATTGCGGGTTTTACTGATTCAATCTGGAGAGATTGAATCGGGAGGCCCTGATGAGCTTGTGCTGC
>JAYWEV010000176.1:0-11282 GCA_043779145.1 Aestuariivirga sp. | reverse complement strand
CGCAATGCACAAGTTGCCCTCTATCAATCAGGCGATGTTGATTATCTGGTAGCGACAGACGCCATCGGCATGGGGCTGAATATGGATGTCGATCATGTGGCCTTTGCTGCCACTCGAAAATTCGATGGCTTTCAGTTTCGTAATTTAAACTCAGGCGAACTCGGCCAAATCGCCGGCCGCGCTGGTCGGTTTATGAAGGACGGCACATTTGGTGTGAGCGTTGAGGCCGAACCATTTGAACAAGAAATGATCGACCGTCTCGAAAACCATAATTTCGATTCTGTGCGCACGCTACAATGGCGCAACCGCGATTTGGATTTTCGGACATTGGATAGCTTGCGCAAGAGCTTGGGATATCTGCCAAAAATTGAAGGTCTGACACGCGCGCAAAATGCTGCTGACGTAACCGCACTTGAAGCGATTTGCCGCGACATTAATATTGTGGGCCTGATCAAAACGCCCGGGGACGTGATGCGAGCTTGGGAAGTGTGCCAGTTGCCAGATTATCGCAATATCTCGCCAGCCGAGCACGCCCATATTGTTTCGCGCATCATCCAGTTCCTATTCACTGGCAAGGGCTTCATTTCCGAAGATTGGTTTGCCAAGCAACTCTCTCTGTCTGAAAGCCTGGAAGGCGGTATTGATGCTCTATCGACGCGAATCTCCCATGTCCGTACTTGGACATTCATCGCCAATCGCTCAGACTGGCTGGAAGCACCTTTTTATTGGCAAGCCCGTGCAAAAGAAATTGACGACAGGCTATCAGATGTGTTGCATGAGCGCCTAACGCAGCGTTTCATTGATCGCAGAACCAGTGTATTAATGCAGCGTTTGGCGAAGAAGGAAGGCTTGATGACGAATATTGATGCGGGTGGCGAAGTTCAGGTGGAAGGCCAATTTGTTGGCCGGATTACGGGACTTCAATTTACACCCGATGCAAGTGCTGCTGGTGGCGATGCCCAAGCGCTGAAAACGGCAAGCCTTGGGGCAATCACCATAGAAATCGGCCACCGCGCGCGAAACTTGACGATGACGGCTGATCCCGAGCTGAAGCTCAATCGCAACGGCGAGATTTGGTGGATGGGCGCCATCGTCGGCCATGTGCTGGCTGGCGACCACGCCCTACGGCCACGCGCCGAAGTTTTTGGTGATGATGTTTTGCAAGGATCAATGCGCGATGATGTGCGCGAGCGTTTGCAAAAATTCGTGAACCGACACATTGCAAGTTTGCTCGAACCGTTAATCAAGTTGGAAGAGGCCGAAGGTTTCGAACCCTTGGCCCGTGGCATGGCGTTCCGCATTGTAGAACATTTCGGTGTTTTACCGCGTGAAACAGTGATTGAAGAAGTCAAAGCCTTAAGCCAGGAAGACCGCGCAAAACTGCGTGGGCTTGGCGCGAGATTTGGGGCATTCCACGTGTTTTTGCCTGCGCTATTGAAACCAGCTGCGACTGATTTGCGTTTGCTGCTGTGGTGGCTGCAAAAACAAAAATCGTCGGCCACTGCCGGCCATGCGCCTGCGCCTCCGGCTAACGGTCTAACGTCAACAGCCGCCGATCCTGAAAAACCAGAAGGCTTTTATGCGATCTGCGGCTACCGTGTTTGCGGCAAGCGCGCCGTGCGCGTTGATATGTTAGAGCGCTTGTCGGATTTGATCCGTGACCGGGTGTTCTGGAAGCCTCGCATCGATACCGAGCAACGCCCTGCAGGTTCCGTCGAAGGCGGTGGCTTTACAGTTGTGTCAGATATGATGTCACTGGTCGGTTGCTCTGGGGAAGAGTTTGAAGAAATTCTGCGCAGCCTCGGTTTCCGCGATCAAAAACGCCAAGTGCCAAAGCCAGCGTCTTTTGTTGCAGCACCAGCTGCCGAAGCTGCGCCAGCTGCCGAGCCAGTTGTTGTCGAAGCATCGGTCGAAGAACCGACGGAAGTAGTTATCGAAGCTGCGCCAGAAACTGCGGTTGAAACACCTTCTGAAACCAAAGCTGAAATTGGAGCTGAACTCATAGCCGATGTTTCAAACGAACCAGCCATTGCGCCGGAAATGATAGAAATCAATGTCTGGTGGCCTAAGGACACCGGCCCTTTCCGCAAACAACCCGAACGCAAAGAACGCCCACAGTTCAAAAAGCGCGAATTTACGCCTGCAGGCGAAGGCGAAGCCAAACCGAAATTCACCCGGCCTGACCGCCCACCGCGCGGTAAACAAAAATTTGACCGTAAAGATCGCGGCGAACAACCAGAGCGCCAAGCTCCGCGCCCACCAAAGCCGGAAAAGCCAATGGATCCAAATTCGCCCTTTGCCGCGTTGCTTGCGTTAAAAGAGCAGATGAAACAGAGGTAGCCCTGCCCCAACGCATCGATAAATGGCTCTGTTATGCGCGCTTTGTGAAGCACCGCTCCACCGCGTCCGAAATGATCAAAGCGGGCCATATCCGTATCAACCGGGGGAAAATTCTAAAGCCCAGCCACACGATTAAGCCCTCAGATGTCCTCACAATTGCGATCCACGACGATGTTCGCGTGATCCGGGTTTTGGCCGAAGCCGACAGGCGCGGCCCTGCGCCAGAAGCAAGGCAGCTCTACGAAGAACTCATAACAGAAGCGCCCACACAAAATTTGGGTGCATGAACGCAAATGCACTGCTATCAACGCCTCGCACTTAAAACTTATGGAATGTCATGACCTACATCGTCACTGAAAACTGCATCAAATGCAAATATATGGATTGCGTGGAAGTTTGCCCCGTGGATTGCTTCTACGAAGGCGAAAACATGCTGGTTATCCACCCCGATGAATGCATCGATTGCGGCGTTTGCGAGCCTGAATGCCCTGCGGATGCTATTAAGCCTGACACTGAGTCGGGCCTCGACAAATGGCTGAAGATCAACACAGAATATGCCCCTAAGTGGCCAAACATCACTATTAAGCGCGATGCCCCTGAGGGTGCTAAGAGCTTCGATGGTGTTGAAGGCAAATTTGATGCGCACTTCTCGCCCAATCCCGGCGAAGGCGACTGATAGAGTTAACGCTTATTAACCATAAGACGAGGAAAACTAACAATTTGAGGCGAAATTCGACCGTACACGGACGGTCTCGCCTTTAATTTTCCTTAAAAATGTGATATGGTATTTTTATGTAGCCGAGAAACGCGAAATTTTTGATCAATCCGGGCCTTTGTGCTCGGATTTTTTAACACCCTGAAATGAAAAGGGAAATTCGCAGAAATTCTCGCCCAGATAAGAAAAGGCGAAAACAAACAATGCCAAATTCAAAAGCAAAAAAAGCACCGGCTAAAAAAGCCAAGGCCGCTGCCACTCCGAAATTGAAGCTGAAGACAAAGCCAGCAGCCAAAGCCGCCAAAAAGCCAGCACCAAAAGCAACAGCTAAGCCTGCTCCGAAAGCAGCCGCAAAGCCAGCTGCAAAAGCTGCAGCCAAGCCCGCCGTGGCAGCAAAACCTGCTGCTAAGCCAGCTATTGCCAAGGCCTTGCATGCCCACCACATGGCAAAAACCAAGGCCGCTGCAGCCGCCGCTGCGGCTCCAGCACTTGCCCCCGCTCCAACATCCCCCGTTGTTGCTACCAAGCCAGCGGTTTCGGCAATGCCAGCGACTGCCAAAAAGATTTTCAAAGTGGGTGAACTCGTTGTTTATCCAGCCCATGGTGTTGGCAAAATTACCAATGTTGAAGAGCAAGAAATTGCTGGCACCAAGCTTGAGCTTTACATTGTGGATTTCGAAAAAGAAAAACTGCGCCTCAAAGTGCCAACCAACCGCGCCGAACAAAAGGGCATGCGCCATTTGGCCGATCGCACTTTGATTGAGCAAGCCATGAAGGTGATCCGCGGCCGCGCCCGTATCAAGCGCACGATGTGGAGCCGTCGGGCACAGGAATATGATGCGAAGATCAATTCAGGTGATGTGATTGCCGTGTCAGAAGTGATCCGCGATTTGTATCGCTCAGATCGGCAACCAGAACAATCTTACTCTGAACGCCAACTCTTCGAACAAGCCCTGGCCCGCTTTGCCCGCGAATTGGCAGCTGTTCGCAAAGTGGATGAAGATCAGTGCATCCGCGAACTCGAAGAATTCCTCGCCCGCAACGCCAAGCGTGGCGCTGCTGCGAGTGAAAAGGTTGAGGACGATTCAGCTGAGGAAGCTGCGTAAATTAAATGTCCTCACCCGCATTTTTTGCGGGAGAGGGTGAGCCCTTGCGAACGCGGCCGGGACGGGGCCGGATTTTACATCAGCAAAATGGGGATAGGTGAGGGGATTTAAGTTTTGGTGCGGGTTGTCCCTCACCTCCCCGTCGCTAATGCGACGGGTCCCTTCCTCTCCCGTTAAAGAAACGAGAGAGGACGTTCTTAACCTTCCAGATAATCCATGCTCCGCGCCAACTCGCGCGCAATCATTTTGCTTTTATGAACCACCGCTGAAAACGGCTCGAAACTCACATAGCCCTTATAACCACTGGCCATCAGTTTCTTCACCTGACCACGATTATCAATCATATCATGGGCATCGACCAACATGCGCTGTGGATCGCGCATGGTAGCTGCGGTATGTTTTTTGTCGACAACACCAGACATATGGATCAATCCCGTGCGCGCGCCAAAAAACTCTTTCTCGCCCGCCACGAAATGATGGAACGTGTCATGCGTTACCTTAAAGCGTTTTGAGCCCCCCACAGCATCAATTGCTGCAAGAGCTTCAGACTTCAGCCGCAAAGAGCATTCCACAAAGCCCAACGGCTCCACACAACCAATCAAACCATGATCTTTCAAAATGGATTTCAAACCATCTAGCGCCACATGCAAACCTTCGAGCCGCGCCTCGAGCGAAGGCATGAACTTCGTATCATTAGTCGGAACCAGAATGAGATTCTTAGCACCCGTCAGAGCCGTATATTCCGCCAGCTTCTTGGCTTCATCAGCCTTGGGCTTGTTCCACTGGTTCCAGCGTTGCAAAGCATTCACATTTATAATCGTGATGCCTTTGTCCTTGGCCAGCTTGCCGATCAGCTTGGCATTCTTGATGCCCATCAATGCTGTTGGAATATCATTGCGGATTTCAACCGCGTTTACACCCAGCGACAAAGCCAGATCGAAAAAAGCGTTATAGCCCAAACGCGGCGCTACCATATGGTTCAAAGAAAATTGCATGTCGCACTCCTGATTTAGCAGAACCTCTAGCAGGAGTAGCCAAGCGCTTCACGCCCCGCGCAAATTATCTCGCAAAAACTGTCACGATGTTACTTCGCAACGCTTCTAGGTTTCGGCATTGCCGGGATTACCGTTTGTGATGTGATAAACTTCCATCTCACTGTTCTCAACCAGCGTTATATAAACCATCGTGCCAGGCTCAGGTGCAGCCTCAAGCGGGCGGTAAGAAAACGCATGCAGATGATGTTCGCCCTGAAGCGTGATCTTTGACGGCAATGTAATCTGCGGCCCATTAATTGAAAGCTGGTCACCCGCAGCCGAACACCAAGACCCATCAATCGTCGAAACACAAGCCGACCCGGATAACAAAGTCACTAACCCAAAAGCACCCAGCAAACGACCCATATTAACACCCCGAACAGACCAAACTGAAACAGAACGTTAAGATATTTTTAAGGAAGAGTCGATTCAGGACGTGGAAACTTGATTAATATATCCAACAGGTATATACAAACAAGATGACCCAATCCACCGTCTTCAAAAACAATAAAACCCAAGCAGTCCGCTTGCCCAAGTCTGTAGCGTTTCCTGACTCTGTTAAAAAGGTCAAGATCGTACAGCATGGCGAGGGGCTCTTGATTTTGCCTATCAAAGTTACTTGGGAAGACTTCTTCAACTCACCCGGCATCGGTGAAGATTTTGAACGTTTGCCACAGCCACCCGTGCAAATCCGCGAAGACGACCGCGATTGATGATCACACATCTCGCTGATACCGATGTTTGCATCCGTGTGCTTAAGAAAAGGAATAGAGAGTTTATCAATCGCTTTGTCGAGATGCGTAAAGTCATAGCGATATCGTCTGTAACTGTCTTTGAACTTTACGCAGGTGCCGAGAACTACGAAGACAAACACCACAGATGCAGCGTGATTGATGAATTTCTTGCGCTGGTGGAAGTACTCCCGTTGGACACCGAGGCTTCGCGCGAAGCTGGAGAAATTCACGGTCAACTTTTGCAGAAAGGAATGCGGATTGGCTCTTATGATGTTTTGAATGCCGGACTTGCAAGGGCACGCAAGCTCACCATCGCGACGAACAATCTGCGTGAGTACAGCCGCGTGCCTCGGTTGTTGGTGGAGCAGTGGGGGTAGATCACCGATGGCAACGAAAGAAGATATACTTGAACAAATCGTGGAAGAGTACCTCTTACATCGCGGCTATTTTGTTCGGCATAATGTAAAATTCCTCCCCAGGAAAACTCATCCAGATTTTGATAGCAAGAAAGACTCAAACCATAGCGACATAGATGTGATTGGATATCATCCAACACTGACTGGCATTGATAAAGTGATCGTCGTTAGCTGTAAAAGTTGGCAAGCAGGCTTCAACGTAAAAGTAAAATTGGAAGAGTTGGAAAAAAACAAAAAAGTTAGTGGAAGACAAGCATGGCAAGCATTTCGCGAACTTGTATCAGCCAAATGGACTGAAGGCTTCTTCGATGCAGTTCGATCCAATGCCGGAACGGAGAAATTTACTTATATGCTCGCAGTCACGCGTATTTATGGGGACAAAGATAAATGGCAAACGCACGAACCTTTTCTCACGGCTTTACGCGGCAATCCAATGGCACTCGTCTCACTTCAAGAAATGGTGACTGACATCTCAAACGGTCTAACCAATACATTGGCCGCAACCGAAGTTGGCAGGATGCTTCAGCTGTTTAAGTCTGCGGGGATATTAATTAAAAACTAGCTTTCAATTCACGCACCCACCTGTTTCCGCATATCCAACTTGCTAATCCCCGCCACCTCAACTGGCTTCTTCATCGCGTCGCGTCTAAATGGTTCGCCCAGTTCTTGGTTCAGCATCGCTTCGATCAATGTCGTCTTGCCATGTGTCATTTGATCTTCAATTGCTTTGTGCAGTGCCGCCGTCAGCTCTTCCATTGTGCGGGCCTGAACGCCGATCAAACCACAGGCGGTGGCAATGCCAGCGTAGGACACTTCAGGATCAAGCTCTGTGCCCACAAAATTATCATTGTACCAAAGCGTTGTGTTGCGCTTTTCCGCTCCCCATTGATAATTGCGGAACACAATCATCGTAATCGCTGGCCATTCCTTGCGGCCAATTGCTGTGAGCTCAGTCACCGCAATTCCGAATGCGCCATCGCCAGAAAAGCCCACTACGGGCACATCAGGGCAGCCGATTTTTGCGCCGACGATGGATGGTAGGCCGTAACCGCACGGGCCGAACAGGCCGGGGGCTAAATATTTACGGCCTGCATAAAATGTTGGATAGGCATTGCCAATGGCGCAATTGTTGCCGATGTCAGATGAGATAATAGCTTCACGTGGAAGCGCCGCCTGAATGGCGCGCCACGCCATGCGCGGGCTCATCCATTTTGGTTTAGCAGCACGCGCACGTTCATTCCAATTGGTTCCCGGATCATCATTCTCATGATCCATTGATGACAGCTGCTGTGCCCAGCGCGACTTGGTTGTTGAAATTAAATCCTTGCGGGCTTGGCGGTCATAATCACCAGCCGATGATGCAAGCTTGGCCAAGATCGCCATCGCCACCTTCTTTGCATCACCCACAATGCCCACAGCCACTTTCTTAGTAAGGCCAATGCGAGCAGGATTGATATCAACTTGAATAATCTGTGCAGACTTAGGCCAATAATCGAGGCCGTAACTCGGCAGTGTGGAAAACGGATTAAGCCTTGTGCCCAAAGCAAGCACCACGTCAGCTTGCTGAATGAGTTCCATGGCAGCCTTTGATCCATTGTAACCAAGCGGCCCCGTAAACAGAGGATGCGAACCGGGGAATGCATCATTGTGTTGATAGCCAACACACACCGGCGCACTCAACCGTTCGGCCAAAGCTTGCGATGCAGGAATTGCTCCAGCCAGCACAACACCAGCTCCATTTAAAATCACAGGGAATTTCGCACCCGATAAAAGCTTCGCTGCAGCCTCAATGGCGTCTTCACCGCCCACAGGTCGCTCGAAATCAACAATCACTGGCAAATCAATATCAATCACTTGAGTAAAATAATCACGAGGGAAGTTGATTTGAGCAGGTGCTGAATGGCGCTTTGCATTCATGATGACGCGGTTCAAAACTTCCGCCACGCGCGACGGGTCGCGCACTTCTTCTTGATAGCAAACCATGTCCTTAAACAGCGCCATCTGTTCAACTTCTTGGAAACCACCCTGCCCGATGGTTTTGTTCGCAGCTTGCGGGGTAACCAGCAAAAGCGGCGTGTGGTTCCAATAAGCCGTTTTAACAGGCGTCACAAAATTCGTAATGCCCGGGCCATTCTGGGCAATCATCATGCTCATCTTGCCCGACGCGCGCGTAAATCCATCAGCCATCATGCCGCCCGAGCCTTCATGCGCGCAATCCCAGAAGGTGATGCCCGCTTTCGGAAAAATGTCTGAAATCGGCATAAAGGCCGAGCCAATAATCCCAAAGGCATGTTCAATGCCGTGCATTTGCAGGACTTTCACAAAGGCTTCTTCGGTCGTCATTTTCATAGGGCTGTTCTCCGTTGCGGCGCGTTTTATCGCAGCCCAGCCGCGGGAGCTAGAGCCAGTTCTGCGCTGGTATCAATCCATCAAAACACCGAATGCTCACACAAATCGACGCTGGTTGATCAGCTTGGCTTGAAACTGTTGCAGTGTATCAGAACCAAACGATGGCATGGCATCAGCATCATAGGTGTTTACTGCACCATTCCACACCAACATTGATTCCGTTGCATAATAACGCCCAATCCGCGCTAACTCGGCCTTGTCTTTCAAGCTCAAGACTGACAACACAAAGATGATCGGATCAAGCAACCTCAGAGGCACGTGCCGAAACTTCGGCGGCCTGCCCAAAAATTGAAACAACGCTTCGCCTTGTTCACGCGGAGTCATCGCAAGCCCCGGCTCTCCAATTGGCAGAATGGCATTTTGCAAGCGGCTGTCTTCAAGACAATTGGCAAGGTATCTCGCAAGGTCTTGATCGCTGATCGGCTTGCACGCCGTCAAGCATCCATTGCCAAAAACCAGAGACGGCTTGCCCTTCTGAACGCGCGCCACTTGTCCTGAGAGCGACTTAAAATAGACTGTAGCTCGCACGATGGAATAAGTCAGACCCGAGGCAATCAATTCAGCCTCAAAAGCCAGCTTCGTCTGTTGAAACGCCTGTCTCGACTTTTGCACACAAATGGCCGACAGCAACACAAAATGCTTCACGCCGTGTTTTCTCGCGGCAGCAAGCACAAGACTATGCGCGCGCTGATCAATGGCCCAAGCGTCACGCGGCAAGCCGGTGCGTGATGCCATACAGGAGAGAACAGCATCAAAGCGCTGCCCCCGAAAGCCATCGCGATCAGTCGAGGCTGCATCCGTCACATCGCCTGCAGAGCGACCAAAACAAGACACCTCATGGCCGCGCGTCCGCAATTCGGCGAGCGTCGCCCTCCCAATCGTGCCCGTAGCCCCCAGCATAAAAATCCGCATGACAAAAACTAACACGGCAAAGGCAGCCCTTCAATCCATCCCCGACCTGTGCTACGCCAGCGCTCACGTCTTGGTAGCTCAGCAGGATAGAGCACCGGTTTCCTAAACCGGGGGTCAGGGGTTCGAATCCCTTCCAGGACGCCACCCGCCCGCGCAATGGCGAAGGATTGCGAGTGATTTACCTAGTCTTAAGAGGTATGGGATAACCAATCGCAAACGGCTTGGAGGGATTCATGAATAGACGTAATATTGCATGGGGTGGAACTGTAGCAGCGCTAGCAGTGGTAGCAGGAGCTGTGAGCGTTACTCCGGCCTTCGCAGATGATACTGGCGATGTATTGGCCGCCATCGAAGAATTTCGCAAAGCTATGGTTGAAGGCAATGGTGCCCGCCTTCTTGAGCTTTCGCATGATGACATGAGTTTTGGCCATGCTGGTGGCGTTGTTCAGACTAAAGTTGAATTTGTAAAAACAGTCGTGGACAAAGTAGAAGTTTTCCACTCGATTAAGCTTTATGATCATTGGATCAAGGTTTCCGGCGATTTAGCAATCGCACGTCACACTTTCGATGCCTTCATTTTGTACCAAGGCAAAGATCAGAATTTCTTGTTGAACGTAGTGCAAGTTTGGAAGAAGCAAGATGGCCGTTGGCGTCTTTTTGTTCGCCAAGCTTACAAGCTGCCTGGCTAAAAGCCGCGTTCAGTTTAGATATCTATCAAGCTTGGCAGACCAATGGGTCCGCCGAGCTTTTCTATTTTGTGCCTACGACTTGTGGATATGAAAAGCGCAGCACAATTTTTTCGAGAGACACCATTGCAGCGTGGCCTTCGCCTGCCTGGGTTACGAAAGCTATAGCACTCACAGGGATAAGTGCCGGCATGACGCCGACTGGAACTTTTTCGTTCATGGTGATCTTGAAAATCCCAGATTTGATTTCATCGACATTCCACACGACTGACTTATTTATATTTCCAACATGAATATCAAGACGCACAGTAGACTGAATTGTCTTTACAACATGGCCTTCGATCTCGATGACCATTTCAGGGCCAATGATCGTGCCGGGTTTGTCCACCACAATATTTGCTGTTGCGCTGATTGAACCTTCACGCTTCCCGCCATCGGCATTGGCCGTCATCGGCCCAAGTACCCAAGCTAGATTACTCGTGGCAATGGGAGCGACTGGAGTTGGAATTTTAACAATTGGTGCCAGCGCTTTTGCAGCAGATACCTTCGTGACAACTGGCAGCGAAACGATGGATTGCGGCTTGGTGGCCGGTTTTCTTGTATGAACTAATATTTTTCTGTGATGGATTGGGGTTGTTTTCTCAGTAAACGATGGTAAATCGGCCGCGAAAGACAAGTTCGCAGTGAACAAAAAAAACAACCCAAAAACAGTCAATACGCGAAACATCTTTCACCAGATTCCATTTGTCAACGAATCACAAAATACAATTCGTTAACAAAAGTTAAATGAGCGCTTGGATCGTTTCAAGGTTGAGTCAAACTTTTCCCACACCATTCATTTTGACCAGCGCAATGAGATGTTGAGGTATAATATCCAGATACTGAAGGCTCCAATCCCGTGAATTGCTTTTAGGGCCCTGGATTTCAAAT
>JAYWEV010000175.1:0-28429 GCA_043779145.1 Aestuariivirga sp. | reverse complement strand
TTATGATATTGCCAAGCGCCTGAACATTCTTGAAGGCCGTTTGATGCGCCTCGCGGAAACTTATAAAGTTCCGCGCGATGAATTTTTACGCGAATATCAATCGAACGAACTCGATTCTGAATGGTTAAAGCGCGTTGGCCGCTTGACTAAGCATGGTTGGAAGAAGTGGGTGAATGACGAGAAGGAATCCATCAAGGTTATTCGCGACGAGATTTATGAACTCGCATCTGCCACCGGTTTACAAATCACCGAATATCGCAAGATTGTTGGCATGGTGCAAAAAGGCGAGCGCGAAGCGCGCATTGCCAAGAAAGAAATGGTTGAGGCCAATCTTCGCCTCGTGATTTCGATTGCGAAAAAATACACAAACCGTGGTTTGCAGTTCTTGGATTTGATTCAGGAAGGCAATATCGGCCTCATGAAGGCGGTTGATAAATTCGAATATCGCCGTGGTTATAAATTCTCGACCTATGCCACATGGTGGATCAGGCAGGCGATCACGCGTTCGATTGCTGACCAAGCCCGCACCATCCGCATCCCGGTGCATATGATCGAAACCATCAACAAAATCGTGCGCACATCCAGGCAGATGATGCACGAAATCGGCCGCGAAGCCACACCGGAAGAAATGGCTGAAAAGCTTTCGATGCCTTTGGAAAAAGTCCGCAAGGTGATGAAAATTGCCAAGGAACCTATTTCGCTGGAAACGCCGGTGGGTGATGAAGAAGATTCACATTTGGGCGATTTCATCGAAGACAAGGGCGCCATTTTGCCGATTGATGCGGCGATCCAAGCCAACTTGCGCGAGACGACAACCCGCGTACTTGCTTCTTTGACACCACGCGAAGAACGCGTGCTGCGCATGCGCTTTGGTATTGGCATGAATACAGATCATACGCTGGAAGAAGTGGGGCAACAGTTTAGCGTGACACGTGAGCGGATCAGGCAGATTGAAGCAAAGGCGCTCAGGAAGCTGAAGCATCCGTCACGGTCAAGGAAGTTGCGGAGTTTCTTGGATAATTGAGGGGGTAATTATGCTGACTGATGAAGAACTAGTTCAGGCCTTCAATTCTCTCGAGTCAGACAACGTCGAGCGTAAACGCAACGCAAATGACACCGATAAGATCAAGCAATTCATTTGTGCACTTGCTAATGATTTGCCAAGCCACAATCGGCAGGGCGTGATTTTTGTCGGTCAAGAAGACGATCTATCATGTTCTGGCATTGATATCGACGATGATCTGTTGAAAAAACTGTCGATGTTCAGGGATGATGGTTCAATTCAACCCATCCCAACAATGGAAGTACAGAGAAAAAACATTGCTGGTTGCACGGTGGCTGTAATCACAGTCGTACCTTCGACAAATCCACCAGTTAAGTTCTCTGGTCGTGTATGGATACGGGTCGGGCCGCGACGTGCGCTTGCGACTGGACAAGAGGAGCGAGTGCTTTTGGAAAAAAGGCAATGGGGTAACTTGCCTTTTGACTCCCAACCCTGCTTCGGAACATCTTTGGCTGACATTGATACCGCTCGTTTTCAGTTAGAGTTTCTTCCCTCCGTGGTGCCTGCGGATGTTATCGCACAAAATCAACGTCCCGCTGATCAGCAGATGAAGACATTGCGGCTGCTAAATGCTGAAAGCCAGCCAACTGTCTCGGGAATGCTGTTTTTAGGGAAATCCCCTTTGACTTGGTTTCCAGGCGCCTATGTGCAGTTTCGTAGAATTTCAGGTACAAAACTAACAGACGAAACTGTAGATGTTCACGTGATTTCTGGTACGCTGCCTGATCAAATTAGACAACTAGACGAACTGCTTTCATTAAATGTGCGTCGGAGTGTTATTGTTGGTGGTAAAGTAAGGGAAGAGTATGTTGACTATCCAATAGAAGCACTCAGACAACTCGTAAGGAATGCCGTAATTCACAGGTCATATGATGGCACTAACGCTCCTGTTCGAGTAACATGGTACATAGACCGAATTGAAATCCAAAGTCCGGGCGGACCTTACGGTCAAGTAACAGAAGAAAATTTTGGGCTTGGTGCAACTGACTACCGAAATCCAACAATTGCAGGACTTATGGTTCAGCTTAGACTTATAGAACGTTTTGGCGTGGGAATTCAGATCGCTAAAGAACAGCTTGCTGCCAATGAAAATCCTGAACTTAAGTTTGAAATCAATCAGCAACACGTGTTGGCAATTGTGAGGTCGCGGCGATGAAAACGATTGCATTCTTTAACAATAAAGGTGGAGTTGGCAAGACATCGCTCGTTTATCACTTATCCTATATGTTCGCGGAGCTTGGCAAACGCGTTGTTGCGGTCGATTTAGATCCGCAAGCCAATCTTACGAGTATTTGCCTTGATGATGATCGGCTATTGCAAATTTGGCAAAGCGTGCCCCGGCCCACTGTTTACTCCGCAATTGCGCCGCTCAAAAAGGGTGTCGGTGAAGTAAAACTTATGCCACTGGAGCTAATCTCAGACAGATTGTCTCTCGTAGTTGGCGATCTTGAACTTTCTTCTTTTGAAGATGACTTATCTGGCAACTGGGCCAAATGTTTAGATAGAGATGAGCGTGCGTTTCGTGTAACAACCGCATTTGCGCGAGTGGCAAAGGAAGCTGGTGAAAGCGTCAGTGCTGATTTAGTGCTGTTGGACGTAGGCCCCAATCTTGGTGCGATTAATCGAGCAGCGCTAATTGCTGCGGATTATGTCGTTATTCCTGCTGCTCCAGATTTGTTTTCCGTGCAGGGTTTGGAAAATGTAGGACCTAGGCTAATTTCGTGGCGTCAGGAGTGGTCAGAACGAAGGAGTAAGGTTCCCAAGGACCTTGGTTTCGAGTTGCCTGTCGGATCAATGGAGCCGATAGGCTATGTGGTATCACGTCACTCCATTCGCGAAGGTAGACAGGTTAAAGCATTTAGAAACTGGCTAAATCGGCTCCCTTCAATTTATCGTGAAAAAGTAAAGAGCATTAAAAATGATGGCAGCGAAATCAATATCGACTCCGACGAAAACTGTTTGGCCCAACTCAAGGACTACCGTTCATTAATGCCGATGTCACAAGAAGCTCGAAAGCCTATGTTTTTGCTGAAGCCTGCAGATGGAGCAATAGGTGGACATCAAGGGGCAGTTAGGGACTGTTTTGCCGATTTCAAAGCACTAGCAACAATCATAAGTAATCGCATCGACGTAACAATTTGAAATTTTGCAGAAATTTTTATCCAGGAACTAAAGTCTTTCACTCAATTGAATTGTAATCATACTGACTTTTTGGTTTTCCCCACCCTCGCTGCGTAGCCATCCACCAGCGCCCTGATCATTTTCTGATAAGGCACGCGCTGTTTTTTCGCTTCACTTTTAAAAAATTCAATACTACGGCGGGAAAGGCTTAGTGTAACATTTACGTTGTCATCGCGCAGCACCAGTTCCGAAGGTGGAGGCAAGAAGTCTTTTATGATTTTGACTTTACTGATTTCGCCTTTGGTATATTCAATTTTGTTCTTCATAAATCTGTTTTCCTTTTCGCCAATATCCAGCTCCAAAAATGCGAATGCGGGCACCTCGCCCTGTGAACCGCACTGTTAGAATTTCATTCTCCACTTTGCCGATACAGAAATATCGTTTCTCGATTGTACTGTGAAGTTCGTCTTCAGCAATGATACGCTTTGGATCCAGAAATGCTTTCTGTGCAGTCGAAAACTCCACACCATGTTTTTCGATGATTGAACGGTCTTTGTCATCATCCCATTCAAAGCTTGGATCGACTTCGATAATATTGATAAATTACCATATTTTTGTATGGTTATATATGTGGAGTAATTGTGCATTCTGCCGTCCCTCATCTATCCCATCCGTCTTCGCTGCGCTCCGCCGGACGGGCCCCTTTCTTCCCCCGTTGAAGAAACGGGGGAAGACGTTGGGCGCAAAGTTTTATCTATATGCGATTGGAAAACCGTAATTTTGGGTTATGAGCGTTGCTCCGACGCAACGGTTACGTTGGTGATGTTTGGAAAGCCGGTGCCACCACAGTTGCAGGGCTAGGGCCTATCGTGGGCTGGCTAATAATGTCATTGGCAATCGCCAGTCCTAAAGGAACACCACCTATGTTGTCGTTGCCTTTAAGTGCGTCCTTTGCGTTTTGCGCAGAGGTGCCGTCAAAGCGCCAGTGAACACCGAGGAAAATTCGGCTGATCGAATTTTCATATATTGCCTCGTGCAAGCCTGTGAAATGGCGAACATGGCGGGTGCGCACTGTATCGTCTGGATCGAGCGATTTGCCGTTCAACTCGTCCGATACAAAATCAAAAGCAATATTATCAGCCTTGTCAGGCTTGATGATTGCTTTGCTGATTTTTTCGAGGAACAACCGGGTTACTTGAAATGCTGCTGCGCCAAACGTTGCATGGCCTGAGGGGTAGGCTGGGAAGTTTGGCGTGAATGTGCGCACCGGGGCATCGGCCATATTGGTTTTGGGTGCGCCAAGTGGACGCCAGAACGGGTCGCAGTCAACATTCACCGGATTTCCCGCGCTTGTTGAGCCTGGGCCCATTGATGAATCAAACTCACGAACGCCGACAACCGGACGCCACAGATCAAAGTGATACTTATAAAACCAAGCATGGATGCCCGCGTCAGCCATGGCCAAATTAATGTAAAGCAGAAGGCGGTTGAGTTGATCCATATCGAGGCTTTTGGATTTTGCGACGGTGCGGACAACTTGATTATATAGACGCGGTGGCGTTCCGATTTGGTTAGCGCCGTCATAGGCCCAATAAATACCTTTCAAAGTTTCTTCCGGTGTGCGGTCAACCACTTTTGAGCTTGGCGATGCACCCTTGGTGCGTACCTCTTGGTGATCTGCCAAATAGGCTGGTGTGTTGGTGTTTGGATAATGATCAAGCACATGCCACGTGTTGCAAGCAAACATGCGAACTCCTCCATAACCGACGCCTGCAAAGCCTTGACCGCGTGTGAGAGGATCTTCGCGGTGCCTTCCAAAGGCTGCCGATGCTTTGTAGGCTGGTGCCTCGGGATCTGGGTCTGATATAGCCCCATCATTGCTGCGTAGCTTAATCACGTTTCGCGCAATCTGTTGCCCAAATCGGTGGCCCGCGAGATCATCGCCGTTCATTTCGCAGATTTTGTTAAATGAGCTGTCGATCAAATCTTTCAAGGAAGGATAGAGAGACAACATGATAGCTGATGCGGCAGCACTTACAGCTGCGCTGACTAATTTGGAGTTCGCGGCCGGTGCCGTATTAAAGGCCGGTTGCATCGCGAGTGGCAGGTAAGGATCGTTAAAAGTAGAAACACTAAGTACCTGTCGTTTGGCCAACACATAAGCATCATGAATGCCTATGTGTATGATTGCTAGTGCCCGTGAAGATAGTGTTGGTCCTTTTTGATTTCGACCATTCATCATACCTGTGTGATCCAAGCGGTTGCATTCCATTGCAACATTGTTCCAGAACTCTATCGGATTTTCCATGTTCGTTTCCTTTTGTGTGCGTCCCAATTTCTGGGCTACACAAACATGAAAACTGATGCTGTGACCTCAGTCACACTTAGAGTTGAAAAATCGTTTTACTCAAAAAAATGCCCCTGCAAACATCAGGGGCATTTAATTAAAATTTATCGTTTCGATATTTATCCCTGCGGCACATAAACATATGCCCCGTCCTTCTTCTCGGCGATGCCGATGCCGGGGTAGGGCCAATGGTAGCCAAGCAGCTTTTTCTTGCCCGCAGATGCCATGTCCAGCAGTTTCTTGCGATTGGCGATGGCTGTGTTGTGATCAGCATCGAAATTGAATTTCCAATCGGGGTGAGCAAAGAACACCATCGGGTTGGTGATGGCATCGCCTGTCACGATCATGCCGTCACCGCCTGCCAGTTCAAACGATACATGGCCCGGTGTATGGCCTGATGTATCCAGCGCCATGATGCCGGGCAGAACTTCAGCTCCGGTTTTGAACAGCTTGATTTGGTCTTTCAATGCGCCCAATTGGCTTTGCGTGCCTGTCACCATGCCTTGCATTTCTTTTGGCATTTTGCTGGCCAGGTCAGTGGCTGTCCAGAAATTCCATTCGGTTTCGCCCATGTGGAACGAAGCATTTGCAAATACCGGTTTACCATCTTTGCCAATGGTGCCCCAGCAGTGGTCAGGGTGGCCGTGGGTGAAGATCACTTTGGTAATGGCCGTTGGTTCAACGCCTGCGGCCTTCAAGCTTTCCAGAACTTTGCCAGCGGTGGGTTGGAAGCCGCCGCCTGCGCCTGTATCCATCAGGATCAATTCGCTGCCTGATTTAAGTAAAAGCGGGCTGGCTTCGAATTGGGCTTTGTCGCCCTGCACCATTGCGCCCAGTAGTTTTACCACCTCCTCGGGCTTTCCGCCGGAATCAATTATTGACGTGGGCAAAAGCAAAGTGCCATCGCTGACGACTGTCACATCATAGGCGCCTTGTTTGAACATATAGGGGCCAGCAAGGGCCATGACGTTTTTGGGCAATATGCCGGCAGCTATCAAGCCTGCTGCTGCCGCCATGAATTTGCGGCGATCGAGGCGGATTGTAGAGTTTGAATTAAATGAAGTTGGAAACATTGGCACGCTCCTCTTTGTAAGACTATAACCGTCCTAGCATCAGGCTAAGACGAATTTGTAACATTGCAAATCACATTACGTAATGGCAGCTATGTTGGATTGAAGTGAGGAAAGCGAAATGGCATTTTGGGATAAGTGGTTTGGTACCGCAGCGGTCGATAACACGCCGACCAAGTCGGTTGAGTATAAAGGCTTCACCATTGAGGCGCGGCCCTACAAGGATGGTGGGCAATTTCAATTGGCGGGCGAGATTTTGAAGGATGGTAAAACGTACCGATTTGTGCGCGCTGATAAGTTTACCGACAAAAATGAAGCTGCTGATATTGCTATATCGAAGGGCCAATTGATTGTTGATCAACAGGGCGAGAGCATTTTTAAATCATGAACCGTCGTAAAGTTTTGGTTGTCAGGTTGTGGCGCAACGCAGTTTGGGCGATCGGGATAATTGCCGTGGCGTTGGCCGTGGGTATGGCGGGCTATTCTTATTTTGGCGCGCAAGATTTTGCCAAATCATTCGCTAATGCTGCGATGATATTGTCGGGCATGGGGCCGCTTGACCCTATGCCCACCAAACCTGGCGAAATGTTTGAAGGCATTTACGCATTGCTCAGCGGACTATTATTTTTTGCAGTTGCAGGCTTTGCCTTGGCACCCGCTCTGCACCACATTCTGCGCGGTTTTCATTTAGAAGATGAAGAGGCAGCCCAGACGGCCAAGCCTAAGACCAAAAAATAGTTATTTAGGCCCAATCACGTAATTAAAGCTGATGCTGATGCGCAAACCTTCTGACCTGTTCAGCGGCACTTCATGGCGCAGATAGCTTTCCCACAACATCACAGTTCCTTCATGTGGGGTTTCGCTGATGTGATGTTTCATGGCGCGCGGGGCTTTGTCCAAGCGAGATGGGGCGGCCATCATCATCGCATGGCGTGGGTCTTCAAACACGATAGGGCCAGCGCCTTGAGGAACTGCCACATAGTAAGTTCCACTGATCACTGAATTGGTGTGGATGTGCGACGTGTGGCTGCCGCCTTCAGGCATCACGTTGACCCAGAGTGAATCGCAAATCGGTTTGCCACCGCGAATATTCCAATGCAATTCTTTGGCGAAATCGGCGGCGTGTTTGTCGAGAATTTTAACCAGTCGCGCGATGGCCGGAATTTGCTCTGCCAAATCTTGCTGCGTGGCGAAAGATGTATAGCCGGGATAGCCGTGTTTTTCACACCAGCGCTGGCCGGCCACGTCACCAGCAGCTAATTCCAAGGCCGCATCATGAAGCTGCATATTCAAGCGTTCGGGTGCCGGCAGTTCAGCGCGGTAAAGGAGGGTGGGGAACAGGGATTGAATGTTGCTCATTACCTCCCATAACGTGGAATTTTACTTCTCACAACAGCGTCGCTATTGTTCACCGAAAGAGGATCCCAATGCCCCGCACCATAACCGTCGCCGCCGCCCAGTATAATCTCGATCCACTTGAAAACATCGCAGCCTACCGTGCCAAGATCACGCGCTGGGTGGAGGATGCAGTGGGACGGGGTGCTGAGATTTTGGTTTTTCCTGAATATGGCGCGATGGAGCTTTGTTCGATTGGCAAAAAAGGCCATGGTTTAGAGATCAGCAAAATTGCGGTTTCGGATTTTTATGATGAGATCACGGCGCTGCATCAAAGCTTAGCGAAGAAACACGAAGCGACGATCATCTCGGGCAGTGCGCCTGATGTAAAGGCGGGGCGCACTTGCAACATCGCCCAAGTGTTCGGGCCGAATGGTGCCACAGAAAATTTCACCAAAATCATGCCCACGCCGGGAGAGCGTGAGGTGTGGGACATTAAGGGTGGGCGCGAGCTGAAAGTATTCGATATTGGTAAAGTAAAGTTCGGCTTGGTGATTTGTTATGACATTGAGTTTCCTCTTCTGTCGCGAGCCCTTGCAGAAGCGGGTGCGGAAATTATCTTAGCACCATCCGACACTGAAACAGAGTGGGGCTATTGGCGGGTGCGCACGGGGGCTATGGCACGGGCTTTGGAAAATCAAGTTTACACCGTGCAAGCGCCGCTCATTGGCGCAGCACCGTTTTGCGAGTTCACCAACACTCATTATGGCGCAGCTGGCATCTTTGCTCCGTCTGATAGGGGCTTTCCTGCAGGCGGGGTGTTAGCGCTAGGCGAGGCTAATGTTCCGGGTTGGACGATTGCCACACTTGATCTTGATGCAATGCGCGCTTTGCGTGAAGGCGGCCAGGTGCAGACCTATAAGCATTGGTCGGAGCAACTCGGCGCTGGTGCGCTTCCGCCCGCCCGTGTTATAGATTTATCGAAATAAAAAGGAGTTTCAATGCCACTTACTGGTCATTTGCTTGATGGTTATGCGCGATTTCGTTCTGGTCGATATGCCGCTGAGGCAGACCGTTATGAAAGACTAGGGGCGGGAACTCAAAAGCCGAAGTTGATGATCATTGCGTGTTGCGATTCACGGGCGGCACCTGAAACTATTTTTGATGCGGGGCCTGGCGAAATTTTTGTGGTGCGCAATGTGGCCAATCTGGTTCCTGCTTATGCACCAGACGGCAAACATCATTCCACCAGTGCTGCTATAGAATTTGCTGTTCTGTCCCTCGGTGTGAAAGACATCGTGGTGATGGGCCATGGTCGGTGTGGCGGTATCAAAGCTGTTGTTGATGGTGGCGATCCGCTTTCAGCCGGTGACTTTATCGGCAAATGGATGAGCGATGTTCGCGACGTCGCAGCTGGCGTTCGCCATGATCACGGTGAGCATGAACACCTTGCCACGTTGGTCGAGCGCGCATCAGTGGAACATTCGCTCGCAAACTTGCGCACCTTCCCTTGGTTGCGCATGCGCGAAAATAAAGGCGAACTGGGAGTGCATGGTGCTTGGTTTGATATCGGTCTGGGCGAGCTGCATGTTTATGACGATGTGCAGAAAGTTTGGGGCGTCATTTGAGGCGAACTGCAGGTCATAAAATTAAAGCCAAAAATAAACTGGGGAAACAAAATGGCAAAGTCACCTTTGAACAAAAGCGTGCAGCCTAAAAAGATCATTTATGATTTGGGCGCGAATGTGGGTTCAAACTTGGAGTACTATCTTAAAAAGGCAGACAAAGTTGTAGCTGTAGAAGCTAATCCGGTTCTTGCAGAGAAATTGCGAGAAAAATTTGCAAGCGCAATATCGGCTGGCAAACTCTTCATCGAACAGTCTGTAATCTCAGCGGATCAAGGCGCCGCCAGGGTACCTTTCTATATTCACAAATTGCACAGTGCCATCAGTCAATTTCCGAAACCAGATCCGGCAATCCTTAATGAATTTGATTGTGTTCTATTGCCCAGCAAATCTATTGCCGAAATCATCAAGCATTATGGGGCTCCGTGGTATATCAAAATAGACTTGGAACATTACGACGCTATCGTATTGAAGGCACTCTTTGAAAACAATATCAGGCCTCCTTTTATATCGGCCGAAGCACATCATGCAGATATTTTGATAACCTTAGCTGGCATCGGGGGATACAAAGCATTTCAATCGATTGATGCTTATGTCATTCCAAACCGATTTAAAAATCATGTCATACAGACATTAAATGGAGCAGAAAAATATTCATTCGCAGCTCACTCTGCGGGCCCATGCGGCGATGATTTGGGATCGGAATGGTTGACGGCCGAAAATATCATCGGTCAAATAGCTGTTGAACGGTTCGGCTGGAAAGATATTCATGCAACGACTGAGCATACGGCAATTGCATCACATAGGCCTCATTTAAACATCCTTCGAATTGCTAAACTTCTCTGGATCATTAAGCGGGCGCTGCGATACCCCAAGTCCATCATTCCGCCTGCATAGTTGTGGTGCCAAGATATCTGGAGCATCGGTCGTTTGATTGAATTGAACTTTTCTATAAACCGTCATTTCCGCGAAGGCGGGAAACCAACTTAAATTTCAGCGCGATAGTTAGATTCGAGCCTGCGCGGGAAAGACGAAATTTGGCGATCATTTGACCACAAACGACTGCCCAATGCTTTAACCCGGAATCATAATTTTTGCGGTTGGAAAACTCTTTGCGAGTTCTAGCCTTGCTTGAAAGCCAGCTTCAAGATTTGTGCAGTTTATAATCCCTAACCGAAATCCACCGGGCGGCATGGGGTGCAGTTCGTCCGCTTTCAATTCGTGGAAGGTAATTTGTAAGCTTGTGACAAATGGCATGGCGCGGATTTTTGCTTGGGCGTCTTCATCTGGATGGTGGAATGGGCCGCCGTGACAGGCAAAGAGCGGCACTGAATAGCCTTCGACGTCGTTCGAAGTGTCAAAATCCCACAGGCCTTGGGTATAAAGACCAACCAACGCCTTCATCCAACTTGGCCCATAAAGATCGCACCATTGATCAGCAAATCGCAGATGGGTTTCAATGATGTGGCCGCCAATTGTTTCGAAATTCATTAAGCCCGTGTAGTTTGCCATATGCTGACCAACCCAACCGTTTAAGAAATGCTCCAGATGGAGCATGGGCTTTGATTGGATGGTCCAATGTTTGAACATGCCCTCATGCCAAACAAGTCCTGTCGCATGGCGACGCCATTTGACCTCTCCATTCACGATTGCGCAATCCGTTGAGATATGTTGGCCGGTAAACAGCTCCATCCACATATGGCCGGGCTTTGAATATTTTTCAAAATCAGACCGCGAAAGAATGGCTTTCCCTTCGATCCCCATGCCCTTGAGATTGGTATTCGGTTTGGAAAATACAGGAAATTTTTTGGGAGGGGTTTGGTAAGATCCGCTTCGAATGCCCTGCGTTTGTGCGATTTTTAATTTGTCATAGATCCAGCGCTGCTTAGGATACCAGTCCCAGCAATCGCCATCATCCGTTGGAATGAACACATCGGCGGGGCATGCGACTTTTTCAAAAAACTGCAGTCGCCAAGGGTCGCGTTCATATATTGGCATGATCGAGAACGAGATTATTAGTCATTCAACGCAAATTCAACTGCGCTATTTAATTTCCCAACTGATATTCACGTCCACAGAAATCACCTGAGAACCTTGCGCAATCGGAACAGGTGCCGAGTCGGCAGACATCGCCTTGGCACGGCTGAACGCAACCGGTGGCTCTGCCATGCCGCTGCTTTCAGAGAGCGACATTATGTTGCCCATATTGATTGACGCTGCGCCCGCATAAATCTGCGCTTTGTGGGTTGCATCTCTCACGGCCAATTTGCGCGCTTCGTCCATTGCTGCATCGGAGTTAGACACTGAAAATGAAATGCCGTTGATTTGGTTCGAGCCAGATGAAACAACTTTATCTAATAGTGCGCCCAAGCCATCGATTTTATGGACGATCACAGTCACCGCGTTGGTCACGTCATAGCCCACAAGTTTAGGTACCTGGCCACCATTTTGGCCATAATCCAAACGCGGATTTACAGAAAAGTTAGAAGTGGCAATATCTTTGTCATCGATGTTTGCAGCTTTCAAATTTGCAATCAATTCAGTCATCGCCTTGGTGTTGGCGTCAAGTGCAGCGCGGGCAGTTTCAGCTGAGCTTACAACACCCATATTGATGACTGCCATATCGGGCACAGCGCGCACTTCGCCGTGGCCAGTTAATGAAATTATCCGATTCATTTTTACCTCATCTGCAAGAACTGGGTTTGCCATTAAAAAAGAAGCAAGTAACAGAGAGGTCAAAAATAATTTCATCGTTCATCCTTTCGTTGAAAATCTGATGTAGGAATAAAATACGGCGCAATTATGACCAAATGGAAATTATCTGAAAGGTGGCTCATCGAAACTGCGAAGCTTCCTGGAATGCAGGCCTTCGCGGCTGGCCCGCAGCTTATCAATCGAGGCCAGGCCGATCATCAAATGTTCGGCCACGGCGCGGTCATAAAACGCATTGGCAGCACCTGGCAGTTTGATTTCGCCGTGCAGTGGCTTATCGGAAACACAGAGCAGGGTGCCATAAGGAACGCGGAAGCGATAACCTTGGGCTGCTAGCGTTCCCGATTCCATGTCGACTGCAATGGCGCGTGAAAGATTGATGCGCTTTCTTTCCATTGACCAATGCAATTCCCAATTTCGGTCATCATAGGTCACCACGGTTCCGGTGCGCAGACGGGATTTTAATGCCTCACCGGTTTCGCCAGTCACTTCGGCTGCAGCAAACTGCAGGGCCACTTGAACTTCGGCTAGTGCAGGAATGGGAATTTCAGGAGGCAGAACTGTATCGAGGATATGGTCTTGGCGCAAATAAGCATGGGCCAAAACATAATCACCGATGCGTTGCGATTGGCGAAGGCCGCCGCAGTGGCCGATCATCAGCCAGCAATGTGGGCGCAGCACGGCCAAATGGTCGGTCATGTTTTTTGCGTTAGAAGGGCCAACGCCGATATTGACCAGCGTTACACCGCCTTCGCCGTCACTGCGCGAGAGATGATAGCCCGGCATTTGAAATTTGTGCCATTGGCTGGCACCAAGGATATGAGCAATTTCTGCTGCTTCCAAGCCCCGGGTGATAACGCCGCCACCTGGAATATGCATCGCTTTGTATGGGCCTTCAATTGAAAGCTGCGTTATTCCCCAATTGATAAACTGGTCGACATAACGGTGATAGTTCGTCAGCAAAATCCACGGCTGAACATTTTGCCAATGAGTGCCCGTATAGTGTTGCAAGCGCTTCAGTGAATAATCCACTCGAACGGCATCAAACAATGCCAAGGGCAGGGGATTGCCATTTTGCTGCGCCCATTGGCCATCGGCAATTTCATCGCCAACCAAAGCTAACTGCGGGATCGGAAAATGCAGTGCCAGTTCGGCCGCAGTCACATTGCCGCGACCCAGATCATTGCCGCTTTCCAGAACATAAGGGTAGGGGATTTCTTGGGTGGATATCCCAACTTCAATCTTGGCATCATAATCCTCAACCAAATGCTTAAGCTGAGAAATGAGATAGCGTTGGAAATGCGCCGGTTGCGTTATGGTGGTGACATAAGTTCCCGGGCCTTGGAATTTGGCATAGGCACGCGCAATCGTGGGCTGAAGGCCATTAGCGGTATAAGTTACCCGCAGTTCGGGATAACAGAATTGGTCGCGGTCAGCGACTTTTGGCGCTAGGCGGTTGTCAAAATAGCTGTCAAGAGCGGTTTTTAGGGCTTTAGTTGCCTTTGCATGCAGTTCAATGAGCTGTTCTACGGCAACTTCTGGGGAAAGTGATCTGTTTTTCATATTGAAGTTCTAGCATAGCTTTGAAAAATGATGTAGCGATGACAAAACCTTTGGGGGGCCTATAGCTCAATGGTTAGAGCCAGCGGCTCATAACCGCTTGGTTCCAGGTTCGAGTCCTGGTGGGCCCACCATTTTTAGTCGCTTGCTTCAGTTGGGGCGACGGAAACTAAGCAATGAGCTGAATGTGTTCCTGATTTTGGTCGTGGAGATCAGCGGCGATTGTTGCTTGTTCTGCTGGCATTGGCTTGGCAATTACGTAACCTTGCACAAAGTCTGCTTTCAATTTTCGCAACATATCGAGTTCAACTTGCGTTTCAGCGCCTTCGGCGACCACGATCATGCCAAGACCATGAGCAAGGTTGATGATGCCTTTCAGGAGCTCAGTGTTTTTAGTGCCTTCTTGAGCGTTATGAACAAAGGCACGATCTATCTTCAACTTATCAAATGGCAGATGTTCCAAATAAGAAAGCGAAGAGTAGCCAGTTCCAAAATCGTCCAGAGCTGTCTTGATTCCGAGAATTCTAAATTCGCGCAACATATTTTGGACAAACGCCATCGACTTGCCCACAAACAGGCTTTCGGTGAGTTCAAGGCAAAGCAGATGTGGCGGAACTTGCGTTTCTTCCAGAATTTCGCGGACTTGTTCGATGAAGCCTGCTTGCATGATTTGAGCGGCGGAAACGTTTACCGCCACCGTCCAATCCGGTCTGCCAGCGTCCTTCCAAAGTTTTGCCTGTTTGCACGCCACTTTTAAAATCTGTGTGCCAAGTGTTGAGATCAGACCTGATTTTTCGGCTGCGGGAATGAATTGGGCGGGCGGTATAAAACCTTTAACGGGATCATTCCAGCGTGCCAATGCTTCAAAACCTTCGACATAACCTGTATTCAAATTTACCACGGGTTGGAAATATGCAGTGATTTGATTTTCGGCAAGAGCGTTACGCAAACCTTTTACGAGTTCAGCTTCCTGGGTTAAAACGTCAATGAGTTCTTTGCGGAAGAATGCCACACGGCCAACACCTGATTTTTTCGCGTCGTGCAAAGCAAGGTCAAGCTGTCGTTGAACTTGGGAAGGGTCTGCAGCATTTTGAGGTGCGAGTACGGCACCACATGCAGCAGAAACATGTATTTCATGTCCTAAAAGCTTTAGCGGCGTGTAAAGTGTGGCTTGCAGTTTCGCCAGTGCGTTTTGAGCTTCCGTTACATCGTTTATGTTTGGAATGTAAACGACGAACTCATCACCGCCGAGCCTGGCAATTGAGCTGCCTTCGGGAATTTCAGAGTGCAGTCTTGCTGCGACATCCATCAGAAGCGCGTCGCCAATACCGTGACCCAAGGCATCATTGATTGCATGAAAGTTATCGATGTCGAATACAAAAAATGCTGATGGTTTCAAATTTCCGTCTTGGAACAACTCTTCGAGCTTGCGCTGAAAGTTAGCGCGGTTGGGGAGGCCTGTGAGCGGATCGAAATAGGCCAGTTTACGCAGTGATGCGTCGCGTTGATGAATGTCGCCAATCATCGAATTAAAAGTTTCGACCAGCACACGGGTTTCACCCTCAGCACCGACAATTGTGGTGGTTTCAAAAGATCTTGTTTCACGCATCCTTTTCATTGCAGTGGTGAGACTAACAATCGGATTTACAATGCGGCCGCGGAGGGGAGCTGAAATAGGAAATGCTAACAGCGCAGCAACGACCGACGCCACGAGCGTGGTCAACAATGTCCAAAATAAATTTGTCCTGATGTCTCGGATATCGCCCAAAATGACCAGATCCCCTACAGTTTCGCTACCTTTTATAATTGCGACGGATATGGGCAGATTGCCTTTTGTTAAAAGCTCGAGAAAACCCGGATCGCCGCTTGCTTGGTCTGTTGTCAAGAACGTAACGTTACCCATCGCAGCGATGGTTTCGCCTTTTGAATTGATTGCAGCTGCATGAAGCACGAGTGGAAGACGCGCGATTGATCTTAGTGTCTGTTGGGCACCTTGGCGGTTTTCAGTATATATATCGTCGGCGAGGGCTGAAGCATAAATCAACGCCGTTGCCTCCAACGCACTGCGCTTTTGCTGGACTTCAGTTTTGAGTTGGGTGAAGCCCAAAAAGGTGGCTAGCAAAATCATGGCGCTGAACACCGAAAGGGCGACGAGCGAGGCAATTTTTTTGCTTATTGTGACATTTTCAGTCGCCCTAACTGGCATGGTATTCCTCAATTTGTCGGGAGCTTAGCAAATGCCAGTTAAGGCAAGTTGAACGCTCAAGGTGAAGAAACATTAAGTTTTAGAGCGATGTGTTTCAGATCAAATTGCATAAAGTTTGAATTTTTTATGAACAGTTTGTTAGGATTTGGAGCCTAGCTATGAATTTTTAGACTTCCGTAAAGCGTATTCCGGGGACGTTGATACATGACACATGCCACCCAAGGTAAGCAGACTTATCCGCTGACAAAAGGCGGGGAGGAAAAACTTGCTTCACCTAAAAAATCAATTTTTGGCTGTGTTCGCGGCAATGTGGCCACTATGTTTGCAGTTGGATTGCCAGGGTTATTGACAGCTATTGGTGTGGCTTCGGATTTTGCTGTTATGGAAATGAAGCGGACTAGCTTGCAAGCAGCTGCCGACGCCTCCGCTTTGGCTGCCGCTAAGGAACTTTCAATCGCCAGCTCAACTGACACCGCAGTTCTTAACGCTGCAAATAACTATGTCGCCGCTCAACTAAAAGCGAGTGATGCGGCAGCGGTGGTGACACCCAGTGTTAACCGCACCGCGGGCAGTGTTACTGTTGCAATCTCAGAAGCGTGGACGCCATTTTTCATGCATTTTATTGCAAGTGGTGTGACACCTATTAATGTTTCGGCGACAGCAAAACTTGCTGGATCGACGAATGTTTGTGTTTTGGCGCTGAATACTGCTGACCACAAAACTATGCATTTGGACACCAGCGCAAAACTAACTGCAAATGGCTGTGGTGTATATTCTAATGCTAACCACAACCATGCCATTTGGGTCGATAATAATGCAGTTATTAAAGCTACACTGACTTGTGCAGTGGGTGGTGTGAAACTTAAAGCAGGCAGTTCAGTTACGCCCGCGGCAGTTACCAATTGTCCGCCAGTTGCTGATCCCTTGGCAAGCCGTCCGAAACCGGCAATCTCTGCTTCTTGTACATATATAAATTTAGTTGTGACCAGCGGCACAATGGCGCTTACCCCCGGACATTATTGTGGTGGTTTGAAAATTGGAGGTGCTGCACAGGTGACTTTGGCTCCGGGTACTTATGTGATCAGTGATGCTGATTTGGAAGTTTCAGGAAACGCAAGCTTTACAGGTACGCATGTGGGTTTTTATTTGGATGGGCCTGGAGCTAGGCTTAATTTGAGGGACGCCGCGACCATATCGTTGACGGGCGCTATAAATGCAGAAATGGCTGGTCTGTTGTTCTTTGAAGACCCTGCAGCGCCGCTTGGCCGTCAGCACCATATTGCCAGCACAAATGTGCAAAATCTGACGGGCACGATTTATTTGCCGCAAGGTTATCTGTTGGTGGACCCAAACTCGATGGTTGCTGGTTCTTCTGCGTATACGGCTATTATTACAAACCGCTTGGAAATGACCGCAGGGCCTGAACTTATTCTGAATTCAGATTACGGTTCAACTGATGTTCCAGTTCCTGCTGGAATTAAAAGCAGTGCCTCAGTTGTTTTGAGCAACTGATTTAAGATTTAAATTGAGGCTTGCGTTTAGCCTGTAGTTTTGCTGAACCGTTTTAATGTTGCACGATACAAAACAAGCAATCCTGATCGGCATTGATACCGGCGGCACTTACACTGATGCCGTCGTCGTTGATCAGGCAAGACATCTGATTTTGGCGTCCGCCAAATCTTTGACCACTAAAGGAGATCTTTCAATTGGTGTTGGCGCTGCTATGCGCGAGGCACTGGCACTCTGCCGCGATGATATTGATCTTTCATCCGTGAAGATGGTTTCAGTTTCCACCACGCTTGCGACAAATGCTGTGGTTGAGGGGCATGGCAGTGCTGTGGGTGTGATCCTCATCGGCTTTGACGATAAGATGGTCGAGAAGACTGGGATTGCCAAAGCTTTTCCGGGAATTCCGATTGTTAGGTTGCGTGGCGGCCATGATCATAATGGCGAACAGTGCGAGGCCCTTGATGTTTTGGGTTTGCAATCTGTGTTGGTTGACGTTGCTCAACAGGTGAGTGCGTTTGCCGTGGCCTCAACTTTTGCCGTGCGAAATGCGGCCCATGAAAACAAAGTACGGGAATTAATTGCAGCGCTGACAGATAAGCCGACCACACTTTCGAGTGAGATTTCGAGTGCGCTTGATGCGCCGCGCCGGGCATTGACTGCGGTTTTGAACGCGCGACTGATTTCGCGGATTACGCAATTGGTGGGCGCTGTTCGCAAGGCGATGATTGAACTTCGAATTGATTGCCCTTTAATGATCGTGAAGGGCGACGGCAGTTTGGCGAATGCTGATGCTGTTGCTGCAAGGCCGATTGAAACGGTTTTGTCTGGGCCTGCAGCAAGCGTGATCGGCGCAAAATGGCTTTCGGGGATTGAAGATTTCATTATGTCCGACATGGGTGGGACGACCACGGATATTGGTATTTTGGAGCATGGCCGACCGCGCGTTGCAGAGCAGGGGGCCGAAGTTGGTGGTTGGCGCACCATGGTGCGGGCGATTGACGTTAAGACCATTGGCCTTGGCGGCGATAGCGAGGTGCACCTTGGGCTGAACGGCGAAATTTCAGTTGGGCCGCAACGCGCAGTTCCGATTTCGCTGTTGGGGCAACGCTATCCTGAAATTATCACGATGCTTGAAGCGCAGCTTGCCGACAACGAAGGCGGTTCGCTGAATGGCAGGTTTGTTTTGTTGCCGTTTGGTTCGAAGGGCAGTGTTGAAATCGCTGGCTTGTCGGCGCGTGAAGCAGAATTATTAGAGCTGATTGGCGAACGACCGCAGTCTTATCGCAAGCTTGCGTCTTCATCAGGTGCGCAGCGTGCTGTTGCCACACTGCGCAAAAAGGGCTTGATTCAGTTCAGTGCATTCACGCCATCTGATGCCTCACATGTTTTGGGCATGCAGGCGAATTGGTCGCGGGAAGCTGCGATGCTGGCAGGCAGGCTGTTGTCGCGGTTCCGTGACATGAAGATGCCGACCGATGAGCGCTTACAAGAATTTTGTAAATTAATTTGGCATCGCACGATTTCGGATACGGCGCGCATCATTTTGCAGGCGAGCTTTGATATGCCGATTGCAGATACAGCGCTTCTTGATGCCGTATGTGATGGCGCTTTGCAAAAAGGCTTGGTGAAAATTTCACTTTCGCCGCAAGTACCAATCGTAGCTGTCGGCGGGCCAGTGCAAGTTTACTACCCTGAAGTGGGGAGAAGGCTTGGAGCGGAAATTGTTTTCACGCCGCATTGCGATGTGGCAAATGCTGTTGGTGCTGCTGCCGGATTGGTTGCGCACCGTGTTGAAGTTTCCATTGAAGGCGACGGCAATGGCGTTTTTCGCGTGATGGGCGGGGGTGTTTCTGAAATCGTTTCATCAGGTGTGAAAGCCATTGCCTTGGCGAGCAGGGCCGCTGAAGAGGGCGCATTAATGCTGGCGAAAGCAAATGGAGCCCATACGCCTAAGATTGAGACTTCAATCAAGCGGCACTATTTGCCCAATTCTTCAGATGACGAAGGTCTGCTGAGCGCTGTTGTGAGCTCTGAGGCCGTCGGACGGCCGCACGATTAAAATTAATATCTCGTTAACCAAACCCGCACCTGTTGCGTAAAACTTACGGTTAATTCTCGCTTTCATTTAAATTTGGCAAGACCCCATTAACCGTACATCCTCTATCGTTTGGCGCAGGATTAGGAGAATTTTAGCGCTATGACGACGGCAAGTTTGAAGGGTTGGGATGATTTGGCACCGCAGCAGCCGGTTTGGCGCGTTGAAAAACCCGTGGTGTCGAGCAGCCCCGGTATGCCATTTTTCCCCGATCAAAACGGCGGCGTTTATGAAAAGCTTTTGGCTAACTTGCCGGTTATGCTGCATTGCATGGATGGTTCAGGCCGGATGATTTCGGCGAATGCGGCTTGGTGTGACGCGCTTGGTTATCAGCCTTCTGACGTTGTGGGCCGTAGCTTCAGCGAATTTTTGCCGCAGGAATCGCGCAGCCGTTTGGTGACGGAGATTTATCCAAAATTCTTGGTGTCCAGTTCATATCGCAACGCTGAAATTCTGATCCACCGCAAGGACGGATCGCTTGCGACCGTGGTGCTTTCAATGACGGCTTACCGTGGTGATAAGGGCAGGTTGGAACGTTCGGTGTGCCTGCTTGAAGATATCACCGAGAAGAAAATTGCGCAGATTAAAACCAATCGCGGTGACCAACGTTTCCGTAGTGCGTTTGATGCTGCTGCCCATGGCATGGCTGTGGTCTCGCCGACTGGGCAAATTGAAGCTGCCAACTCCGCTCTCACAGCGTTCCTTCATCGTGCTGACTTAAGCACTGCGACTTATGGCTTTGAAGAGTTGCTTCATAAGGATGATCGTGGACAATTTTTAAATGGCATGCGCCAGTTGCTAATGGGTGAGACCCCCGTGTTGCAACAAGAGCTGCGCTATACGACCAGTGAAGGCCGGGTTGTTCATGGTGCAACTTCAATTGCTCTGGTGAAAAATGAAAAGGGCGAGACTGAGCAACTCATCGTTCAAATCACCGATACCAGCGAAAAGAAGATGGTGAATGAGCGGTTGCAGAAAGCGCAGAAGATGGAAGCTATTGGTCAACTGACCGGTGGCTTGGCGCATGACTTCAATAATTTGCTGACCGTGATTATTGGTAACTTGCAATTGTTGGATGGCAAATTAAATGGTGATGAAAAAAGCGAGAAGCGCGTTTCTGAGGCCATTGTTGCGGCGCGTAAGGGTTCTGATTTAACCCACCAATTATTGGCTTTTGCAAAGAAGCAAGAGCTTGAGCCACGCGATGTGGGTGTGAATGGTTTGGTGCAGGGCATGGCCCCGCTGGTTTCGCGCACGATTGGCGAAAACATTGAGCTTAAAGTTGATTGTATGGATGGTGACCCTCATTCGTTGATTGATCCATCGCAATTGGAATCGGCGATTTTGAATCTTGCGATCAATGCGCGCGATGCAATGGGCAATAGTGGCCGTCTGACGATTGAAACACAGCCCGTCTATCTTGACCGCGAATATGCTGACAAGAACCCAGATGTGACGCCTGGCCAATATGTGTTGGTTGCGGTTTCGGACAACGGTTGCGGTATGTCGGCCGAACTTCAAGAAAAAATATTCCAGCCGTTCTTTACCACCAAAGCACCAGGCTCTGGCACAGGCCTTGGCCTTGCTATGGTTTATGGTTTCATAAAGCAATCAGGCGGCCATATCAGCGTTTACAGCGAAGTGGGCCATGGCACATCAGTTAAGATGTATCTGCCGCGCCGCATGCGTTCTGCTGATGGAGCTTCGGCACCAAAAGTTGAAATGAAAGTTGTTGATGGTTTTGCGCCAGCGCCAGCAGCGGCGTTGAGTGCGATTGTTGAGGCGGTGCCTGAGCCAGTTGTTCAACCCGTTCGTCGTCCAAAAATATTGGTTGTCGAAGATCAAGAGGCAGTTCGCGCCGTTGCCTGCGGCTTCCTTGAAGATTTTGGTTACGATGTAATTGAGGCGGGTGATGGCTTCCAAGCTCTGGCCCAATTGCAAGAAAACGATGATATCGATTTGATGTTTACGGATGTGGTGATGCCGGGGGGCATGAACGGTTTTGACTTGGCCCAAGCTGCACAAAGCTTAAAACCAAACCTCAAAATCGTTCACACATCAGGCTACCCAAAGGGTGCCATGGTGCATCAAGATGAACCACGATTTAAAAACGGTTTCATCATCATGAAGCCCTATCGCCGCGAGGAATTGCAGAAGATTATTAGGGACGCGTTGGAATTGCAGGGGTAGAGAACGGACGTTTCTTGTAAGACATATTGAACATGCAGAAATCTGTGAAAATCACACTAATTTTGTTGAGTGTCCTTTCAATTATATGTCTTCTTCTGTTCTATTTTTTAACTGGTATTTGTCAGGGACCTAGTTGCGCAGAGTCGCGAAGTTGGTTGCTATTGGGTTTGATGATTCCAATATCATTCAATTTGGCGCTGATTTTAATGTGTTGGACAGGATTTGTAAGTTACTTGCACTATGTTGCGGCCATTTATTGGATTATGACCGCTTCATTAGTGGTTTACTTGTATACCTTCTATCGCGGAAATGGTGACTTCAGTTTTCCAATGTTGTTGATGTGTTTAATTACTTTAAAGGTTTATCTCGCTCTGATCTTGGCGAAGCCCTAATCATTTAAGTTCGACTTACACAGCCCTCGATCTGAAGGCGCACTTTTAATCAAGGTGATGCCAATTTGATTGTTGTCTGCGTGAGCTAAGTTTTGTGATTGCTAGAATTTCAAATAGAGTACTGGCAAGAATTGGATTTGGTAATTTACTTGAGCATTTACTTTTCAGATTGATTGCTCTTGTTTGCTGGCCGGGCTAGAAGCCCCCATCATTCGATTTAAGTTTTAGGGTTATCCATGGCACGTCAGTTTATTTATCATATGCAAGGTCTTTCGAAATCTTATGCTTCGGGCAAGAAGGTTTTGGATAATGTTCATTTGTCTTTTTATCCTGATGCCAAGATTGGCATTTTGGGGCCGAATGGTTCGGGCAAATCGACTCTCTTAAAAATTATGGCGGGGCTGGATAAAGAGTTCAATGGCGAGGCGTGGTTGGCCGATGGGGCAACGCTTGGCTATCTCGAACAAGAGCCGCAGCTTGATCCAACCAAAACTGTTCTCGAAAATGCGATGGAAGGTGTGGCCAAGAAGAAGGCCATCATGGATGAGTATCACGCTCTCATGATGGACTATAATGATGAGAACGCGGAGAAGGCGGCCAAGCTGCAAGATGTGATCGACGCGCAGAATTTGTGGGATTTGGAATCTCAAGTTGAGCAGGCGATGGATGCGCTGCGTTGCCCGCCGGGCGATGCTTCGGTTGAAAATTTATCAGGCGGCGAAAAGCGCCGCATTGCTTTGACGCGTTTGTTGTTGGCCAAGCCTGATTTGCTTTTGCTCGACGAACCGACCAACCATCTGGATGCTGAATCTGTGAATTGGCTGGAGCATCATTTGAAGGATTATCCCGGCGCTATTTTGATCGTGACCCATGATCGCTATTTCCTTGACAATGTGACGGGTTGGATTTTGGAACTCGATCGTGGTCGCGGCATTCCTTATGAGGGTAATTACTCAGCCTATCTCGGCCAGAAGGCCAAGCGCTATGCACAAGAGGCAAGCGAAGATGCGGCGCGCGGCAAGGCTTTGCAACGCGAACAAGAATGGATTGGCGCATCGCCCAAAGCCCGCCAAGCCAAGTCCAAAGCGCGTATCAAGGCTTATGATGAGTTGTTGAAGATCAACGAATCTCGCATGCAATCGCATTCGGCACAGATTATGATTCCGCCGGGCGAGCGCTTGGGTGATAATGTGATTGATGTTGAAGGTTTGAGCAAGGCTTACGGTGACCGTCTGCTGATCGATAATCTTACGTTCAAATTGCCGCCGGGTGGCATTGTCGGAATCATCGGGCCGAACGGTGCGGGCAAGACAACATTGTTCCGCATGTTGACGGGGCAGGAGCGGCCGGATTCAGGCAGTGTGACAGTGAGTGATACTGTGAAGCTTGGTTATGTTGATCAGAGCCGTGATACACTGGATGCCAACAAAACTGTGTGGCAGGAAATTTCAGGCGGCAATGATGTGATTTATCTGGGCAAGCGCGAAATGAATTCGCGCGCCTATGTGGGCGCGTTTAATTTTAAGGGTGGTGACCAGCAGCAGAAGGTGGGAACACTTTCAGGCGGACAGAGAAACCGCGTGCATTTAGCGACGATGTTGAAATCTGGTTCCAATGTTCTGTTGCTCGACGAACCGACCAACGATCTTGATACGGAAACTTTGGCAGCGCTCGAAGAAGCGCTGGAAGATTTCGCCGGTTGCGCCGTGATCATCAGCCATGACCGTATGTTTCTCGACCGCCTAGCCACGCATATTCTGGCCTTCGAAGGCGACAGCCATGTGGAATGGTTTGAAGGCAACTTCCAAGATTATGAGGAAGATAAGAAGCGCCGTTTGGGTGAAGACAGCGTGATGCCGAGCCGGATAAAGTATAAGCAGTTTTCGCGGTGAAGAAACGGCGATACTTATCGCTTAACGTACAAGCGACTTTTGGCAAAATTTCTTGGATTAGACAGATCCCAGTTTTTAAAAGGTTATCTACCAAATAAGCGACTGAAAAATGATTTTGGTTTAGCTTCGATAAGGGGAGCCCTGACATTGAACTGACCGCCAGCGTTTTGGGTCATCTTTTCTTTCTTACGCCATTCTTGGACAAATTGGTGACCAGCAGGTGAAGCAGAACCAAATAGAGCTTTTTCGGATTTGAGAATATTAACTTCGCGACCTACAAGTATATAGTCTGCAGCTTTATATCCTGATTGGCGATGATAACAGGGTTGCAGTTCATAATAGGGCGGCACATCCCCTTCGCTAGGCCGATGCTTTACACGATAGGCAAAGTCTTCACTTTCTGGGCGAAAAATGTCTCCGTCGGGAATAATATGGCCGTTGGGCATGGTCGCCATTTTTAGAAAAACTAAGACGTTGGCTAAACTTGCCTGCCATGGGATTGGACTTTCGGTGACCATAATTTCTTGACCAATAAAATGTGCCGCCCCATAGGTAACGATAGAGACTTGTTCTTTTCCGTCAGAGGATTTTTTGCCAGCCAGAAGGCGTGGATGAATATGCAACAGAGCTGGTGAATCTTCTTTCATTGCCTCTTTAAATGTTTCGGATTCAATGAGCTGGTTGCTTTGGGTCCAATGCACCAAAATAGCCGAACCAACGACTAGTGCGAAGTTGGTGAGTTCAGCACAAATTTGAAGGCGTTGCTTAAAAGCATTTAGTGATTGCCCTCTACCATCGTAGCCGATTGAATCTAAGAGTTTGTCCATTTCTCCATTTGTGGAAAGTGCACCATGTCTTACTTCGATGATCACATGGCAAGCGTGAGAGGAAATATCTGCTCGCCCGCTGGGTGCTGTTAACTTGGTGAAGGGTGAATTTAGAGTTTCGCTGAATACTTCCGGCGCAGCTGGTTGGGCCATCTTTTCTACAGTGATCATAAGTTCAGGCCCACCATAGAGGCGATAGAAAAGATCTGGTTTCCGTTCGATTTGATTGAATTTCCAACCGCGGGCATTGGTAGCTGTAAGGAAAAGACCGATTATTGCATCGAAGTTTTTTGCGTCTCCTTCGTAAAGGATACAGGATTGAACAAGCTCCGGAAATTTCGCCATGGTGGCCCTCTTGATTTGGTACCAAGTTGCCTTAATTTGCCTGACGTTACGTTCTGTTTAAGAATTTAATTTAAATTTAACGTAAATAATTTTGCAATAACGCAAAGTTTGCCCGCATCTAAAAAATTGGGTTGGATTGGAACGGCCTAACAATGACCCATTACAATGATCTCGTTCACAAAGACCCCAACTCCGCTTTCGGTGTTCAATTCTCTGATTTGCCTGGATGTTTTTCGGCTGCTGACAGCATGGATGATTTGATTGGCAAAGCCAAGGATGCTTTGAGTTTGTGGGCTGATGATCAGATTATGCCCAGGGGTCGCAGCGTTGAAGAGATGGTGCCTGATCCTGATGTTGCCGCCGAACTTGCGGCGGGTGCCTTTTTATTCGCGGTGAATTTTATTTAGCTCTATCGGGTCGCCCGTCATGCGGGCCTAACACGCGGTGTGGAGCTTCTTTCCAATGGCGTTCGGCCAATTTCGGCGTTTCGGTTTGGGTGCAGTGGATAGTGGATTCGGGCTTTGAAGCGCGATGGTTCGCCGACAACAATCAGTTTCACATCGCTTTTGCTGTTGTTGATGATTGTGTGAGCAATGCCTGTGCCGGAGGCAAAGCCAACGCCATCGCCTGGCTTTAGCGGGTGCAGATGGCCGTCGAGCCACAAATCAGGCGTGCCGTCGATGACATAAACGAATTCTTCCTCGTCGGCCTCGGCATGGGGCCATGAGACGCGGCGGCCAGGTGGGATTCTTTCATGATGGACGCCAAGGCGCGTCAAGTTGAAATGATGTGCGAATGATGCACTTAGCGACATGAGTTCAACGTCGCCGGGGTAGTGGTTTATGTCATCCGATTCGATATCGCTGACATTTACGACCATCGACTTAGACACATCTTGCTTGGACGACATTGGACAAACTACTTCCCCAAATAACTGATCAACGCTTCGACATCGCCATTATTTTCTTTGATAATTCTGGTGAACTTGTTGCGCATGATTTGGGCGAGCCAAATGGCAGAAACGCTGACATCTTTAACGCGGTAGCTGCCGCCTGATTTTTGTAATCTGAATATGATAACTTGGCCCGTGGAAAGTTTGGTACCTACTGTAAGGCCGCCTGTTGCTTCATTACAGCTGGTTATGGCGATGCTGTCTCCGGCAAATTTGCTGCCATATTCAGCCATAAAGTTTCCCATATAGGTGCGTGTGCGGGCCACATATTCGGTCTCGCGGGATTTAGGCAAATATTTGCGGAAATTGCCGAGCGCAAAGAGGGCCAGCCCGTGCAGATCAGCATAACGCGATGCTGCGGTACTGAAGGCTGCACCTGTGCCACGGCGGGAGGCGTTCATGAATGCTTGGCCCGCAGATTGAATGTAACCTTCCGCAGGGCAGGTGGCGGCCTCGGCAGCATTGAATGATGATAAAAATATGAAAGCGCACACAATAAATTTTCGAGTTCGACTCATTTTCACACCGGTGTTTCAATTAAAACAGACTACTAAACGCTCTAATCTTGATTGGCTTGTTTCCATCCTTTAACACGACCTTGGCGCAAATGCAGATCTTTACCGTCGCCTTTAATGTCGCTGGGGCGGGCGAGCGCATAGGTTCGTTTGCGCAGCTCGGCCACCAACTCATCGCGGTCGGTCAGATGTTCAATTTCGCTGAAGGGTATGGGTTTGCCGACGCGGACGGGAAGATCCGTTCCAATGCGCCGTGCCGTTTCGCGGAACACGAGTGAGAGCCGCAATGTAAGGCTCATGTGACTGGCGAGCTGAAAGAGCCTGCTGTTTTGACCTGTGAAGAATACCGGCACCACTGTGGCTTTCGACATGCGGATCATTTTCGCGGTGAATGGGGCCCATGCCAGATCAACCGCTTGGCCTTTATGTGGCTGTTCAGATGTTGACACTCCGCCGCCCGGGAAAATTCCAACGGCATGGCCAGCTTTCAACCATTCCTGCGCTTGGCGTCTGGAATTTACATTGGTCTCACGCGCTTCGCGGGTGGGCGCAAATGCGACGGGCAGAAGGTTTGCGGCTGCTTCAGGTGCTTGGCACAGCACATCATTAGCCAGAACTTTGGTATCGGCACGAACTTGCAAGGCAAGCCATGTGAGGCTGATGCCATCAAGCACACCGTAGGGGTGGTTTGAAATGAAGACGACGGGGCCAGTCTTTGGCACTTGGGCCAAAGTGTCTGCTTCGTATTTTATGTTGATTCGCAGAAGTCGCATGGCCGAGTCGAAGAAGCCATCGCCGCGTTTCAAGTTTTCTTGATGGGTGACATAAAGTTTTTTAAGTTTGCGTTGACCACCGATTTTTTCGATGGCCTGAATAACGGCGCGTTGCAGCAAAGGTTGATCAGCCGTTGAATAAGAAAAACGGACATTGCGTTTCGCGGGGGCCGGGGCCTGCACCATGGCAGAGTTAATCCTTGGTTCTAACAACTCTTGTTGTATTGCCTTTAGTATAGGCTGAAATATGTCTGACCCAAAGGAGAAGTTCATGTTTACCCTTTATATGCGTTCTGGTTCCGGTTCTGCTGCGGTTGAGGCTGTATTGGCTGAATGCGGCGCTCAGTGTGCACTGATCGAAGTTCCGCGTTCTGGACAAGGCTTTGAGGATTATTTGGCCATCAATCCTCGTGGCGAAGTGCCATCCTTGCGGTTGCCAGATGACAGTTTAATGACTGAGAGTGCGGCAATTGTGATTTATCTGGCCGATCTTTATCCGAAAGCAAACCTTGCACCGTCTTTCAATTCGCCGTTACGTTCTACCTATTTGCGTTGGATGCTTTATTTCGCGTCAGCGGTTTATATGGCGGATTTGCGTTATTTCTATTCGGCTCGACATTCGGTTGATCCGGCTGCAGAAGCGGGCATCAAGGCCAAGGCTGAGATCGATTTGAACCGGGATTTTAATATATTTGCCAATGAGTTGGGGCAGGGGCCTTATGTTTTGGGCGAAGTGTTTAGTGCCGTCGATATTTACGCAGCGATGTTGATTAGCTGGGCACCCGATATTAAATCAGTATTTGCGCGCCATCCAAATCTTGAGCGGCATTATAATTTGGTTGCTGCGCGACCCAAAACCAATCCCATTTGGAAAAGTAATAACATGCTGTTTTCATGACT
>JAYWEV010000174.1:0-11467 GCA_043779145.1 Aestuariivirga sp. | reverse complement strand
CAGTTCAACGGTTTCGCGGTCAAGCACTTCTATGATCTCGCCTGAATTTGTATCGACAATTCCCATCAAACCTTCAATTGGCCTGGCGAGCTGCGGATGAATGCGGTTTTCACCGGAGAAGCATGGGATTTTTAAAATGCGGCGCCCGTCATAGCCATCACCTTTAAATGTTCCAGCCGAATTGGGTGTGCAAAAAATTTGGGCCAAATCTTTGAACCCGCGCTTTTCCATCGCGGCCTTAAATCGCGGATCGGCCATAAATTTATCACGCGCTGCCACCCATTCATAATCCATGACCATAGGTTCAGCGCCGGGCTTTTCAACGAACGTTGTAACTTTTTTGGCAGTGAGATCAACAACCGCTTCGAAGGTTCTATTTTGCTTACGCAAGATTACGAAAGCGGCGCGCGAAAAAGGTGTTCCTTTTTTCCAACTTTGAATGAAATCCTTTGGGGCTTCACGCAAAGTTACGGCTGGGTAAGTGGTGTCTTTGTCGGCATCACCTGCTGCCTTCAGCAGTTTTACGGCATTATCAATCTCCGCAGGTGTCAGGGCATCCATCGGATGAAATGGGTCTGCGTCTGTTTGCGCTTGCGCGAAGGTGGTGAAAGCGAGGAGGACAAAGACTAGAAGAATGTTTTTCATAGCCAAGCTGATTATGTGATTCTTGAAGTATTGGCGAATTAGTCCAACTTCTGCCCCAACCGTCCGGCCAAATCCTGAATGAACTGCCAAGCCACGCGGCCTGAACGCGCACCTCGCGTTACAGACCATTCAACGGCTGAGGCGTGGAGGGCTTGGATTTCAATTTTTAATTTGTGATGTTTGGCATAGCCATCGACCATCGCAAAAAATTCATCTTGGGTGCAATGGTGAAAGCCCAGCCACAGGCCGAAGCGATCAGATAGGGAAACTTTTTCCTGTACGGCTTCTGATGGGTTGATGGCCGTTGAGCGTTCGTTTTCAATCATATCACGGGGCAACAAATGGCGGCGGTTGCTTGTGGCATAGAAAATGGCATTAGCGGGGCGGCCTTCTAGCCCCCCGTCAAGTGCGGCTTTCAATGATTTATAGGATGTATCATCGGCATCGAATGATAGATCGTCACAGAATATGATGAATTTGTATTTTTCGTTTCTGCGTACAAGCGACATTAACGCGGGCAGACTTTCAATATCCTCGCGGTGGATTTCGACAATTTTTAGGATATTTTTGGATTCGCCTGAAACAGCGCAGTGCACAGCTTTGACCAATGAAGATTTGCCCATACCTCTGGCGCCCCAGAGCAGGGCATTGTTAGCGGGCAAGCCTTTGGCAAAACGGCGCGTGTTTTCCAGCAAAGTATCCCTGGAATTGTCGACGCCTTGCAAAAGCGAAAGGTCAACCCGATTCACTTTAGCGATGGAAATGAGGCCTGCTGGCGCAGCGTTCCAAACAAAAGCAGCATCATTTTTGAAATCTGCTGCTGCTGGAGGTGCTGGTGAAATGCGCTCTAATGCATCAGCAATGCGAGTTAACTGGGCGATTTCTGTGGTTTTTGCCATTTTGGAGTGCCGTGATCAAACCGTTCAATACTATGTGGTTCGAGGTTGCAATGGCCTAATCCATAGCTATATTCCGCGCAAGTTTTGTTTCGCGCCATGTTGGCTAGGGCTTTTTGAGGAGAATTGAATGTTTGTCACTGAGGCTTTTGCCCAATCGGCTGCCGGTACACCGGGAGCTGGCGATTTAATCGGCTTTGTGGTGCCTATGATTGCCATTGCTGGCGTGTTTTACTTCTTCATGATCCGCCCACAGCAGGCAAAATTGAAAGAGCATCAAGCCATGCTAGGCAAAGTAGGGCGTGGCGATACGATCGTGACCAATGGCGGCCTCATCGGCAAAGTGGTGCGGGTGGTTGATGATAATGAGCTGCTCGTTGAAGTCGGCGAAAACGTGAAGGTCCGCGTGCTGCGCCAAGGGATTGCTGATGTGCGGTCCAAAGGCGAGCCTATGAAGGCTGAAGCAGCCAACGATTCCAAAAAGAAATAAGGCGACCATTCGATGTTTCATTATGCACGCTGGAAGATTCTGGCGATCCTAGGATCGGTGTTGCTTTCGCTATTCATTGCTTCGCCAAATATCATGCCGACGAATGTGCAAAAATATATGGCTGATAACTTGGGGTTGCGCCCATTAACACTGGGTCTTGATTTGCAAGGCGGCGGCAGCGTTCTCATGGCTGTTGATAAAAAGGATATGGTACGCAAGCTGCAAGATCAGCTGACGGGCGATATTCGTGCTGGCATGCGCGATGCCAAGATTGGTTACAGCAACATTTCGAAAATTGAGAACGGCGTTGCAGTTCGGATCATTAAACCGGAAGACTATGACAAGGCTAAAACTGAACTCAACAAATTGCTTCAACCACTGGATGCAGGTCTTTTCACCGGTGGCACAGGGTCTAATTTGTTTAGACTGACACAAAATGCGGATCAGTTTAGTCTTACAACTGAGCCAGCAGGTTTAGATGCGAAGGTTTCATCGGCAATCCAGCAGTCGCTCAAGATTTTTGAAAGTCGGTTTAACGGCAGCGGTGTGACGGAGCCGATTTTGCAGCAACAGGGCAAAGACCGGGTGAACATTGAACTACCAGGCCAGCAAAATCTGCAAGAGGTGCTTTCTGTGTTGGAAACGACTGGTTCGCTCAGCCTCACATTGCTTTGCGCAGAACAACCACAGAGCGCCACTCAAGCTGTTCCGCCAGATTGCAAAGCCTTTCCGCAAAAGGAAGACGTGGATCGCTTAGTCGCTACAAAGAAGAAAGCAGCGGCCGATGCGAAGACAAATTTCGAAAAGCCAACCGATGCTGAATTGGCTGCACTGCCGCAATTGTGGTTGAAGACAGCGTCACGGGATTCTGTGAGTGGTGCCGATCTGGTGGATGCGCAACCCAGCTTTGATCAAAACAATCGTCCCGTTGTCAGTTTCAAATTGAACCAACGTGGTGCGGTAAAGTTTGGTAAGTTGACAGCGGAAAATGTCGATAAACCTTTTGCTATTCTGCTTGATAATGTGATCATGAGTGCGCCTCGCATTAACGAAGCAATTCTCGGAGGCTCGGCGCAGATTTCTGGCAACTTCTCTTTAGAAGAAACCCAGAAGCTTTCAGTCGTTCTGAAGTCAGGCGCATTGCCAGCCAAGCTTAGTGTTATCGAACAACAAATTGTTGGGCCGTCACTGGGTGCTGATTCAATCCGCGCTGGGTTGTTTGCCAGTTTGACAGGGTTGATCGCTGTCATGATATTCATGTTAGTGCCGTATGGTTTCTTTGGCTTAATTGCCGACTTTGCGGTTTTGATCAATTTGATCATGTTGGTCGCGGTCATGTCGTTGTTTGGCTTCACACTCACCCTGCCAGGTATTGCGGGTATCGTGCTCACACTCGGTATGGCCGTTGACTCCAACGTTCTGATTTATGAGCGCATCCGCGAAGAATGGCGCAATGGGCGCACCCCAATCGGAGCCATTGAAACCGGCTTTAAAGCTGCGCTTTCAACCGTGATCGACGCCAACGTGACTACATTGATCGCGGCCGCCGTTTTGTTTGGCATCGGCTCTGGGCCAGTTCGCGGTTTTGCGGTCACGCTGGCCGTTGGCATTATTACAACTATGTTTACGGCGTTTACACTCACTAGGTTAATTGTGGCCACGTGGGTTAAATATCGTCGTCCTAAGGAGATTGCACTCTAATGCGTTGGTGGAAACCTGTTCGTCTGATCCCAGATGATACTAAATATCCGTTCATGCGGCTATCGCGTTTCGGCTTTTTTATCTCTGGCATATTGTGCTTGGGATCGATTGTGTTGTTCTCGACCATAGGTTTGAACTACGGCATCGACTTCAAGGGCGGCACGGTGATGACGATCCGAACCAAAGGCCCTGCCCAGCTTGATACATTGCGCACCGCGCTCAATGCGTTGGGCCTGGGATCGGTCGAGTTGCAGCAATTTGGCCCGCCGACGGATGTCAAAATACGTCTGCAAAGCCAGAACGATGAAAAGGCCGAGCAGGATGCGCAAGATAAAGTGACCAAGGCGCTTGGCCTCGATGTCGAAATTCGCTCGAAAGAAACAAGCGGGCCGACTGTTTCAGCAGAGAAAACACAGCAAGCAACGGCTGCGGTATTGCTGGCGATCTTGTTCGTGTTGTTTTATCTCTGGGCCCGCTTTGAATGGCAATTTGCAGTCGGTGCTGTGTTATCTTTGCTGCATGACGTGACACTTACCATTGGTCTTTTTTGCCTGTTGCGCTTGGATTTCAGTCTGTCAGTCATTGCCGCGATTTTGACGATTATCGGTTATTCATTAAACGATACTGTGGTGGTGTTTGACCGCATTCGTGAATATTTGCGCAAATTTAAGTCTATGGGGCTGGCGGATCTGATTGATCATTCGATCAACTCGGTTTTGCCGCGTACGATTTTAACCTCGCTCGCCACGATGATGGCATTGTTGGCGCTTTATATATTTGGTGGTGAAGTTATCCGCGGATTTACATTTACAATGATCTGGGGCGTTATCGTTGGTACTTATTCTTCGATATTTATTGCCGCACCCGTGCTGATTTTGCTCGGCACCAAGCGTGAATTGCCTGCGGCTGACGGGAAGGCCGCGGCTTCCAAAAAGTGAAGTTCTTACCTCAGCGCTTTGCCATTGCCTCATTCGGCAATGGCGGCTTTCGCTTTGGAGATCATTCGCATTTAGGGCATCTCATGGTGCTCCCCAGCGGCATGCGCGCTTGGGATGGCGTGGATTTTTCGCCGCTGCTGCCTGAACGGGCAGACATTGATTTCGTATTGATGGGAACGGGCAAACAAATGGTGAGGCCGCCGAAAGCCATGTTCGAATTTTTTGCCGCGCAGAATTTACAGTTTGATTTTATGAACACCAGTTCGGCAGTGCATACTTATAACCAAGTGTTATCCGAAGGTCGGCGTGTTGCGGCTGGCTTCGTGGCGGTTGCGTGATGGATGCGGAACAACACTGTTTTAATCTGGTGCGGGCAGGGGATAAAGATCGATTTCTCGCCTCGCTTTTTGCACCAGAGGAAAAACGCAAACATCTGCACGCACTTTATGCTTTCAATATCGAGGTGTCGCGCATTCCCGAATTGGTGAGCGACGCAAGTGTTGGCGAGATTCGCTATCAATGGTGGCTGGATACGATTGATGCGATTTATCATGGCGAAGAACAGAACCACCCGGTGGCTCAATGTTTGGCCGCTGCAATTTCTGCAGGCGATCTCCCTAAACATGCTTTGCAAAATTTGGTGAAGGCCAAGATTTTTGATCTCTATAGTGACCCGATACAGAGTATGACTGATCTTGAAGGTTATCTGGGCGAGACATCTTCGGCGCTCATCCAGATGGCTTCATTGATCCTCGGCCTTGAAGAAGCCTTAGAAAGTGCTGAGGCTGCGGGGCTGGCTGGTGTGGCTTATGGCTTAGCTGGGATCATGCGTTCATTTCCAAGACATCGGGCGATGGCGCGCTGTTATGTGCCGCTGGATTTATTGAAACAGCGTAATGCATCAGCCTCAGAAGTGATTGCCAATGAAAACCAAGCTGCATTAAACATTGTGCTTTCAGAGTTGCGTGGGAAAATCAGACTGCGCTTGGATCAGGCGCGGGCGATGGCATCGACGATTAATCCTTCTGTAATGCCCGCTTTTCTGCATGTGTCGCTGACTGAGGCCTATTTGAAGAAACTCGATGGCGCGCACGAGGGCGTGTTGAAAACAGGTGCCGAGATTGCTTTATGGCGCAAGCAATGGATTTTGTGGAAAGCGGCAAAATCAGAGAGCTTTTGATATTTATCCCTCCCCAATTTCCTCACTGAACCCGTCATCCCGGCGAAGGCCGGGACTGGACTTTTTAAAGGTACAGCAGGTTGTTAGCCCAACCCCGGCCTTCGCCGGGGTGACGGTATTAGATAGTTAAAACAAGTACTTGAATCATTTTTTGCGCGACCTCAAAATTTAGTCCTGTGCCTCAAGATACATGTCAATCAGCTGCCAAAGTTGGGGAGAAATGGCTGAGTTGCCAGCCACGCCTTAAAATCTTCCATGGCGCGCTGTGTATAAGCGTGTTTGCGCGCCACGCCCTTGTCTTTGAAACTCAGGTTCTTACCATCGGCATTCTTCTTTGGCGCATCTGGTGGCGGCATGAGGCCGAAGTTAATGTTCATCGGTTGGAAAGTTTGGGTTTTGTTGTCAGTGGTGGCGATGTGGCCGCCGGTGATGTGGTTGATTAATGCGCCGTGGGCTGTGGTGGCGGGTGGGGTGGTGTAGGCCTTACCCAATCGATCAGCTGCAGCCATGCGGCCTGCCATAATACCTATCGCCCCGCTTTCGACATAGCCCTCAACGCCTGTAATCTGGCCTGCAAACCGCAGCCGTGGTTCAAGTTTTAGGCGCAGTTTATCGTCTAAGAGTTTGGGAGAATTGAGGAATGTGTTGCGGTGCAGCCCACCCAACCTTGCGAATTCTGCATTTTCCAAGCCGGGGATAGATTTGAACACACGCACCTGATCGGCATATTTCAATTTGGTTTGGAAGCCGACAATATTATATAATGTTCCCAATGCGTTATCCTGCCGAAGCTGAACCACTGCATAAGCTTTAACTGTGGGGCTATGGGCGTTGGTTAGTCCCATGGGCTTCATCGGGCCGTGGCGCAGGGTTTCGGGGCCGCGCTCGGCCATTACTTCAATGGGTAAACAACCATCGAAGTAAGGCGTGGATTTTTCCCAGTCTTTGAAATCAGTTTTCTCGCCCGTGATCAGATCATTGATGAAGGCTTCGTATTGGGCCTTATCCATGGGGCAGTTGATATAGTCTTTGCCTGTGCCGCCGGGCCCCACCTTGTCGTATCGAGATTGGAACCAAGCCTTCGACATGTCGATTGATTCGCGGTGGATGATCGGCGCAATTGCGTCAAAAAAGGCGAGGCCATCATCGCCGGTTCGGGCTTGGATCGCCTTTGCGAGATTTTCAGAGGTGAGTGGGCCTGTGGCGATAATCACATTGTCCCAATCTTCTGGGGGCAGGCCGTCAATCTCGCCGCGTCCGAGGGTGATCAAGGGATGCGCCTCAATGCGCTTGGTCATCTCGGCTGAAAAGCCGTCGCGGTCAACTGCCAGCGCACCACCTGCTGGCACTTTGTGGTTTTCAGCCACTGCCATCATCAGCGATCCTGCAAGGCGCATTTCTTCATGCAGAAGACCAACGGCGTTGTTGTCTTTATCGTCAGAACGGAAAGAATTTGAACAAACCAGTTCAGCCAAGTCCGTTGTCTTATGCACATCGGTTTGGACATGTGGGCGCATTTCGTGAAGGATTACGGGCACACCGGCATTGGCCGCTGCCCAAGCTGCCTCGCAGCCTGCCATGCCGCCGCCGATAATGTGAATGGGATTTAACATTTGAGCTGGCTATCACAGATAAATTCCAGTGGCCAGAAGCGTTTGGCCTTGATAAGCATGTCTCATGCTTGCACTTTACGGAACAGAAAAAGACTGCCTTGTTGAACTTTCAAACGTTTTGAATGCGAATGCAATTAACAAAGCCATCTGGATTGATCTGGTGTCATCGACGGCTGAAGAAGAAAAAGCAGTTGAGGCAGCCTTGGGCATAGATATTCCAACGCGCGGCGAGTTAGAGGAAATTGAAGCGTCGAGCCGATTGTACCAAGAAGATGGTGCTGCTTTTATGACTGCAAATTTGATTAGACGTGGCGAGGAGGATAGGCCTGAGTCGTCGTCTGTGACTTTTATCATTCACGACACAAAATTGATCACGGTGAGGTATCATCATCCCCAGGCCTTCCCAGTTTATGTGCGCCAAGCAATGAAACCTCAGGCCACGGCGATGACGGGTTGGGGCGTCATGATCAGTTTGTTGGAGGCGGTGATTGACCGCGCTGCTGATCATCTGGAACGCGTGGGCGCTATTGTGGATGATACGTCGCGCCACGTGTTTGATACCAGTTTCATTCGTAATCGGGATGGAACGCCGCGCCGCAAGAAACCTAAAAATTTGGAAGCGTTGTTGGGGAAAGTTGGCGAGGAGGGAGATTTCACTTCCAAGATGCGTGAGAGCTTGGTTTCTGTGGGCCGCATGGTGGCTTATATGCAGGCGGTGCTTGATCAGACTAAAAAAGGTAAAGTCGTTGAAGGCGTGGCAGCTAAAGTCCTTAAGGAAAAGGCTGAGACGAAGGAAACGCGCGAGAATAAGGCACGATTGAAAGTGGTGCAGCGCGATATTCAATCCTTGTCTGAACATGCAGGATATCTGACGGGCAAGATCAGCTTCTTACTCGATGCCGTGCTTGGCATGATTTCGATCGAGCAGAATGGCATTATCAAGATTTTCTCGATTGCGTCCGTGGTGTTCCTGCCCCCCACATTGGTGGCTTCGCTTTATGGAATGAACTTTAAGGCGATGCCGGAATTGGAGTGGGCGTTGGGCTATCCTTTTGCGATTGCGCTAATGATCTTATCGGCCATCGTTCCGGTGTGGTATTTCCGGCATAAGGGTTGGCTTTAGTGTTGAGCGTCGTTTGGGTCGCACTGGGTGGGGCAATTGGTTCGGTTATGCGCTTGGGCGTTAACCTTGCTGCACCTCGTTTGCTGGGACATGGTTTTCCCTGGGCAACTATTACGGTAAATGTTGTGGGAAGTTTTTTTATTGGATTGTTCACGGCGGTTTTGGCGGAAAAGTTTGCAGAGCAACCAGATTTGCGGTTGTTCCTGACTACGGGTGTTCTCGGTGGCTTCACCACGTTCTCGGCTTTCTCGCTGGATGTATTCGGATTGCTGCAGCGCGGGGAAAATTCGGTGGCATTGGTTTATGCCTTGGCCTCAGTTGTGCTTTCGATCCTGGCCGTATTTGGTGGGTTCATGGTTTCGCGGGCGCTTAACGGATGAGCGCAGAAGTTAAGCGTTATGAAGTCTCTGCTGATGAAGATGGGATGCGGCTTGATCGTTGGTTCAAAGTGCATTTTCCACAGGTGAATTTTGCTTATCTCAATAAGCTCACACGCACTGGGCAAGTGCGGGTGGGCGCTGGCCGCGTAAAACCCAATCATCGTCTAACCACCGGCATGGATATTCGCGTGCCGCCGCTGGCCTTTGATAAACGGCCTGCTGATGTGCCCAAGGAAGATGTGACACCGCTGACGGATGCAGAGCGGCGCTTGTTTATGAGCATGGTGTTGCATGAAGATAAGGATTTGTTTGTGCTCAACAAACCATCTGGTTTTGCTGTGCAGGGCGGCACGAAAACCCATGTGCATCTTGACGGACTGCTTATGGGGCTTGGCAAAGAATTGGGCGAGCGGCCTTTGCTGGTGCATAGGCTGGACCGTGATACATCAGGCATCATTGTAATTGCCAAGCGGCGGGCTGTGGCTGCGGCTTTGGGCAAATTATTTGCCACACGCATTGTGAAGAAAACGTATTGGGCGATTGTGAAAGGCGTGCCCAGTCCAGCTCAAGGCAAGATCGATGTGGCGCTCATTAAAGCGCGCAGCGAAGATGGCGATAGGATGCGCGCTTCGCGCGAGGGCGAGGAGGAGGATGAAAAATCCGCCGTCACGCAATATGCGGTGCTGGATAAAACCAAGTTGGCGGCTTGGGTTTCTCTAAAGCCACTGACCGGGCGTCAGCATCAGCTGCGTGCGCATATGAACCATATCGGCACGCCAATATTGGGTGACAATAAATATGGCGGCGATGTGGATATGCCTGAAGGTGTGGCCAAACGTTTGCACCTTCACGCACGGCGCATTATGTTTCCACATCCGCGCGAGGGTGTAGTGGATGTGACAGCACCGTTGCCCGAACATATGATTGCAACTTTTGAAAGTTTTGGATTTGAACCGCAAAGATTTGACGACTGAGACTGCTGATGAGCGGTGGGAACGGCTTTCACGCGACCGCATTGTGAGGCCCTTGCCGAAAAAGTTTTATGCACTCGCCACGGTGACGGATGAGTTGTGCATTGCGCTGGATGGCCGCGTGGTGAAAACGCCGATGAAGGCGAAACTGATTTTGCCCTCGGTTAAGCTGGCCGAAGCTGTGGCTGCAGAATGGAACGCGCAGGTTGACGTGATAAATCCGGCAGCGATGCCTTTAACAAAACTTGCTAATACCGCGATTGACCGGGCAGGTGGTGAGAGGGCTTTTGTTGGGGGCCAAGTGGTTGAGTTTTCAGGCTCAGACATGGTGTGCTACCGCGCAGGCGAGCCGGAGGCATTAGCGATTTTTCAGGCAAGTGCATGGGACCCGGTTCTCCGTTGGGCCGAATCCGTGATGGACGTAAAGTTTAAAGTGGTGACGGGCGTTATTCATCAAGCTCAAGATGCCGCAACGATTGCGGCAGTTGAGAAGCATGTTGCAGGCCTCGATGAATTCCGCCTTACCGTGGCTCATAATTTAACCACGCTCACAGGTTCAGCCCTTCTGGGCCTCATGTTAGTTGCAGGCGAGATCACTCCAGACGCTGGTTGGCTGGCCGCCCATGTGGATGAAGATTTTCAGATTGCCGTATGGGGCACGGACGAAGAGGCCGCCCAACGGCGGGTCTGGCGCAAAACCGATTTTGATGGCAGCTTGCAGTTTCTTAACCTTCTTTAGCTTTCAAGAAAGATGCCACATTATGGTCTTAACCACGTCACGATTCACCAGCATCAAGCAGACTCAACCAAATTCGGGGGGCTACATGAAATCGCGCCTTTTACTTTCCGTCATTTTCGCATCAGCTTTAAGCGTCGGTGCCGTCTTGGCCCAAACCGCGCCAGCAGAATTGATCGCCGCTTATGAAGCAGGCGTTGCAGGCAAAGTGTGCAAGCCAAAGCTCGATAGTGCGAAATCATCTGCACTTGGAAATGCCGTTCAACATTTCGAACAAAAGAGCGGCCTTGCGCAGGCTGATTTAGACGCATTGTGGACGAAGACCCAAGGCGATGCCAAGGCCGATGCTGCTGGTTTTTGTGATAAGGCGATGGCTGAAGTTGATCAAGTGATCAAGGCCGCGCAGTAGTTTTTTGTCTTCCACCGCTTGCGGGAGAGGAAAGGGGCCCGTCGAACGTTCGTGAGATGGGATAGATGAGGGCCTCTTTCAAAAAACTCAGACCCTCACCTATCCCAATGCTTTGCATTGTGCCCCTTTCCTCTCCCGCAAGCGGTAGAGGACGATTATTAGACCCGCTCCCCAACCAAATCATATTCCTCAGCTTCGACGATTTTGACTTTGACAAGATCTCCAGGCTTTAAATCAGTTGCACCCGGGATGAACACGTTGCCATCGATCTCTGGCGCATCCCATTTGCTGCGAGCGATTGCTTCGTCGTTTTCAATGTCGATCTCATCAACCAACACTTCAATCTCGCGCCCCACTTTGGATTGGAAAATGGCTGAGGAGATTT
>JAYWEV010000173.1:0-4358 GCA_043779145.1 Aestuariivirga sp. | reverse complement strand
CTCGGCGGTCAGATCATCGCGCCCAGCAACAACGCGTTGCCGCGCCTCATCGCCCACCCGCAATATTGCCATCATGTGCCACGAATTAAGCGCAGGCGTTTGAGTTAGAAATGGCAACGCTATTGAATCTTCATCTGCAATTATTGAAAACACAATGTCAGAGTGAAGTGTTGCCTCCTGTGTGAGCGCCAAAACAAGTGCACGCCGAACGTCTGGGCAATCATCAACACTGAGTTTGAGAAGGATTGGGGTTACCTGCTGGCATTCAAGTTCAGAGGCTGACCCATCGGTAATCAGCTGAGCAAGTTGCAGGGCAAGCGCTCTTCGCGCCGCATCATCGCCAGCTTCTAAAACATGATTGAGGATTGTTATATCCAATCCCAAATTAACGTCTTCACTCATCACCAACACCAACTCGTCTATTCACTGTTGGGAAAGTTAGAGGCTAAGGTTTAACAATCAGTTCATTATAAATTTTAAGGTTTTGGTAACGAATTTATTTAGTTTGGGCGAACGCCGGCTTGCTCAAGCTTGAACAAAAGCAAATCGCGGTCAAACGGCTTTACTAAAAAATCAGCAGCGCCTTCAATAATAGTCTCGGCTACAGTCTCCATATTTGGTTTTTCAGAATAGAGGATGACCACAGGCCTGCGCTGAGAACGGCCTTGATAACGCACCAATCGTAAAAATTCTTTCGCTGCTTTAACGCTAGACGCTTCCATGACAATAACATCGGGATTACTTTCTTGGCAAAAGCGAATGCCCTCTTCGGCACCAGCACGTTCGTCACAATGAAATCCCACTGCGCCCAGCATTTGCTGAAGTTTTTGCCTTTCTACTGGATTTTTATCAATCAACAGACAACTTACCATTTGCTTGGACTCTCATATTCACAACGGCGTTTTCCGCACGCAAAGCGAGTCCTGACTCCGCGATGGTTAACAGATCATTAAACAGGTTATCCACAGGTGGAAAAGTGGCGTAGTTATATGTTTTATATATGTTATTTAAATTCATAAACAGAGTTATCAACATGGCAAAATTGTGGCGTTCGAGCAATGTTCACGACTCACAGAGCGACTCACGCGCCAAGAAACTATCGTTAAGGTTGTGTTTGTGACAATGATACGCCGAATATGACGCAATCGTTAAGCTGGCCGTCGCATCTTCCAAACGTCATCGACAGTGGTGTACTCGGCATATCCGAGGCGGGCGATTGGTTTCATTGCAGCAGTGTTAACCCGGCCATTTTCTATGAAGCGATCTTCAATATGAATTGCCATAACCTTGCCTATCACTAACCAGTCTGCAACCACACCTTCATCATTTGGCAGCTCGACAGTTTGGAAATGGCGACACTCTAAGCAGACGGGGCTTGCGGCAACGCGTGGCGGTGCGATTAACTTACACTCCGCCTTTTCCAACCCCGCCAAAACAAACTCATCGCCTTCTACATTTGATGAAGTGATATTCATCGCCTCACGCAGATTAAAAGTCGCAAGGTTGACTGCGAATTCGCCAGTGTCGGTAATATTCTGAATTGTATTTTTAAAACCGCCAGAACCAAACGCAATATAATGCGGGTTATGGGCGAAGGCGTTGTAGAAACTATAAGGCGCTAAATTGGCAATGCCGTCTTTGGATAATGTAGAAATCCAACCAATCGGACGTGGGCCAACCAGCGCATAAAACGGATCCAGCGGCAGGCCGTGATTGTTTTTTGCCACTTCATAAAACATTAGTTGAGCCTTCTCAGAAATGCGGGAATATCAGCAATCGAATCTAAAATGTGGTCAGCCAAATGCGCAATGTCTTCTCGCGCGGCATTGCCAGTTAGAACGCCAATCGCTAACCCTGCCCCACCAGCCCGCGCTTCTTCCATGTCATGCGTGTTATCTCCAACCATCGCAATCTCATGGGGTTGAAGACCTGTTGCTTCAGCAAAGCGTTTGATCATTTGTCCAGAAGGTTTAGCGATGGCAACGCTATCTGCACCGATGATTTCAACAAAATAGCCGTGCACACCAAGCTGATGCATATGCCCAGTTGCTGAACGGTGGGTATCATTTGTGGCCACGCCTAATTTTAAATCCATTGCATGCAACTGATCTAAAACCGGAACTAAGTCCATCAACGGCTTCATGTGATCTTGCGCAAGATGGGCATATTCATTATTCAACAGAAGGTATTTTTCTCGCACACCTTGCTGATCAAGCTCTGGCCACCATATTGCAATTGACTCTTGTGACGTGCCAGCAGCAAGCACGCTGCCAGGAATGAGCTTGTTATTTTGAATGTCGTAACCAGCTTTCGCCATTAGAGCATCAACTTCGTCGTGCCCAACCTTTTTGACTTGCGATAAAAAGGATTTGAACACGGCGATCCATGTGCCATCTGATTCAATCAGCGTTCCATCCTTGTCAAACAAAACACCGCGAATGGCCATTATGAATTGATCCTTGTGAGCAAAGTAGAAACATCGGGCCGCGGTCGATCTTCCAGAGGAACGCTCGACGTTCCAATATAGATGATGCCTGAAATTTTCTCGTGCGGCCCAACAGCCATGACGGGTTTGGCTGCTTCATCATACGCCACCCAATCGGATTGCCATTGCGCATCAAAGCCCAGCGCAGTTGCCGCAAGCACTGCATTATAGCAAACTGCGGCGGAGGACATTTGTTGTTCCCAAACGGGAATTTTACCGTGCATCGCAGCTGTTGAAACGACGACCAAAATCACCGGTGCGCGCATAAATAAACCACGCTGAAAATCCAAACTCTCCGCACCATGGGACGGGTTGTTCTTGGCCCACACTTGAGCAAAGCCTTCGCCAATCGTCGCGCGTCCTTCGCCTTCAATCAAAATAAAGCGCCATGGTGCCAGCTTGCCATGATCGGGCGCACGCACAGCAATTTCGAGAATTTCATCCATCTGAGCTTTTGAAGGCCCTGGCCCTGTCATGGCTTTGGCAGAAGCGGATTTGCGACTTTTGAGGAAAGTCAAAACGGTTGAGGTATCGTTCAATTTCATGATGTTGACTATTTGGCGTTTGAAGGTTGGTTTGGCAATGCTTTCAATTGCAATGCTACTATTAACCATTGATTAAGCATTTCATTGTCGCCTCGACCTTTGCATGCTTGAACACACTCACCGGCCGGAGAGCTGGGGGAGAGTTAAACAGGGACAAAGCGAATGGGCGATCTCAGCACCCGTCCAACGCATATCCGCCACCAAAGACTAGAGCGCCTCGCGCCAGCTTTGGTGGCGGCTCTATTTTTGACCGTAGGTAATGCACAAGCCACAACCCAAAAGCTGATCAGCGCCAGCCCTGCTCAACACGAAATTAATTTACCTGCCAGTGGTGAAATGGCCATCACCACCGTGGCCTCTGGCCATGAAGGCCTAGAGCTTTCGGCCCTTTATTCACCAAATGGAGTTGCGCTGGTTGACAACGTCAGCTGGAAAATTGTCGATCAGGATCAAGCTTTAATTTATGAAAAAACGGCAACCGTCGTAACCGTGCCCTTGGCGCCAGGTGAATATCATGTCGAGGCCGTATTTGGTTCGGCGCATCTTGAAGAAGTTGTGAGCGTGCAGCCAGGCACCAAGATTGGCATGAGCTTCGTGATGAACGCAGGTGCACTTCGAATTTTGCCACGCATAAAAGGCGTTGATCAATTGGGGATTGCCAGCACCAGCAAGATCTACGCGCTGTCAGGATTCGAAAAAGGTAAGCTCGTTGCCACAAGCCATCGGCCAGGTGAAGTTTTGAACGTCGCCGAAGGTACCTATAGAATTGAAAGTCAATTTGCATCAGGCAATGCTGTGGCAGTCACCGATGTTAACGTGAAGGCAGGATACACGAGTGCCGTAAACATCGACCATATTGCGGGGCTTGCGAAACTGAACGTAACCGGCAACGCCGAGCGCGAAGTTCATTGGCAAATTAAAGACGACAGCGGAAACGAACTTCCTGCATTAATGGCAGTGGCAGTTGAAATCGTTTTAAAGCCCGGCCATTATTATGCTGAAGCACAACTAGGCGATCAAAACTTGAAAGCAGATTTTTTAATTGCTGCGGGCCAGACATCTGAGATCAACCTGAACCAATAAAAAAGGGCAGATCACTCTGCCCTTCTAATACAAAAATTGAAGCTTACTTATGCTTCATCATCATGTGATCCATGGCCATGCCAACATGCATTTTGCAATCATCCATTTTGTTGGCTTTCATTGAATCCATAGCCATCTTCATTTCTTCGCCAGCCTTCATCACACCTTCCTTCATTTTAGGATCAGTGTCTTTTGCCATAGCGTCTGTCATCATCTTCATGGTGGCATCATCACACATGGCCATC